>CADEGN010000077.1:0-10633 GCA_902826865.1 uncultured Myxococcales bacterium
CACGTCGTCCACATTCACATCAAGGATGCCACCTGGAACCCGGCCAAAAACGACGCGGACTACAACTGGCCCGGCGAAGGCGAAGGCAGGGTGAAGGACATCTTGAAGGACGCGCTGGCGCGCCGCTACGACGCCGCGTTTTTGGCGATGGCGGAGGAGTTCGCGGACATGGCGGAGACCGAGTACCGCGCGGCCCGCAGCGCCCTGGCGGGCGCTGACAGCAAGGCGCTCCTGCCGGCCGAGGTAATGGGCCGCACCTACCATCGCATCCTCGACGAGATCCGAACATCGCGGTTCAACGTTTACACCCGGCGCGCCGCCCTGCGCCGACGCGACAAGCTGGCCCTTGCAGCCCGCGCGATCGCCCGCGTGCGCCTCGGCTTTCGCGGATGATCCGCGGCATGGATGGGCCGAAGGAGCGCCGCGCAGACGGCAACGGCGGGGACAAGCCTGTCGCAGATGCACCGGTAGTGGTCGTCGGAGCAGGTTTCGCCGGACTCGCGGCGGCGGTGCGCCTGGTGGAGGGCGGACGCCGCGTCGTGGTGCTTGAAGCCACCAGTCGTGGCGGCGGCCGATCGCGTTCGTTCACCCACGACAGTGGATACGAACTCGACAATGGCCAGCACCTGTTGATGGGCTGCTACCACGAGACGATGGCGTTCTTGCGCACCATCGGCAGTGACGACGCCGTCGCATTTCAGCGCAACCTTGCCATCGACATGGTGAAGGAGGGTGGAGGGCGGGTCAAACTCCGCTGCCCCGCCCTGCCGGCGCCGCTTCACCTCGCGGCTGGTCTGCTCGGGATGCGCGGACTCGGGGTTCTTCACAAGGCGGCGGCGATGCGCGCGGGACTGCTATTGCGTGGCGAGGTCGATCGTCCCGATGACAACGAAACCTGCGACGCCTGGCTCCGCCGTCTCGGCCAAACGCAGGGGATCCGCGGGGCCTTCTGGGACCCCCTGGTGTGGGCGGTGCTCAACGACGACCCGCTCGTGGCCTCGGCCGGGATGTTGATGGCGGTGCTCGAGCGCGCATTTCTCGGCACCCGCGACGCGTCTCGCCTGGGCGTCTCCCGCGTGCCGCTGTCACGGCTCTACGTCGACGGCGCGTGTGCCTGGCTGCGCGCGCGCGGAGCCGAGCTGCGCTTCGGCCAGCTCGTCCGCGCCGTCGAGTGCGACGACCGCGGTGTTTCCTCGGTACTCCTGCGCGGCGGTGAACGGATCGACTGCCGCGATGTGGTGACGGCGGTGCCGCCCGCCGCCTTGCTCGACCTCCTCCCCGACGCGGCCCTCCGCCACCCGGTGTTCCAGGACGTCGGCCGGCTGGGTAACTCCCCGATCATCAACCTGTGGCTGGTCGTTGATCGGCCGCTCTTCACCGACGTTGAGTACGTCGGGCTCATCGGCAGCCCGCTGCATTGGCTATTCGATCGCAGTCGGATCGAAGGACGCGACGACGGCGATCGCACGTTGCTTAACGCGACGATTTCGGGGGCGCGCGGATTCGTCGACGATAAGCCCGAGATCTTGCTCGAGCTGTTTCGCGCGGAGGCGCAGCGGTACTTCCCTGGGCGGCGAGTTCATGTCCTCGATTCTCAGATCGTCAAAGAGAAACGGGCGACGATCAGCCATGCTGCCGGCACCTATCATCGCCGCCCTGAGACGCGTAGTCCGGTGCGCGGGTTGTGGCTCGCCGGCGACTGGGTGCGAACAGGAATCCCGGCGACCATCGAGTCCGCATGCCAAAGTGGCCACATGGCGGCATCGATGATCCTCGGCGACATCTCGCCGTTTTAGGCCGATCAGGCGGGCGTGCCCGGGCCAGGATCATCGCCCAGCGGGCCGGAAATCACCCGAACCGCGACGCCGCCGGCCGAGCGGAGCAACGCGCCGAGGACCGCGAATTCCCGCCGAACGATCGCAAGACCGCCTGCGCCAGCGATCTCGCCGGCGCAGGTCGTCAGCTCACCGGCATCGGGACGAGCGTCCGCGGACAATTGGCTTGGAACGTCCACGACGCGCTCGAGCACGACCCGCACCATCACGCGGTTCACCTGCCCGCGGGCATGGATCCTGGCGATCGGCTCCTGACCGAGGAAGCACCCCTTATCGTGGGACACCGCGTGGGTGAAGCCACACTCGGGAGGGAATCGACCGGCGACGATCTCGCGGCCCCATGCCGGGGTACCCGACTCGATCCGCGCGCGGTCGAACGCAAGGATGTCCACCGGGCTCGAGTCCGAAAGCGCATCGGCGACCGCGCCGGCTGGGCCCACCACGAGCAGCGTCGGCAGCGGGTGGCGGCTGGCTCGCACCCGCACGTCCGCCCCGGTGATCCTCACCTCGTCGCCGTCCTCGTCCCAGACCAGCGAGGCGATCTCCGCGCTCGGCGAGATCGTCACGTCGTCCATGATCACGTGATCTTCGAGGACCGTTTGGACCTCGCGGGCAACATCGGCGGGCACGAGTACGTCGAATGCGCCGCTCGATTCGGCCGCAAGGATGACCAGGTCGGCGACGATCTTGCCCTTGACGGTGAGTAAGGCGGCCGTCACCGCGTGGTCCGCGTTGGCGCCGCGGATATCCGCCGAAACACAGCCCTGGAGAAAACGCTCCGCGTCCGCGCCAGCGACCCGGAGCATCACTCGCCGTTGGCCGGGGAGCTGGTCGAGCGCCGCGTGACGGAGCATCGGGCGACTTTACGGATCTCGGGATCCGAACCGCAAGATCCGGCGGTTCACCCGCGTCCGGCCCGCCCCACCGGCGCGGATGTGCCCCCGTCGACCGTACCCTCGGGGGCCCCGCGCCGGTTCACGTGCAATCCCGGCGACTTTGCCGCACAGGGCCTTGCGGACCCCCCGCGCGGCCGATCTGTGCGCCCCGTGATCGGCGGCACTGCGCTAGACTGCCCGCGGGTGAATCGCCCCTGCGCGACCGCCGTCTGACCTCACGTACGGCCCAGGGACGGTCGTTTCAGCCGTCCTTTCCGAGGTTTCAATGCTCCGCCTCATCATCCCATCGCTCGCGCTCCTCTGCAGCTCCCTCGCCGTCACTGGGGTCCAGGCCTCGGACGCCGATGATGCAGACGCGGCCGAACTCGCCGCCGGTCCGGGTAGCGAAGCCGAGCCCACGGTCAGCGCCCTCGACGAGTTCAAGAAGAAGCACGAGACCGTCCTGATGTTCGTGCGCACGAAGGTCGGCAGCGACGTCGTCGCCAAGGAGGTCGACGGTCTGCTCGACTACAAGTGGATCGCGATGAGCGCTCTGGGCGGGAAGAACCGCGCCGATCGCCGATGCGAGCCTCGCTGCGCCGAGTTCGAATCGCTCCTCACGCGCCTCATCCGGCAAAACTACCTCAAGCGCATCGCCCAGGCGGACACCGGCAAGGTCGAGTATCTCGGCGAAGAACGCCGGCCGCGAGCGACGAAGGTCACCACCAAGGTCTCCTTCACAAAGAATGGAGACGCCCAAGAGCTCGAAGTCGCGTACGTGATGCACTTCGTGGATGGCCATTGGTCGGTCCGCGACATCATCACCGACGGTGTCAGCCTCGCGAAGAACTACCGCTACGAGTTCACGCGGATCCTCCGCGAAGGCGGCGACGCGGGGATCGACAACCTCATCTCCCGCCTCGAGACCAAGCTCGCCGAGGTCGCGAAGACCGAGTAAACTCTGGCGGCAATCCATGCCGCACCTCGCCTGCGCGCCGCTCGAGCGGTGCCACCATGATGCCCGTCGCGAGATTTTCCGCGGCCGGCATTGTCGTCGTTTGGGCCTGGCTTGGATGCTCGTGGCGCCCGCCTGCACCGACGATACGGTGCTCGGTGCGGGTCTCCTTGGCGAGCCGATCGCGCTCATGTCCGGCGACGCCTCGCCGTTACCCCGCCTAGCCTACGTCGACGAAGGCTGCCCCGGTGCGTCCGCGCGCGGCGGCTGCGATCCAGATGGCGGTCGCCCGTGCAAGCCTCTGTTGGTCGATACCCTCGCACCGCTGACAGTGCTCGCCGACGACGCCGATCCAGGGCCACGGTTCTCGCGCGAGTGCCTCGAAGTCAGAACGGCGGCCGGATTGGCGGCGGAGTCACCCACGGGCGCGGAGCTCAATGCCGCCGTGGCGCGGTTCCGGTTCCGCAACACCCCGCTCGTCCGCGTGGCATCGGCGGGCACCGACGCCTGGACGTGGTTCGCGGGGACACCGGACGCTTCGTTTCGCGCCGGCGGCGTTCTGGGCGGTAACGTGCTCCGCCGCTTCGCCGTCGCCCTACGCACGCCCAAGGACGACGTCGCGACCCTGGCCCTGTACGCCGAGTTCCCCGGGAGCGATGAGGACCTCGCGGATCAAGGGCGAGCCTTCATCGCCGTTCAGTTTCCTGGCCGGCTCCTCGGCCGCGACGTCGCCGATCGTTGTCAGATCGGCGACGACGGCTGCCGAACAACGGGCTATGACATCGTGCGCGGCCAGCCGAACATCGCCCTCGAGGCGTCGCGGATGGTGGTCGACGCCTGCGTCGCAGCTCCGCCCTGCGCCGTCCGCTACGACGTCACGGACGTGTTCGATGTCGGCACGTGCCGGGCCACCAAGGGGCCCGAGCTGGACGCCGCCTGCGAGCCCGCGGCCACCGGTGGTGGTCGCACGGCCAGCCTCGTGATCGCGACGTCTGTCCCTGGGCTGGTGCTGTTCTCCGACAGCGCGCAACGAATGTTCGGACCCCTCGCATCCCTGCCGCCCTGCAACATGGTGACCGCGGATGCGGCGGCGTGTCGCGTGCCCCAGGGCGGTGCGCTGGCGGTGCCTGGCTGGCCCGTCGCGGGCGCCGACACGCCGCTCTCGCGATTGCGGGTTCGCTCAGTCGCGCTGCTTGCCGGCCTCGCGCAGACCCGCGGCCCCACGGCCTGCACTCGGCTCGAGCAGCGACGCACCGCGTTGTTCCAACAATGCGACAACTTCGTGGATGCGTTCGCCAACGTGCTCGACATCGGCAGCACCAGCCCGCCCTATGCGCCCGATGCCCCGGCCTCGTCCATGGTACTTGTCGGAGAATCGATGTTGCTGGGGCAGGCGCCCGACATCGAGACTTGGATCGATACGTTGGTCTTGCCGGCCGATCATCCCCTGCCGGTCGCGCTCCGTCTCGACCTGTCACCCGAGGCGATCCAACCCGACGGCTTGCTCGGCTCCGCGCTATTCGCCGACACCCAAGTAGTGCTCGACTACACCGACCCGAACCCAGGTGTGCGGGTGTCGTGCCTCGATCCACGCGCCGGTCGATGCATGGCGGCTCCGGACTGCGCGCGCGAGGGGCACGCAGCGTGTTGTCACGGATTGCCGCTGAACCTGCTGGTCGACTTCATCATCCAGGCGCAGGACGACACCTGCTGCGCGGCACTGTCCGCGGCCGAACTCGCGGAGATCCAAGCGCAGGGACATTGCCTGGCCACCCCGCCGCCATGACCGCAGCGCGGCGGCGGCGCTTGTGGCAGCGGTGCGGGCGTTCCATGGCATGATACACAACGGGTCGCCACGGCGTTTCTGACGAGGTCGGTGATGACGTTCTCCATTCATGCGAGTGCGACCGCCCTGGGTGCCCTCACGGATCCGGCGTTCGGGGGCGGCGGGTTCGCCCCCTATGCCTGGGCCTTCGGTCAGGGCGTGCTCGTCGACCTAACTCCCTGCGTCTATCCGCTGATCCCGATCACAGTCGCGGTGTTCGGTGCCAAGGGTGTCTCGCGCCCGCGCGCGTTGTTTCTGGCCGCGGCGTACGTTCTCGGCATGGCAACCCTTTACACCTCGTTGGGCGTGGTGGTCGCGTCGACGGGCGGTGCCTTCGGCGCCTGGCTCGCCGACCCATGGGTGGTGATTCCGATCGTCGCGGTGTTGGGCGCCCTGTCGGCGAGTATGTTCGGCGCGTTCGACATCCAGCTGCCGTCGTCATTGCAAGGGCGACTCAACACGGTGGGTGGAGCCGGACCGGTCGGCGCGTTTCTCATGGGGCTCGTTTCGGGGTTCATCTCCGCCCCGTGTACCGGTCCCGTCCTCTTGTCGCTGCTGGCGTATATCGCCCAGTCGTCGGCCCAAGGCCGCTCGATCGCCTACGGCGCCTCGCTGCTGTTCACCTATGCCCTCGGCATGGGCACGCTGTTTTTCGCCGTGGCGCTCGGCGCCAGCCTGTTCCGGCCCGGGGCGTGGATGGAACACGTCAAGAGCGTGTTCGGCGTGGCGCTGCTGGTGATGATGTTTTGGTTCCTGCGTCCCCTCAGCAATACACTCGCGGATTTCGTGCTCCATGAGGCACACGGCCTGTGGATCGGCGCGACGCTGGCCGTCGTAGGGGTCCTCGCCGGGGCCGTTCACTTGAGTTTCCACGGCACGCCCATGACGGTGCGCGTGCGCAAGGGCGTCGCGGTGGCGCTCGCGACCTTCGGGGCCGCGGTGGCGCTCAACAACCTGATGTACGTCGCCCTGCCCTGGCACCACGCCCACGACCTCGCCGGCCTCCAGGCGGCCCTCGCCAAGGCGGATCGCACGAAGCCCGTGTTGATCGACTTCGCGGCCAGCTGGTGCCTTCCGTGCAAGGAAATGGAGCTCCAGACCTTCGGGCACCCGAGCGTAGAGCCGATGCTGGTCGATCGTTTCGAGCTCGTGAAGTTCGATGTCTCCGAGGGGACGGACGACCAGGTCCGCCTCCAAGAAGCGTTCGACAGCGAGATACTGCCGAGTGTGCTCGTGTACCCGAGCGGCAGCGACTTGGCCGGCGCGCTGGGCCAATTGCAGGCCGACGGGCGCATGGCCGAGCCGGCGGTGCGGTTTCGCAGCCTTGTCGACGCGCGTGCGTTTCTCACCGCGGTGGAGCCGGTGAAGTGATCCGGGTCCTGGCGCTTGGGGCTGGGCTCGCGCTGCCGGCATGCACCGGGCCGAGCCGCCCGATCGCAACCCAGGCCGAGCCTGTCGTGCGCGATCCGTGGATCCGGGTGAGGGATCGGGGCGCCCTCGAAGCAGCCCTCGCAGCCGCCGACCCCAACGCGCCGGTAGTACTCGACGTTTCGGCCACCTGGTGCGTGCCATGCGTCGAATTGCGCGACGTTAGCTTCGCCGACCGACGCGTTGTCGCGGCCTTGACCGATCACGTGCGGATCGAGCTCGACGTGAGCGACGGGACCGATGAGCATGCGTTGCTTCAGGCGTGGCTGGGGTACGACGCTGTCCCCCACGTCGTGCGTTTCGCGTCCGCGCGCAGCGTGGTCGATGCCCTCCGTCGCGGGGCCAAACGTCCACCGGTGACCCTCGAGCTGCGCTCGTTCGTCAGCGCGGATGAACTGCTCGCCGCGCTGGCGCGTTGATCACAGCAGCGCCTCGAGTCGCGCGCGATCGAAGCCGACCAGCAGCTCTCCGCGGACATCGATGACCGGAACACTACCGGTCCGCATGCCCTTCGCACTGGCCTTGGCCTGCAGCTCGGCGGCCGCGCTCGGGTCCTTTTCGATGTCCTTGGCGGTGTAGACCACGCCCTTGCGCCCCAGGTAACCCTCGAGCTTCTTGCAGACGCCGCACCACGCCGTCTTGTACACGATCACATCGCCATGGGCGTTCGCCACTTGCGCTGGTGGTTCGAGCCCCTCGGGCAGCTCGACTTGGCTGCTCAATCCTTGACCGAGCGCGAGCTCCTCGAAGTCATCGCGGGCGACGGTGGTGAGCTGCACCTTGCCGCTCGCGTCGGCGCCTTTGAAGTTGCCGACCCATACTTTGCCCGGCGGTGGCGCCGGTCCATCGAGAAGGGTGACGCGGACGAGACCGCGCGCGTTCTCGGCGATGGAATCGGGCTTGCTCGTGTCCTGGAACGCGCCGCGTTCACCCGCGAACGTCAGCACTGCAGACGTCGTCGCAGGGTCGTACAGCGGCGCCGGAGCGGCGGAGTCGGCGGCTTCGCTGACCGGTCGGTCGTCCTTGGCCGTCGGTGGCCGCTCGGGCTCGCACGCGAGCAGGACGCTCGCCACGAGGGCGACGAGGGTCACGAGAGAACATCGGGCGGAGGGAACGAGGGTCGCGGCGACCATCGGCGCAGGCGCAGTATAGCCCCAGACCCGGACAATCCGGGCGAGCGGCTGTCGTCGTGGCCCGCGAGCTGCTAAGACGACCGGGCAATGGCGCGGTTTTCGTTGAGCGGCCCGCCCAAGAGCGAGAGCGCCGTCTTCGCACTGCTGCGCGCGGCACTCGCCCTGGTCGGCACGACCTTCGTGCTGCTCGCGCTGCTCTACTCCGGCTATCTCAACTATACCGACCTGGAGGCGCCCGCAGTCGAGGTCGGGGGTCAGGAATTCCGCGTCGACACCACCGGCCGAGAACTGACGTACGGGCGCTCGCGGCTCACGCGCGACGGCAAGATCTGGCGACTCGAACTCGCCGGGTCGCCCGAGGCGATCGGGGATGCGCGAGGCCGTCTGACGGCCCGGCTGTTCGAGCAGCTCGACGAGCGCGTTCAAGCTCGCTTCGACGCCCGTTACGGTGCATGGCTCGAGGGGTGGACGGCGACGATGCTGACGCGTTGGGAGTATCGCGACGCCGACCGCAACCTACTCGAGGCCATTCGACGTGAGCTCGCAGGAATGGCCGCGGCGATGCCCGAGGCGCAAACCGGCCGCGCCAGCGCATACCACCGCTTGTTTCTCTATCAGAATTTCGACTCGCTCGCGTCGCGGCTCGACGACGTGATCGTCGAGGGAAGCGCGTTCGCGTTTTCTCGCCGACGTACCGGTACGAGCGAGCCCGGCAACCTCATCATCGGTCGCTCGCTGTGGTTCGATCTCGGGACAGGGTCCGACGAGATCGATCGCATCGTGACCGTTGTCCGGCCCGATGGGCGCTACCCGTTCGTCTCGGTCGGGTGGGCTGGGCTCATCGGCGTGGTAACCGGGATCAACGCCCGTGGGATCTTTGTCGCGCTCGACCCTGCTCGGACCGATGATCCGCTCGAGGACGGCGCGCCGTTGCCGATCGTGCTTCGCCGCGTACTCGAGGAGGCCGACACCCTCGAGCAGGCGGTCGAGATCCTTCGAGGTGCCCCGCTGCGCACCGCGGGAATCGTGCTCGTCGCCGACGGCATGCAGCGCAAATCCCTCGTCGTGGAACTGGCGCCGCGCAAACGCGAGGATCGCCGGGTCGTCCGTGGCGAGGATGAATCCCCGGTGTGGACCACCGATCACATGCTGCGCGAGTCGTTCGAGAGCGATCTTCAAAACGACTGGGTCCGGCGCTACAGCTCCAGCGGGTACCGGTATGACCGCCTGGGCGAGCTCCTCGCCAAGGCGGATGTGGACGCGCCCGAAGACGCGCTGGCGGTGCTGCGCAATCGCCGAGGGATCGGTGACGCAGCCCTTGGCCTGGGCAACCCGAACGCCCAGGAGAACCTCGCGCTGGTCCAGGCGGTGGTGGTCGACGCGACGGCCATGGTTCTGTGGGTCGGTGAGGGCCCCTCGGCGCTCGGGCGATTTCAGGCGTTTGATCTGCCGCGCCTGCTCGGACGCGGCGAACGCCAGGCGGCGGCTCCGCCCGACGACCTACCGCCTGATCCGCTCCTGTTCGGCGAGGAGTACCGCGATTGGCTCGAGGCGATCGAGGCCATGGCCCACGCGCGGCGCCTGCTTGGGCGCGGGCTGCCCGAACGCGCCCTCGCCTCCGCCCAGATCGCCCTTGCGCTCGCCCCCGACGTCGGCGAGTTGCACCGAATCCTCGGCGACATCGAGCGCGAACTCGGGCACGCGGATCAGGCCATTCACCACTATCGGCGCTACCTCGAGCTTGTGCCCGGCCGACGACGCGAGCAGGTCCGCGTCGAGGGCATGATCGCCGAGCTCGGGGGCTGACCCACTCAGCTGGCCGGCATCGTCGCGTCGACGGGGGGCGCGAGCGCGGCGAGGAACTGGCGAACCACGCGGTCGAGGCCATGGAACAGCGCGCGGGCCATCAGCGCGTGGCCGATCGAGACCTCCTCGAGGTGCGGCAGCGTGCGAAACAAGCGCAGATTCTCGAGGTCGAGATCGTGGCCGGCGTTGATCCCCAGGTTGCGGCGCTTTGCGTGCAACGCGGCCTCGCAATAGGTCGTGAAACTCGCGGTCCCGGCGGCTGACCCGCGGGCGAACGCCCGCGCGTAGGGCTCGGTGTACAGCTCGATTCGGTCGGCGCCGACCGCCGCGGCCCAGTCGATCGCCGCGGTGTCGGGATCCACGAACATGCTGACGCGGGTCCCGACCGCGTGGGCCCGCGTGATCGCGACGCGGAGAAGGTTCACCGCTGCGTTGGGCCGCCAGCCATGGTTGCTGGTGAGCTCGCCAGCGAGAACCGGCACAAGGGTGAACTGGTGCGGCCGGATCTGTTCGACCAAGGAAATGAGATCCTCTCGCGGATCGCCCTCGATATTGAGCTCCACGCGCTCTCGGAGCGGGGCGAGCAGCGCGGCGAGCTCATGTACGTCGGTCGTTGTGATATGACGGCCGTCGGCGCGCGGATGGACGGTGATGCCTGGCGCTCCGGCGTCGATGCAGGCCTGCGCGGCTTGGATCACACTCGGTTCGCCCCACGACGGACCGCGCTGCGGCGTCCTCGACTTGCGCCGGGTCCCGGCCTTGTTGGTGTTGACCGA
>CADEGN010000077.1:10643-29491 GCA_902826865.1 uncultured Myxococcales bacterium
CATCGGAGCCTCGTCCAGTGTAGCGGTAGCTTCGTCGATCGGCGTCATACCCCATCCGATAGCGCCGAAGCGCGGTGGGGGCTTGACCGATCGAGCGAAGTTGCCCTAAACCGAAGGCCGATATGGGCAGAGGTGACAACCGTCGTTCCCCAAAAATGCGCCGCCGTCGGCGTCAACGCCAGCTCAAGGCTCGCCGCCGCGCTCGGCTGCGTCCGCAACCGAAGGTGAAGAAGTAGCCGCTTCGGCCGCCCCGGCTTCGCTCGCCGAGCTGGATCGGCGTGAGCGCAGCGCTCGCAACGCCTCGGCCTCCCAGCCAACGGCCGCGAGCCGCACGTAGCGTCCGAGCGTGGCCTCGGCGAGCCGCTCGGGGAGATAGCTGGTGTGATCGCGGTCGACCCCACCCTCGAGGTCGTGGGGGTAGCGGTAGCCGGTGCCGTATCCCGCTTCCTTCATCATCCGGGTGACCGCGTTGCGGATCGCAAGCGGCACCGGCAGTGCTCCCCAGCGCTGGACGTCCTTGCGCGCGGCCGCGTACGAGGCGAGGGCGCTGTTGCTCTTGGGCGCCAGCGCGAGGTACAGCGTCGCCTGCGTTAGGGGAAGCACGGCCTCGGGTAGTCCGATGAGGTGCGTCGCCGAGGCCGCCGCCTGTGCCAGCACCAGCGCCTGCGGATCGGCGTTGGACACGTCCTCCGCGGCGAAGATCACCAGCCGGCGGGCGATGAACATCGGGTCCTCGCCGGCCTCGACCATCCGCACGAGCCAATACACCGCCGCGTCGGGATCGCTCGCGCGCATGCTCTTGATGAACGCCGAGACCACATTGTAGTGCTCCTCCCCGGCCTTGTCGTAGCGCAGGGGACGACGCCCGAGCGCCGCTGCGATGCGCTCGGCTGTGATCTCTTGGACGCCGTCCTCCATCATGTCGACGACGCTCTCGAGTTCGCCGAGGGCGCGCCGGGCGTCGCCTGCGACACCTGATGCGAGGGCGCGCAGCAGTTCTGGCGCCGCCGTGATCCCGCGCTCGCCAAGACCCCGCTCGCGGTCGTGGAGCGCGCGCGTGAGCAGGTCGGCGATGTCATCGATTGCGAGGCCCTGGAGGGCGAACACGCGCAGTCGGCTCAGCAGCGCCGCGTTCACCTCGAAGCTCGGATTCTCAGTGGTGGCACCCACGAGGCGACAGACGCCGGCCTCGACGTGGGGCAGAAGTGCGTCTTGCTGGAGCTTGTTGAATCGGTGGATCTCGTCCACGAAAAGCAACGTCGAACGATCTTCGAGGCGGCGTCGCGCTTGGGCGCGCTCAATCACCTCGCGGATCTCTTTCACGCCCGCGCTTACCGCCGATAGGGTTTCGAACGCGGCACCGCTGCGCGATGCCATCAGCCGCGCCAACGTCGTCTTGCCGGTGCCGGGAGGTCCCCAGAGCACCATGCTCGGCAGACGATCGGCTGCGATCGCCCGGGCCAGCGGACGTCCAGGACCGAGCAGGTGCCGTTGGCCGACGAACTCCTCCAAGGTGCGCGGACGCATGCGCTCCGCCAACGGGGCGAAGCGCGCATCGCTGGCGCGGGCCGGGTCGTCGAACAGCTCGCCGGATCGTGCGGAAACCATGCCGTGCTAGCCTGAGTGCGTGACTGCGGCGCGCCTGGCCGCCCCTGCTCGGGGCAGTGTACGTCACCGCCTCCGGCGTGGCCTGCTCGCGTTGCTTGGCGGCTGCGTCGCGTGCGGGACCCCCAACCCTCGGGTTCTCCAGGGCGAGGCATCGGAGCGGCTCGAGCCGGAGCGGATCAACCAAGCCGCTTCGGAAGCCGACAAGATGCGTGCGCTCATCGGTGAGGTCCGCCAGAGCGACGCGAGCTTTCTCCAGGACGGCAAGGCCGTCGACGGACCAACCGCCGCCGCCGAGCTCGAGCGCCGCGTCGCCCGCATGTCGGTCACCACCGCGCGGCAATTCGTCGATCGCCTGGGCGGCGCCCAGGGGGGGCGCGGCAGCGACGACGCCGTGGTCCTGGCCGATGGCACGAAGGTGCCCGCCAAGGATTGGTATCTCGCGCGTCTCATCGCTCTCGAGGGCAGCACCCGCAACCCAACGGATGCGGCCACGTCGGCAGGGCGAGCAGCCCAACCGGCCAGCCTCGGGATCCTCGATGCGCTCATGATCGTCGAGCGCAGCAACGAGACGTTCGTCGCCCCGCCCCGCAAGCTGCCGAGCGGCAAGACCAAGGGCAAGCGCAAGCAGTACACGTCGGTGGAGTTCGCCGAGATGCTGCGCAAAAAATGGGAGTTTCTTGGGGCCGACGTCCGTGATCTCGAGACCTTCGTGGATGAGATCGCCAGCGATTCATTCTCCTCGATGTCGCCCTATCTGGTCGTCCACGCCGACGGCAGCGAAGAACCGTTCCGCGGGTGGTTGAGGGCGCAGCTCGATGCGCGTCGCGTCGCCTTGGCAAAGGCGGACGGATGAACCCGGGGCGTCCGCGGGCATCGCTTGTCGCGGCGGTCGGGGCCGTGCTCGGAGTCGTCAGCGTCGCCGCAGGCGCGATGGGGGCGCACGCGCTGCGCGATCGCGTCGAGCCGGCGGCGCTCGAATGGTGGAAGACGGCCGCCCATTACGCGCTCGTCCACGCGGTGATGATTACCGCGCTTGGGGTTTCGGGTGCGGTCGATCGGGTCCGCATCTGGCGGACCGCAGCGGCGATCTTCGTCGTCGGCATTGTGATTTTCGCGGGCACGCTGTTCGCGATGACCCTCGGCGGGCCGCGTTGGCTGGGGGCCATCACCCCGCTGGGCGGCCTCGCGTTACTCGGGGCGTGGGCCGCCATCGCCGTCGGCGCGTTGCAGTACCGCAGCAAGCCGCCTGGCGTCTGAGCGGTCCCGGCTCGTGCCTGCGGCCCGCTGCCATGCGGTCGATATCCCCGACGATGACCCCGATCGAGCATGCCTTCGTCGCCGCCGTCGTCCGCTACGCCGCCGTGTGCCACGGCGCAGCCCCGGCCCACCGCGAAGAGAAAGCTCGACTGGCGACCCTGTTGTCGACCTCGGAGGCGGATGGCCGTCATGGCTTCGAGCGTCGCCGCCACCGCCGATTGGTCACCTCGATCGCGGCGGTAACTCGGGCGTCGGACCGCCAGGCCCCCGGCCGGGTGGTGGACATCAGCGGGGGCGGCCTGCGCCTGCGCAACGACGGTCGCATGCCCCTGCGCCCTGGCGATCGCGCGGTCGTCAGCCTCGTGCCGGAGGCCTCGCCCATCCGCATCGACATCCCGTGCGAGGTGGTGGCCCAGACCGACGCCGATCACTTGGGCCTGCGTTTTTGCGGCGCGCCCCTGGTGATCCACCGCCCCGCGGTTGGACGCACCAGCGCGCGCCAACACGGGACCGCAGAGGTGTTCGCGATGGGATCGCTCTCGCGTCGCCCGGCGGCGTGAGCCCGGGTCGCCCAGCGGCGCGAGCCCGGGTCGCCCGGCGGCGCGAGCCCGGGTCGCCCGGCGGCGTGGGCCCGGGTCGCCCGCCGGTGTGAGGCCGCGGGAGCGCGGGGCTGCCTCAGCTCCCCGTCGGACGCAGATCCCACCCGTCGATGATCGCGGGTGGAAACGCCCCGAGCAGGGTCCGCCGCGCGGCGGCGAGGTGAGATGGGGCGGCACCGGGCTGGAGCTTGAACTCTCCCGCCAACTGGCGTGCTCCGTCTTCGTCGCGGCGGCGAGCGAGCTCGGCGATCGCGAGGACGAGTAGTTCGTGTCCGCGAGGAAAGCGCGACAGCAGTCGCCGAACGTCGAGCACCATCTCGGCGACCGACATCCGGGGCAGACGGGCGATGAATCCCTCACGGGCGAGCTCGGCGTTGCCCTCGAAACGCCAGGCGCTCGCGTGGGCCACGGCCCAGCGTCCCCGCGGTTCCCACGGCTTGCGTTCACGCGTGCGGCCAGGCCCGTCGGCGACCTCGTCGGTCTCGATCTCGAGCATCTTCGGATCGATCGCGCGCAGCAGCGAAAGGCCGATCCCACAGCCTGGCGCGAGCGGCTCGCACATCAGCAGGTCGTGGTCGCAGTTTCGTGCGATCGCGAGGACCTCGGTGCGCGCGTCTGCGGACGCGGTCACCCCGTCGCCGACCCACACCACGCACGACGTTCGCGCCGCCGAATCGCGCACGATCTGCCACGGCACCGACTCGTCGGGATCGGCCGCTCGAAGGTGCCGCACGATGCGTTCCCCCTGGTCGCGACAGACGTACACACTCGGAGGCTGGAGCTGGGTCAGCCGCAGCAGGATCGCCTCGGCTGCAAGCCACGGCACGGCCGAGGGCGGGGGAAGCGGGTCGCTCACGTCCCCTTCTTCGTGCGGCTTCGGAACGGGCGTGTCGAGCGTCCTCGCGCGTCCTGAATCGGGCGCGCGCGTCCGCCCCGGCGCATCAGCTCCTGGCGGTGTCCGCTTTGCGGCCGCCGCCGCGCCGGCGCCGGCCGGCACACACAAGCAGCCCGACCATGGGCGCGAGGGATCGCGCCGTAGGATCGACCCCGCACGCGCAACCGCGCTCTGCGGGGCCATCTCCGCCGGTCACCCCCACCGTCGTCGGCGTCCCGTCGTCGGCCGTGCCGGCATCGGATCCACCGTCGCTCGCCCCATCGTCGCCACCGGTACCGTCTCCGCCGGACCCTCCCCCGTCGGGTCCGCCGTCGTCGACAACCCCGGTGTCGCTCGGACCACCCTCGATGACGGTGAACGTGATCGTCGCCTCGTCGGCGTGGCCGTACGCGTCGAGGACCTCGAACTTGAACGAGTAGGTGCCTGCCGGCGGCTCGGTGAGGTTGACGAGGTCCCAGTTGACCTCGTTGGGATCGAAGTCGTTACCGAGTGGGTAGTCGTCCGTACACACGTTGTTGGTGCAGCGGGTGTACTCGTCGACGTCGGGCGGGAGGCCCTCGAGCCAGGTCCACTTCCCGCCGACGAAGTTCGAGTCCTCGGTGATCTTGGCGGTGATAGCGATCGAATCCGAGGTGGTGAACGTGCTGCCATCGGCGGGGGATATCTCGACGATCTCCGGCGCCACTGTGTCCTCTTCCCGCGGCCCGAAGACACCAAGCAGCTCTTGATAACTGTTTTGCTGCTCGCCGCCACCGGCCGGGCAGTAGACCTCGTGGATGTATCCGCACTGCGTGGTCGCGCCGCCAGTCGAGTGGTCGACGGCGTTGCAGTTGTCGACGAACGTCTTGAACCCGCCGTTATTGAACGGGAACATCAGATCGCTTTGGTCATCGACGTGCTCGAGGCCCCAGTTGTGCGAGGTCTCCTGGGCCGCAATCTCGGCCACGCCTCCGCAGCTGTCGGGGAACGTCAGCGACACGTGGTTCCGCTTGAGCCCATCGCATTGCACATTGGCGATGCCGCAGACGCCCCCACCCTGCCCGGCCAAACCCGCCGACCCACCCACCACCGCCATGGTGTACGGCAGGAAGTCTGGGGGGCGGTTGACGGTGACCACGATGTTGAACGGATCGTAAAAGTCGAGCAGTTCTTGGTAGAGCGCCGCCCTGGCGCTGCCATTGCCGTAGGCAGGAAAAGTGGTCTCGCCCTCGACGAGCGGCGAGCAATTCAGCGAGCCATTGGCAAGGTCGCCATTGGGGCAATTGGGCTCGATCGTCACCCCGTCCATCGCCAGGTACAAGACGCCGACGGTGGGCCCGTAGGCCATGGCGCCGACGACATCGGGCGGCTGCGCCACGGTTCGCAGCATGTCGCCCTCCCAGAAGTGCTCGTCGCGGGGAGCCGCCTGGATCGCCGCCGGCCGGGCGTCGTCCGGCTTGCGGGCCCAGGGGGCGTTGGGGTGAATCGGCTGCCCCGCATGGGCCAGGCTGGTTGAGAGGGGCACAAGGACAGCGGCGAGCAGTGACAAGCGGCGCACGGCGGGGAGTGGCTCCGGGCCGGATGGAGATGGCCAGCCCACTCGGCACGCTAGCGACCGACGTCACGGCTGTCTAGCGGGCCGTCGGTTTCACGTCGCTGTCGCAATGACTCGGGCGCATTGCGTTCTTCGAGTGAGCCGCAGCACCTCCGATCAGCACTACGCTGACCCGGGACGACCGCCTCCAAACCCGACGACACGGCCGGCGTCAATGCCGATCGAGCGCAGCGCGTCGTCCCACATACGATCCGGCGACGTGTCGAAGATCCAATCCGCATCGACCCCCATCTGCGCGGCCGCTGGGCTCGTCACCCCGCGGATCGGCACCGACAACCATCCGCCGGCGGCCAGCTCGCCATCGAGCTGACCTGGAGCCCAACCCGCGTAGCCGAGCAAGAAGAGCACGCGCGTCGCGTCGCCGCCCACGCGCCCCTGGCCGCCCTCAAGCACGCGATCGAGCGACGTCGTCAGCCATAGACCCGGCACGATCTCCTGCGCCGCCGGATCCCAGTGCGCGTCATCGTGGACGATCCATCCGCGGTTCGGCTGCACCGGGCCGCCAACTCGGACCTTGGCGGTTGGATCGCCGCGCCAGGTTAGTCCGAGCCCGCGCGCGACTTCGTCCACCGCGTTGCTGGCAAGATGGTTGATCACGAGTCCAAGCGCGCCCTGCTCGTCGTGGTCGAGCATGAACACGACAGCGTGCTGGAAGTTCGGATCACGAAGCTGCGGGACCGCGCACAGCAGCTGGTGACGCACGGTGGTCGGGATGTCGACGAGCTCCACGCGAGGGGACCTCGCGTGGATCATGGCCGCAATTGGTCGCCACGTCGAGGGAGCGGCGCGGCGGCCCAGCTTTGGCACAGCCAGCGATCCACGCGTACGTCTGGCCAGGGCAGCGTCGGCGAGAACCGCGGGCGATCCCACGCATCGGCCCCACGCATCGGCGCGATCGCGGTGGCGAGGGCGGCGTCGGCGTGGTGCCACGCGGCCACTCCGCCGGCTCGCCGGGGCAAGAGGACGACACCGGCGCCGATCGGCGCGCGTCGCAAGAGCGCGTGCTCCAACAGGGCGTGGCCGAACCACATCACCCGTACGATGCCACCCTGCACGAGGCGATCGATCGCGTCAAGATCCCCGTGTGCACGGGCGCGCGCCAGCGGACCGACTGCGACTTCGTCGACGTCGAACACCAGCGCGGCCTCGTCGAGCAGGGCGAGCGCATCCTCAGCCGGGGTGCGGTGACCCTTGGACGATCGCTGCGATCGAAGCGCGTAGGCGCGCCGATGCAGCGCGGCCTTTGTTAGCGGCCAACGAGCAAATGCCACCGCGTTAAACACGTCGTGCCACGAACCGGGTCGGGTCGGGATCCGACCGGCGCAGACATGGGCCTCGTAGTCGCCTCCGGGCTCGCACGGCGCCCAAGGTACGCCTGCAGCGGCGAGCATCTCGGCCAACGCGGTGCGATCTGGCGGCGTGGTCGGTTCTACGCCGAACCACGCCAGCAGTTGGTCGACGTGGGAGCTCATCGCCCGCGCACGAGTCCGCGGCCCATGGCGGACAAGCGTACCCGGGAGATGGCCGGCGCCAAGGGGCGTTTCGTCGGCCCCGGGCGCCGCTCGATGCTTGAGGTGGTGGCGCCGGCAGTCGCGTTGCGTGCCGGCGGTCCACCCCGGAGCGCAGCGGCTACCACGGGATAATGTCGAACGCGAGGCGGGCGGTGACCGCGACCGGTGTGCCGTTGCGCTTTGCGCTGACGGCCACGCGCCAGACCCCGGTGCCGGCAGGATCGGGCGTGTCGCTCGGCGGGTTGATCCCGTTGACGCGCTCGAGGTCGCACGTGTCAAACATGTCCGAGTCGTGCCAGACGGCCTTGTATTTGGCCGAGCTGCGCTGCACAAACGACAACGCGCCGGGAACCTTTTCGTAGGTGGTGACCGTAAGCTCGGTGCCGTTGCAGTTGCCCTGGGTCAAGGCCGCCGTCGGTGCGCCTGAAATATCGAACTCGAGCGTGCCGTGGTTGTCGGCCGGGTTGGCGCCGGCCAGGACATTGAAGTCGGCGACGAAACGCTTGCACATACGGCCCGTACCGGCGTAGCTGGTCCCGGTCGAGGACAGCGATGCGCTGTCCTGGTTGGCGCCCAGCGTGGTGGACTTGTCCGCGGCGGCGCTGCGGCAAGCGTCGACGACGATGCTCGGGTTGGAGGACGGCACCGCCGACGGGCTGATCGTCGGTTGCGGATTTACCAGGCCAGAGAGGGACAGCAAGATGGGCAGCAGAGTCATCGGGTTCATGGGGGTGCGGTGACCTTTCGTTTCGGTGGATACCCCGATCGCAGTTTGTGACGCCCTCATCCGCTGGCCCGCACCGTGCGGCTGCGCGTCCGCATTTGTCGCCGGCTCGAAAACGCGTCGGGTGTTCCCGCGCGGCCGCGTGTGCGCGCCCCGTCGATCGCTGCGCCAACGGGGTCGCGCGGCCACGTGACCCGTCGATGCGCCAACGGGGTCGCGCGGCCGGCTCGGACTCAATCGCCTCCCTGGGTTGGCCGCCGCGATTCGTCCGCGTGGATTCGCCGGCGGGCAGGTGGTGGCCTACGGGCCCGCTGCCCGGCCGGTACCAGAGGTCGGACTCGAACCGACATGACCGCGAGGATCGGCGGATTTTGAGTCCGCTGCGTCTACCGATTTCGCCACTCTGGCGCGGGCTCGGCCTGATACCACAGCTTGGCCGCGGTCGGCAATGTGGCGGCCCTCAAGCGCGTCGCCGGCCCCACGGCAGATGCCGTCCCGAGGGGGCCTGCGACAGTCGCGGGGCGATCCGCTGCGCCACTGTCGATCAATGCTGCTCAATCGTGACCTGGCCGCCGGCCTTCACACGAACACGCGTGCTGGCGGCCCCAACCGCCCGCGCGTACCGCCGCTGCGTGAGGACGACAACGGTATCCGTGGTGATGCGGATCGGTCCGCCCGCGGCGATGTCGAACGCGGTGTCGGCTGCGCTGGTCAAGCGAAGCCCTACCTCACCATCGTCGGCCAGGACCTCGACGTCACGGATGCCGGCCAACTCATGCACGGTGACATCGCCGCGCGTGCTATCGACGCTGGCGTGCCCGCGCGCACGCAACATGACTTCGCCGTCGTCCACGATCACCGCGATCCCGGCATCGCCTCCGTCGACCGATACATCGCCGATCCCGACGTCCACGGCCACGTAGCCGGCCACCCCGGTCACCGCGACGTCGCCGATGGTGGTGGTAACGCTGAGATCTCGATCCGACGGCAGCTCCACGGCGTCGAGCTCGACGTCGATCAGGCCGCGGATCGACAGCGGCGTCTCCGCACGCAAGGCTGCCAACGGCCCCTCGCGTTCGAACACCAGGGCGACCTGACGTGCGTGGGCGCGGGCATCGCGGGCGGTACCACCGGTCGCGAGGATCCGACCGGTGTAACGC
This sequence comes from uncultured Myxococcales bacterium, assembly GCA_902826865.1. Taxonomy (GTDB): domain Bacteria; phylum Myxococcota_A; class Polyangia; order Nannocystales; family Nannocystaceae; genus Xiheibacterium. The sequence continues at coordinate 19,992 of CADEGN010000077.1, forward strand.
AGGCGCTCAGGACACGACGTGGCCGACTCAGCGTTGCAGCCGTTGATCGTCAGCGGCGTGCTCGGGATATCGATCTCAACCGTGCGGACGCCGACGAGATCATGATCGCCGAAGATCGTCGCCTCACCGCGGAAGCCCAACACGCAGGCCACCAGGCCGAGGGCCGCGACCGCCAGTTCACGACGCGCGTGCATTAGAAGTACACCCCCGCCCCTGCCGCCAGCTCGAATGTCGGGGCGTAGCGCGGCAGCGCCCCTTGGCGTCCGTAGTAGCGCGTCCCAAGCGGGACCGAGAACCTCGGCGCTACGTCGATGGAAAGCCGCGAAAGCACGAAGATGCGGGTCTCTAGCTGGACATAGGGCACCGCGCCGAAGCGGCCGGCCGTCCCCGGCGCCGGCGCGTCCGCCCGGATCGATCGGTTCGAACGCGGCCCGCTGGTGCCCTGGATCAGGATGCCGAGGGCGGCCAACAGCCACACGCGATCACGCGTCAACACCCGGTAGGCGGCGCGGAGCCCCGCCTGGAGCGTGAGTTGTTGGCCACGGGCGGTGTGCAACGTGACATCGGTCAACCCCACGTGCCACTTGGGAGCGACCTGGCCGATGACGCCGAAGGCGTAGTCGTCGTAGCGGCCGATCCCACGCTCGCTCGCCCGCAGACCCACCGTGCTCGTGCGCGCGAAGTTCAGCGTGACGACGTGGTCTTTACGTCCTCGCACACGCTTGTTCGCCGCAATGCGATGGGCGTCCGCGGCTTGCGCGAGCCAGAGCAACGCCAAGGCGTCGGTGACGAGGACGAAGCTGCCCTGACGGATGGCCTCGCGCGCCCCGGAACTGCCGTCTGCACGTGCACCGCTCGGCGGGTCCGAAGCCAGGCCGAGGATCGCCGCACCGACGCCGAGCCCGAGGCTGGCGGCAAAGATGCCGACCCCAGCCGGAGCCCGGCGCACGACGAGGTGACCGGCCCCTGGGACGATCGCCCCCACCAGCGGCGCCACCCATCGGCGACGGCGCGGCCAAGCGGCGCGCCGGGACGCAGCGCGCGGCGACGGCGGGTCGAGTCTTGGAGCGGGGACGTGGGCGGCCGCGCCGGACGGACGCAGCGGTGAACCCGGCGGCACCACGCGTGGCGGCCGTGGTCCGATCGCCAACGGCGTGCCTGCCTCGACTTGAAGCTCGCGCCGAGAACCGTCCGGCATCACGATCACATAGCGGCCCGGCGGCAGGTGAACCTCGGCGCCGGGCCGCGCGACAACCCGAGCAACGCGACGGCCGGCGAGATCGCGGATCTCGACGGTCCCCTCGTCCGCAACGGTTTGGGGCGCGACGTCGGAGTCGGCCGCGTCGGCACGGTCGACGGTTGGGGCCCCGGACCACGCCGACGCGACCGCCGTAAGGCCGACCCACATCGCGAGGATCGGGCTCATCGCGGGCGCATCCCGATCCGCACGGGGCCATGACTGGCGATCACCTACGCCTCCGGTAATCGCGGCGGATGTGCCCGAGATCGACGGCGCGGGCCACCTGCCGCTCCGCCGCCAGCATTCGCCGCGCCTGCGCCGGCGTCGCGTGATCATGACCGACGAGATGGCACAGGCCGTGGACCAGCAGGCTCATCGCCTCGCATGCGCGGGCGCCGGGATCCGAGCCCTCGGCCTGCCGCTCGACTTGGTCCCAGTCGATCGCGATGTCGCCGGCGCTCGCGAACGCCGGTTCGTCGTCCCTCTCGTTCGGCGATCCTTCGTCGGCGTTCGCCTCGAGCCCGATCGCCTCGCCGGGAAACGACAGAACGTCGGTCGGTACGGCGGTGCCCAGGTGACGGCGGTGCAGATCGATCATCTCGGCGTCGTCGACGAGGCGGATGCCGATCGCGGCAGACCCGAGGCCGAGTCGACGCGCTCCGCGACGCGCCGCGCGGGTGAGGGCTCGGTGGGTGTCCGCGCCGACGCGTCCACGGAGTGCGCGCCCGAGCTGGACCCGCGGGCCGTTCACCGGTGCCCCCCCAGCGAATTCCACAGGTTGGCGGCGACGAATAGCTCGAACACGTCGGCGTCGACTTTGCCGGCCGCCACCTCACCGCGCAAGATCTCTACCGCCATTTCCGCCGGCACCGCGCGCTTGTAGGGTCGGTCGGACGCGGTTAGCGCGTCGAAGATGTCCGCTACCGTCATCATCCGTGCTTGCAGTGGAATCGCTGCCCCCTGGAGGTGGGCCGGGTAGCCGGTTCCGTTGAGGTATTCGTGGTGCTTGCCGGCGATCTCGGGCACGGCCGCGAGGGTGGTGCCCCACGGGATCCGCACCAGAAAGTTGTAGGTGTGCGTCACGTGGTGCTGGATCTCCACGCGCTCCTCGGCCGTCAAGCTGCCGCGGGCGACCTGCAGCGCGGCGAGCTCGTCGTTGCCCAGGGGCGTCACCTGGCGACCGCTGCTATCGACGAACTCCAGGCTCGACAGCGCGGCGAGCGTCTCCGATACGTCGTGGGTCAAGATGGTCGGTTCATTGGCGCGTGTGATCGCCGCCAGTGCGGCATCGATGCGCGCGACCGCCACCCGGTGGTGGGTGACAAGATCGACGTCGGCGAGGCCGGCGGCGCTGCGAGCAAGCCGCGCTTCGGCCAGCTCGGCCCGCAGCACGCTGCGCATGTGCTCGAACCGCTCGATCACGCGTTCGAGCTGGTGTGGGTAGAGCTTCTTGGCCTTGACCAGCACCTCCTCACGGACGCCGACTTTGCCAAAGTCGTGAAGCAGGCCGGCGTATTCGATCTCCCGCAATTGATCGGCGCTGAACGCCGTCGCGGCGAACGGTCCGAAAGTGGCGCGATCGGCCGCCCGCGCCAGGGTGACCGTGAGATCGGCGACCCGCTGACTGTGGCCGCTGGTGGTGGGATCGCGCTGCTCGATCGCGAGAACGCTCGCGCGGACGAAGCCCTCGAATAGGGCCTGAATCTCGGCGTAGAGACGGGCGTTGTCGAGGGCGACAGCCCCCTGGGCGGCCAGCGCGTCACACAGCTGCTCGTCTTGGTCCGAAAACGGCTCGACCCGAGTGAGAAAATCGATCGCCGCGCGCAGGGGCGCGCGATCACGTTTGGCGTTGATCAGCTGAATGACCCCGACAACTCGGCCGGCCGGCGTGATCATGGGCGTCGAGATCATCGAGCGGGTCTGATAGCCGCTGCGTAGATCGAAGCTCCGGTCGTGGCTCCACGGCGGGAGCGTCGCGTCGGCGTCTCGATCGGCGTAGAGGTCGTCCACGCGAACAGACTTCTGCCGCAGGACCGTGCTGCCGACGATCGAGTGCGGCGTGACCGGGATGCTGAACTCGGCGAAATCGGCGCTAAGCGAGTCGTTCTGCGAGACTTTGAAGGTCAGCCGCTCGGCCGCGCCCTCGACCAAGTAGATCGAGCCCGCATCGGCGTGGGTGATCTCGCGGGCGTGGCGGAGGATCCCGTGGAGCAGACGCTCGAGGTCGCGCTCGGCGTTGAGCGACGCGGCGATTTCGAGCAGGCGCTCGGCCATCCGCGATTGGTCGTAGAAGGTGGCCGCGCGCAGGGCTTCGGCAATGGTGGTGTCGACAACCGTGGCGGCGCACGGCAGCTGCAGCAGGGCGATTCGCTGGGAGCGCAGTCGCAGCAGCGCCTCGGCCATCGCGGGCGCGGGCGCGACCACCACGAGGACGTCGTAGCGCTGCGGCGGGTGCATGCTCGTCCCGTCGAGGACGACGACATGGGCGCGGCGGCGTGCGAGCGACACGGCCCCATCGGCACCGATCTCGATCCGGCCCCAGCTGTCGGCGTGGCGGTGCAACCGGGCGCGCACGTCCACGAAGCTCGTGCACTCCGGGTCGGCCATCGCGGCCGCAAGTGTACGGCGTGGGGCCGTCGGCGCGCGTGCGGCACACGCACAAGCACTCGACCGGGCCCCGGCGTGGGGCCGTCAGCGCGCCTGCGGCACGCGCACGAGCACTCGACCGGGCCCCGGCGTGGGATGCACGGCCACGCGGGCTGGGCCCCACGACGCCTGCGCAGTGTCGAGTCCAGGGCCGCTCGGCGGGCCCGAAGCGCCGTGGCCGCCGCGGATCTCGAGGACCACATCCATCGCTTCGCCGAGCTCCTCGACGGGATCGAGCCAGGCCCGCAGGTACACCACGGAGGCCGGCGTCGGCGAGGCGTCTTGGACCAGACCGATGAGAACGCGGAGCAGTTCGTCACCGTCCGCGTGCAGGCGCATCCCGGCGCTTGCGACCACGTCGAGGGCGATGGCGCCGTGCTCAGGGGAGCGAACATGCAGTTCGAGCGCACGCAGGATCGGATCGAGCGCCGTGCCGGTTGTCGGGGCCGGGCGCGGCTGGGCGCGGCCGGTCCGGCGCGCGCCCACGGTGGGCTGCGTGGGCGTGGCGACCGGAACGCGGACCGGGCTCCGCAAGCCGGCGCCCGTCGGGGCGGGGTCGCGGCCCGGCCCGGGATCGTTGGCGGCGGGTTGAAGCTCGTCGATGAGGTTGCACAGACGACGGGTTGCCCGCTCCAACGTCGTGATGACGTCGGCGACGCGGCCCGCAGACGGCGCAGGATCGGTACAGGGGTTGAGCGGCCCTTCGAGGAGCTGGACCGCGAGCCGGACCGCGCCCGCCGTGTCGCGCAGGTCGAGCCACGCCGCTTGGCGGCGGTCGATCGGAAAGCGCGGCGCGTTGCCGGACGAGCTCACGATCTGTGCGTGCGGTCGCCGAGTCGGCATTGCCAGCCCACGTCGGACCGCGGCCGGGTCCCGACGGCCCACTGTCGGCCGCCCCTGCGCGGGCGACTCGCCAGCCGCCTCACGCGCGTCGACGCCGCGGTCTCACGCGCGTCGGCGCCGACCGCGGCGTCGGAGATCAGCGGTGCGACCCTTGCTCCCGTCGTCGGCGAACGGCGGGGGCAAGAGCGGCTCGTGGAACCCCGTCGTGCTGCCCTGCTGCATCTCCACTTCGGCGAGGAGGATCGCCGGAGCGATCCCCGAGATCGGGATCGAACCACTTTCCGCGTAGCAGTAGCCCTGGTCCAGTTCGGACTCCCCGCCGAACGCGACGATGCGCTGGAGCGCCGAGAGCGGGGTCCCGATCAGCTCCACGTCGCGGATCCGTCGCCGCTTGCCCGTCTCGACGTCGAGCAGATACACCTCGGCGGGCTCGCCCTTGAAGACCTGGAAGTCGTAGGACGCGGTGGTCGTCTCGCCGGCTCGGACCCGGGTGATGATCATGGCGTGCTGTCGTCCCTGGGCGCGTGCTAACTCGACGAGCTGGGCCTCGAGTTCAGCCCAGGTCTTGGCGGTCCCTGGTCGCGGTTCGACGACAAGGTTGGCCATCCGCGCGGTCGGGAGCTGGACCCCGTCGTGGCGACCATGGCCGTTGCTCGTCTTGGCTGCGGAGGTCGGCGTGCGACTCTGCAAGAATCCGCGAAGCACGCCATCTTCCACGAGATTCGCGCGCTGGGCGGTCACGGCCTGATCGTCCACACGATAGGCGCCCCACACCGAGCGCTCGCCAAAGCGCGCCATGCTCGGGTCGTCGTACACGTCGAGGCCCGGCGGCAAGATCCGCTGGCCGACCTTGTGCGCGAACGTTCGGGTCTCACCGCGGGCGACCAGGCGCTCGCCCTCCAAGCGGTGGCCGAGCGCCTCATGGAACAGGGTGCTGGCCGCCTGGCCGGCCAACAGCGCGGGCCCGATGAACGAACCCGGGGTCTCCGCCTTTTGCAGCTCCCCGAGCTCGACGATCACGTCCTCGAGCAGCCGCTCGAGCGCCGCTCGGCTGGGCACCTCGTCGAGCGAACGGACATACAGCTCACGCGAGGCCTCGGTGTAGACGCCGTCCTCGGTGAGGATCCAGCCGCCGATCCCGATCTCGATGTACAGGTCCTCGGTCACGACCCGCGAGCCCTCGCTGGTCGCGATCCAGCGGTGGACACGGTCGGCCGAGAGCGTGATCGCCGGATCGTGGATCTCAGGGTGTTGCAGGAACCGCCGCGACAGATCGCGGAGCGTCCCCTCCCATGCCGCGCGCGGGAACGAATCGTGGCGCAGCTCCTCCCGGTGGACGATCGGTTCCTGGTGGCTAAACGCCTCGACCTCATCGCGAAGGTATTCGGTGACCTGGGCCTTGCGATGGTCGTAGTAGTCCTGCTGCGCCTCGTCGAACTTGAGCTGGCTCAGCTTCCACAGGCAAACCTGAAGCGCGGAGAGGTCGAGATCGTCGGGGGCGTCGAGCCAATCCGCGCTTTCGCGCTCCTCGGCCCGGACATCGAGTCCGCCGTCCATCACATTGTCGAACTTGTGGCTGCCGACCCGAACGTCGGCGAACACCTGCGACGACGTCGTCTCGCGGGACTTGAGCAGCGATCCAAACGCAGCCCGCAGCCGCAGGGCGTGGATCCGCCGCAGCGTGTACTGCATGAAGTACGGGCGCGGGCTTCCCGTGACCACGAGGCCGTCCATGGAGCGGCGCAATTCGCGCTCCATTACCTCCAACACCGTGTCGCGCAGGGGGGTGCGAGGGATCTGGTCGAGCTTGCCGAGCTGACGAGCCATGGGAGCAACGGCATAGCCGCCCCCCTCAAGGCCGGCAAGAACCCGTCAAGAACGGTGTTTAGGTGCCGTTTTCTGGCTGCGCGGGGGGCGTGGACGAATCGGCGCTGTCCGCCGGTCCAGCCCCTTCCCCGCCGGGCTCCGCGCGTTCGCGCGCCTCGGCGCGACGCCGCGCGTCGCGGTCGTAGGCCGTGACGATCACCTGGACCAGGGGATGGCGCATGACGTCTTCAACCCCGAAGCTGCAGACCGCGATGCCCTCGACGCCCTGCAGGATCCGCAGGGCGTGGGCCAACCCGCTCCGCCCACCGCCCGGCAGATCGACCTGGGAGGGGTCCCCGGTCACTACGACCCTGGTGTTCGAGCCGATCCGCGTCAGGAACATCTTCATCTGCTCGCGGGTGGTGTTTTGCGCCTCGTCGAGGATCACGAACGCGTCGTTGAGGGTGCGCCCGCGCATGTAGGCCAACGGGGCGATCTCCAAATCACCCCGCTCCATCATCCGTAGGACCTTGTCGGCCGGCACCATGTCGTGGAGCGCGTCGTAGAGCGGCCGCAGGTAGGGGCTGATCTTCTCCTCGAGCGTGCCCGGCAGGAATCCGAGATGCTCCCCGGCTTCTATGGCCGGACGAGAGACGATGATGCGGCGTACCTGCTTGTCGACCAGCATCCGCACTGCCACGGCCATGGCAAGGAAGGTCTTGCCGGTGCCGGCCGGACCGACGCCGAACGTTAGCGTATGCCGGCGAATGAACGCGACGTAGCGCTTCTGCGTGCGGCTGCGGGGCGAGATCGCCTTGCCGTCCCCCGAGCGCTCGAGCACCGTGTCATCGAACACCTCCCGCAGGTCGGCGCGCGGATCGGTGCGCAGGATCTCGAGGGCTCGACGTAGATCCAAGGGGTCGACCGGGCGCCCGCTGCGAGCGAGGCCGTAGAGCTGGCGCAGGAGCCGTTCGACGAGACCCTCGTGATCGTTTTCGAGGGTGACCTCGTGGCCGCGAACATGGACGGTGACACCCGTCTCGCGTTCAAGCCAAGACGGTTGACCGTTGTGCCGTCCAACCACGTCGAGCATCAGCTGCAACGGCGCCTGGTCGTCGAACGTCAGCTTGAGGGTGTCCGGCAAAGTCGCGGGCGCGCCGAGCGTGGTAGAGATTGGGTCGACGCCACATGACCGTAGCACGCGGCGATGCCAACGAGAATGCCCCCGGCGCAGGATCCAACACCCGCGAGGGCGGCGCGGTGGCCGAACGGGCTGCCCGGCTCGCGCAGCTCGGCCTACGTCCGGGGCTTGATGGCCTGCGCGACCTCATGGACCGCCTACTCGCGCCAGGTGGTTGTCCGTGGGACCAGGCCCAGACCCTCAAGACCCTGCGCCCCTACCTGCTCGAAGAGACGCACGAGGTCCTCGAGGCCATCGACGACCCCTCGCGGCATGTCGGCGAGCTCGGCGACCTGTTGTTCCAAATCGTGTTCCAATCGGCGCTGCGCCAACGGCAAGGCCATTTCGAGCTCGATGACGTGGTCGCTGGGATCGTCGATAAGATGATCGATCGGCATCCGCACGTGTTCGGTGAAGCGGCGGAGGCCATCGACGCGGAGGAGGTGGCACGACGATGGGAAGCCCGCAAGCAGGGCGCGCGCACGAAGGGTGGGGAGACGGGGTTGGGTGTGCCGCACAGCCTGCCCGCGTTGCACCGCGCCTCCCGGCTGCAGGACAAAGCCGGCGCCCTCGGGTTCGACTGGCCAACGATCGACGGTGCGCTCGCGAAGCTCGATGAGGAACTGCGCGAGTTCGCCCAGGCGCGCGCCGCTGGGGATCGCGCCGCGATCGCGGACGAGCTTGGGGATGTGCTGTTCGTGCTGGTCCGAGTCGCCAGCAAGCTCGGGCTCGACGCCGAAGCGACCCTGGCGGGGGCGAACGCCAAGTTTGAGCGTCGCTTTCGCTGGGTGCTCGAGGCCGCGGCCGCGGCGGGGCGGACGCCGCAGAGTCTAGGACTCGCGGGCCTCGACGCGCTGTGGAACGAGGCCAAGCGCCAGCTCGGCGACGATCGCGATCCTGGGTAACTTGCGATCGTCCCATCGCGGTGACGTCGTGCGTGGCGCCGCTGGCCTCGGCTCGGGGGGTGCACTAGATTGAGTTTGGGAACTCGTCCATGACCGCTGCCTTGTCCCTGTCCCGCGCGCGCGCTGGCTACCGCCACGCAACGCTGGACCCAGAGCAGCGCAAGGTGGGCGAACTCCTGCAACAGGCCAGCGAGGCGCTCAACCTCGCCGTGCTGACTTCCACCGGCGACATCGGCGACGAGGGGGGCGATCGGCTGCGCCGCGCCGCCCAGGCCCGGTCCTTCCTCCTCGAGGCCTGCCAGGCCCTCAGTCGGGCGCGCGTGCATCTGCCATCGTTGCGCTCACTCGCGCCCGGCGTCGTGTTGTCCCCCGAGCGACGTGCCGGCGACGAGATCGCCCGAATACACGGAGCAGCGATCAGACTTTTGTGGGCGAATCACGCGTACTTACCATCGAGATCGGAAGCAAAACCTCTACCTCCTGAGGAGGAGGCGCAGCTCGCCGTGGTCGTGGCCGGCGTCGCCCGCAGCGCGCGGATCGACCGGGCCTTGCGCCATCGCTGGTGCGGCGTGGCCCTGCTGGTGGCCATCGCCGCGATGGCCGCAGGCAACCTCCTGATCGGTGCGGTCGCGACTGTCCTCGGCATGGCGCTCGTGGCGTTCCGGTTGTGGCGGCCACACCTGGGCGCGACCGGGCACCCGACGGCGGGCTGAGCCGTCCCCGCCTGATCGATGGTGGGTGTAGCCACCCAAGGCCTCGGGCTCACGGCGGTGCTGTTGGCGCCTCGACGGGCGCGTCGTTCGACTCACCCTCGAACTCGAGCACCACCAGCCGATAACCGCCCTTGCCCTCGACCACGGTCACGCGCGGCTGGCTCTCG
>CADEGN010000078.1:0-21895 GCA_902826865.1 uncultured Myxococcales bacterium
GCTCGGGCACGGGCACGGGCACGGGCACGGGCACGGGCACGGGCACGGAGGAGCGAGACCCCTTACGGGGTCACGCTCCTAGCACGCGTCGGCGGGCCCGCCAGGGGTGCCGCGATCTCCCATGAAGTACACCGGGGCGATCAGCAGGTCGGACGCGAAATCAAAGGCATCGAGGCCATCGTCACGAAACGTGCAGCCATTGAGCTGAAGTGCGACCCCGAGGGATTGAACAGCTCGAACGACTCGGCGCGGACGTCAGCGGTCCATCGTCGAAGTCGCCTGGGGTGGGGCACGTCTCGCCGGCGAAGTCCACCCCGTCGCACAGTTCGGAACCACCATGTCACCGAGGCACATGGCCGGGCCCGCTTGAGGTCAACCAGCCGGCTCGCACACCCCGTTCACCCCGATCTGCGCCTGGGTGCGGAAGGTGTTGAGCGTCAGCCAGTTCTTCGGCTGGACGGTCGGGATGGTCCCATCTTCACGCACGTTCGTCACGTGGTACCCGTGCTGGTTCCAGATCCGGCGCGCCGGAATCCAGCGGTCTTCGACGTCGCGGATCACCTGCACGGGCGGGCTTGCCCCGCCTCGGGTGGCATTCGAGACGACGACGATCTCGGCCGAGCCATCGTTGTCGACATCGACAACGATCGGGTTTTCCCACTGCGTCCGGCTCGTCCGGGACGTCGTCAGCAGTGGATTGCCGACGTCGTCGAAAACAAACAGGCTTATCTCGTCGGCGTACATCGCTTCGGCGGATCCGTCGCCGAGGAAGTCGAACGCCGTACCCGCGGCGTAGCCGGAGTTGTCGAACACGGTGGCTGTCCAGTTGGCGGATAGATCGGTCTCGAGCACGCTGTAACTGTTGGAGGCACCCACCGCGATTTCGGGGGCTCCATCGCCGTCCATGTCGTGGACCGCAGCCGGGCGCCAGGCCGCTAGACCCGGCACCGCGTGGGTGACCGTTACGGTGCCGTCGTGTTGAACGACCGTGATGCCTTGCTGTGAAACGAACATCACCTCGGGCAGACCGTCGAGGTCGAGATCGGCGACGTGTGGGTGACCCGTCACATCCAGGATCGACCAAAGTAGGCCGCCATCGGGGTCATAGGCCGCGCCACCGGTAATGACCTCCAGATCTCCGTCGTCATCGAGGTCCGCCGCGGTGTTGAGGTAGCTGCTAACTCCGGCCCACTGTCGCACGCCGTTGTGATCGAAGACCGCACCATCGAAGATGATCTCGACGTCGCCGTCGGCCTCGAGGTCGGCGAGGCTGATTGCGTTGGACGCGGTGGTGACCGTGTCCGTGCTATGCCACAAGACGGTGCCATCGTGACGAAAGGCGATGAGGTTGGTAAGGGTTGCCGCGACGATCTCGGGGACGCCATCGCCGTCGAGGTCACCGAGCGCGGGATAGTGCGGTGTGTATACCTGGGTCTCGATCCGGAAATGCTCCGTGCCCGTCGCACCGTCGAGCACGTAGATGTTCCCAGGCCCCACCGCACTGCCCGCTGTTGCGATCACGACGACGTCAGGGATGTCGCAAAGGTCGATGGCGCCGTCGCCATTGTCGTCGGTGAGGTTGGCCACGAGTGGGGTCGCGAGCACATCCGACTGGCCGTTGGCGCCCCCCAACCATTGCCATTGCACGGCGGGTTCGAAGCTGTCGGGGGGCGCGAAGTCGACGCATGGCTGCGGCGCATCGAGATCATCGCCCACTTTGCAGCTCGCACCGATCCCGCCGGTCGTCGCCTCGCCGACGTCGAAGATCGGGTCGACCGCCGAGGCCGTGGTGCCATCCGCACGCGTCGTTGCGGCCTGGGTGCCGCCGCTTTCGCCCACCGTAGCTTCGCTCGTGACCTCCGTGCCGAAGCTGCTGTTCGACGAGACCGTCGGATCGCTGCAGCCCGCGAATGAGAAGATGCACGCCGTCGCGACGTAGGCAGACCGGCACATCGACGCAGGATACCGCGAGGCACGGGTGCTAACAAGCGTCGTTGAGCGCCCCAGGCGTACCGCGATCTCCCATGAAGTACACCGAGCTCGCCGCGCACCAGTTCGCGCCGTCATCGTTGGCGGTCGCGTCGGTGGCGCCCGGGTCGAGCTGCATGGCCGCCCCGATCGGGGCCGGGAACGCCGCGTTGGTCCATGCGACGCGATCGACCGTGACTCCGCCGCACGCGAGCTCGAGCGCGTCGTCGCCGTTGCCGAGCGTCATGCCGGGGTAGACATAATCGGGGGTGAATCCGGGGCCGGGGCTGCGCGCGAAGGTAATCGTTTCATCGGGGGCGATCAGCAGATCGAACGCGACATCAAAGGTATCGAGGCCGTCGTCACGAAACGTGCAACCATTGAGCTGGAATGTCGACCCCGAGGGATTGAACAGCTCGAACCACTCGCCGTTGGGATCGGCGACCGCCGTTGGGTCGCGCATGATCTCGACGATGACGAGATCATCCATCCCGGGCGCGCTGAAGTCGGTGCACAGCGACTCGTCGTAGGCGCAATCGGGGGCGCAAGAGAGCAAGCCGCCCGTATGGCCGAGGGCGACGCAGTCGGGAACCCCGAGAAACTCTCCGTCGCACTCCTCGTCGGCGTCGATGATCGCGTTGCCGCAGAAGTTGCAGTCACTCGTGTCGAGAGCACAGCTCGGACTGCACACGAGGGTCCCGGCCACGAAGCCGCCCGGCACGGTCGTGCAGTCGTTGCCAAGCAAGTCGGTCGCGTCGCAGGCCTCGTTGCCCGCGGCGACGCTGTCGCCGCACAGGGTGCACGCCGACGTATCGATGGCGTCGCACGTGGGCGCGCACGTCAGCGGTCCATCGTCGAAGTCGCCCAGGGTGGCGCACGTCTGGCCGGCGAAGTCCACCCCGTCGCACAGTTCGAATCCACCCTGGCTTCCGTCGCCGCAGCAACCCGAGAAGTCCAGCGTGCAGCGACTGGTGCATCCGACGACGCCGGCACCGAAGCCGCCATCGGCGCAGGTGGTCGCACCGATGTCATCGCCGTCGCAATCCTCGGCGCGATCGTTGATGCTCCCGTCGCCGCACGTATAGGAGATGCAGCCAGTTGTTGAGAACGTGCAGTCTGCCGCGCAGGCAAGCGTGCCCTCGTCGAAGCCGAGATCGACACACGTCATGTCGGCGAGCGCCTCGCCGTCGCACACTTCGGGGGCCTCGATCGTCGAGTTGCCGCAGATGTTGGGTTCGCACTGGCTGGTGTCGAATCCGTCGCACTCCTCGCGGCAGGTCAGGATGCCGGCCAAGAACCCCTCGGTGACGCAGGTGGCGTCGCCGAGTAGGTCGCCATCACATGGCTCCGAGCCTGTGATCATCGCGTCGCCGCACTCCGAGATCACGCAGCCGGAGGTGGAGAAACCCATGCAGTTGGGGGCGCAGCTGAGCTCGCCGTACAGGAAGCCCTGGCTCTCGCAGCTATTGCCTGCGAAGTCGGTGCCATCGCACCTCTCCCCCTCGTCCACCACGCCGTTGCCGCATGGGTCGCCGGTGGACGATTCGCCGGCGCCGCTCGAGGAGTCGGGCGCGGACGAGTCCGACGAGGATGCGTCACCCGACGAACTGGTCGACTCGGCCAGCGTCGGACCGTCGTCCCCGCCGCACGAGAGCGCAACGGCGAGCAGCGAGGGAAGGGGCGTAGGCGGCCAAGGACGGCGTTGGTTCATCGGTATTTCCGCTGGCAGGGGACAAGCGCAAGCGATCTGCGCTCGCAACCGTCAGGGTAGCAACGGGAGCGCGAGCGCGTCACGCCCCCCGGCTGGCGGCAACCGGCGCCGCAACTTGTCATGCCGACGCGAGCCAGCGCTCGCAAACTCGCCAGCTTGCCGCCGATGCCCGCGCCGGCAGGCGAAGCGAGCGCCGAGCGGGGTTGAGCTCGAACACCTCGGACCCCGAGTGCGGGGCAGGGAAGCTCAAGCGTGGGCCAGTAGCGTTCGCACGATCCGGTCCTCGAGGGCGTGGGCAGATCGTCCGCTGATCGACCCGTTGACGAGGACGGAGAAGACGATGACGGGTCGTCCGTGCGCGTCGACGATGACGCCCGACAGTGCGCTCGCGCCGGCGAGCGTTCCGGTCTTGGCGCGCACGCGCCCGAGGCTGTCGGGGAGGCGGTCTCTCAAGGTTCCGTCGGTGCCCGACGCGGGAAGCGCCGAAACCACGTCGGCTGAGCGGCTTCCCGGTCGCTGGGACCATGCGAGCAAATCGACGATCGCGCGCGCGGTGACTCGGCCACGACGGCTGTAGCCCGAGGCGTTTTCGAACACGATCTCGTCGGGACGACGCCCAAGCGCGGTCCAGAACCGAGCCAAGGCGGCGCTGCCATTGCGCCAGTCGCCGGGCTCGCCGCTCATCCGGTGTCCGAGGGTGCGGAGCACCTGTTCGGTGGTGAAGTTGTTCGAGAACTTGAGCGCCGAGTGCAGAGCCTCCGGCAGCGGCGCCGAGCGATGGACCGCGAGCAGACGGTCGTCGGCCTCGGCTCTGCCACGTTCGATCGTCCAGTTCGGTGCCGGCCCGCCGAGGGCGATCTGGAACGCGCCCGCGGTGAAGCGAGCCGGATCGGTGATCCGCCGCCGCACCGTCTGGGGACCGTGACGGGGCGACACTCGACCGGCCACGCGCACCACCGTGGTTTCGCCGGCCGCGTGGGTCGTGACGTCGAGCGCACCACCACCGCCCGTGGTTGCCGTGATCTCGACGCGCACGTGGGGGCTCGGCGGGTCGATGATCACCTCGACGGGCGCCCCGCGCGTGGTCGGGAGTACGGTCACCTCGACGGTGTTCCACTGGACGCTCAGCGCTCCGCTCGGTGCCATGTAGCTGTAGCCGGGTCCGCCGTCGTCGAAGCCAGGCGCGTAGCGCTCGCGGCTGAAGGCGGTGTCGTCGACGACGATGCGGTCGATGTCCGCGAGATCGACACGCGCGCGCACGCTCGCCGCGAGCGTCGCGAGGTCGTCGAGCTGCAGAGATGGATCGCCGCTACCCACCAGCACCAGCGTGCGGTCGCGTCGCAGCACGCGGGTCTCGAACCGATAGTCGGGGCCGAGCAGTTCGAGGGCCGCGATCGCAGTGACCAGTTTGTGGTTGCTCGCGGGGTTGAGGGCTGCCGCGCCGTCGAGATCGACGAGCGCCACCGGGGCATCGAGTCGGCGGGCGTGCACGCCGATGCGGACATCTCGGCCGATCGAGCCCAGGGCCATCGCGAGGGTCGTGTCCCGGGTCGGGTCGGCGACCGCGGCCGAGCGCCCCGCGTGCGCGGAAATGCGCTCGATCTCAGCCGCCAGACGGGCCGGCCACGGATCGGTAGACGCGGTGATCGCGGCCGGCGCGACCGCACGAGATTGGCGGCGGGCAGGGGCCGAAACGGCGCTCGCAGCTGCTTCTGCGGGGGCCACGCCAGCGCTTCCGAGGAGGGTTGCCGCGAAGAGGAGCACCAGGATGAGGCGGGGGTAGATGTAGGACAAGTACGACAACCTCCTCCGTCAACCCACCACTATCACCGCGCCCTGGCCCCACCCAAGAAAGCTATGTTTCGCCGCCCATGCTCGACATCAAGCTGCTGCGCGACGACCCGGACCTGCTGGCGAAGAACCTCGAGGATCGTCGGGCGGGGGTCTTCGACGACGTGCCCGTGGGTTCGCCGGGATGGGCAAAGGCGAGCGTGTCGCGCCTGGCCGAGCTCGACGCATCGTGGCGGGCTGCCCTCGCCGCGCTCGAGGACACGCGGCGTCGGCAGAACGACAACTCCGAGGCGATGAGAGCCGTGGCCAAGCTGCCCAAGGAACAGCAGCTGGCGGCTCGCACACCGCTTGTCGAAGAGGGCAAGGTCCTCCGCGACGCCGAGCGGATCGGGGCGGCGGCGGTGGAGGCGGCCGAACGCACGCGCGACGAGAGTTGGCGCCGCCTGCCGAACCTCACCCATCCTGAGGTCCCGGGCGGCACCAGCGACGACGATCATCGTCTCATCACAACCTGGGGCGCACCCCGCGATTTCGCGGCCGAGGGGTTCACTGCGCGGGATCACGTGGCGATCGCCGAGGAGCTCGACCTCGTGGACTTCGCCGCCGGGGCGAAGGTCGTAGGCAACAAGTTCTACTACCTGAAAAACGAAGCCGTGCTGCTGGACATGGCGTTGCAGCGCTACGCGCTCGATGTCGCGCGCCGCCATGGCTTCACGATTCACACCACACCCGACCTCGCGCGCGCCGACATCCTCGTTGGTCTTGGCTTCAACCCGCGCGGCGACTCGACCCAGGTTTATAGCATCGCCAACAGCGATTTGTGCCTGGTCGGCACCGCCGAGATCACGCTCGGTGGCATGCTCGCCGACGAGATCCTCGAAGAAGCACGGCTGCCACTGCTGGTCGCCGGCCTCAGCCATTGTTTTCGCACCGAGGCCGGGGCAGCCGGGCGCGACACGAAGGGTCTGTATCGCGTCCATCAGTTCACGAAGGTCGAGCTGTTCGCGTTCACCGTGGGCGAACTCGCGGTGAGCGAAGCGATGCATGCGCGATTTCTCGCCATCGAAGAGGAGATCTTCCGCAGCCTCGAGTTGCCGTACCGCGTGCTCGACATGTGCTCGGGTGACCTCGGGGGGCCGGCCTATCGCAAGTTCGACATCGAAGCGTGGATGCCCGGTCGCGGCGGATATGGCGAGGTCACGAGCACGAGCAACTGCACCGACTACCAGGCGCGCCGGCTGCGGATCCGCTATCGCCCGAGCGACGGCGACGAGAAAACCGGTGCCAAGTCGAAGCCGCGCTTGGTTCACATGCTCAACGGCACGGCCATCTCGACCGCGCGGGGGATCGTCGCGCTGCTCGAGAACCACCAGCAGAAGGACGGCAGTGTCGGCGTGCCGACGGTGTTGAGGCCATACCTGGGGCTCGATCGCATCGGCCCGCGCTAGGCGGTGGGGGCGACGTCCAGCGCTTGGGATCGCCGCGTGTGGGCCGCGGGCGTTCAGGCGCCACGCCAACGCGCCCATATCATCCACAATAGGGCATAGATGAGGGCGATGTCGCCGATCCCAAATCTGACGTGGCCGATGATGAACTCGCTCCACGCTCGGCCGTCGCCCAACGCGATCGGCGCGGCTAGGATCCCGATCCCGGCGAGCGCGCATCCGAGGGCGGTACCCGCCCCACCAAGCCCTCCGCGCCCACGACCGAGCCACCAGGCGACGCCGACGCACACCACCGCGATGGCTGCGGCATAGCCGAGCCTCGCATCGCGTCCGGCCAAGGTGAGACCGAGAAACGCGTCGCTCGCGGCTGGTTCGAGCTGCCAGCGTCCGACCAAGTCCGTCGCCGTGCAGGTAGCCGGGGTGGACCAGGGCGAAGGCCAACGACCCGTGCCGTCGCAGGCAGCCAGCCGCGTGATCGACTTGATCCACGCGTCCGCGGCGATCAGCCATCCTCCAAGCACGAGACCCCGAGCGATGGGTGCGAGCTTGTATTCACCCGCGCGTACGCGACGTTCGTGGCGGCCAGCCATCGCTACCTACGTAGTCGGCTGGACCGGTCTCCCGCATGAGCTGGCGTCCGCAATTGGCCATGGCCGAAGCGGAAGTGACCCACGCGCGATACGATCAGCCCTGTACGGCTCGCCAACTTCGCCGCGATCCGCCCCTGGCTGCAAACTCGCGCAGGGCGCCGTCCGAGTGGTCGCGACCGGTCCCTGTGACGACTCGGGTGCACCCCCTGTTCCCACGCGGCGCGCCTTGGGCCATGATGGAAGCGAGTTGGGTGTGCGTTCCCACGGGCCGGAGGATGAGGACGAGGGATCGCGGTCTTCGCAGGACCGCGCGACGCCGCCTGCCCGCGAGGGGGAGGGCACGAGCCTGCGCGAGCGGGACGAGCCGGTGAACCTCGCCGCCGGGGAGTTCGAGGAGCCTCCACCGCCGCTCGCCGAAGGCGCCGATCACTCGTCGCTCGGGATCTATTTCCGCGAGATGGCGGCGGCGCAGCTAATGACACCGGCCGAGGAGTTCGCGGCGGCCCAGGACATCTTGGGCCGGCGCATGGCCTACTGGAAAGCGATCCTCAACTATCCGCCGTTCGTGCCGGCCATCGTCGAGGTGATCGAGCGGACCTTCCACGAGCCCGACTGTCCGCGACCGTTGCTTGACGCGATTCAGGGTTCGTCCAGGGCGCTGCGCGATCGCCAGACCCGCGCCCACGACGAGAAGTTTGCCGCCGACTCCGATGCCCTTGCGCGGGCGATGGCGAAGCTCGACACCGATGGCGAAGCGACCGAGCCGATCGCCGCGGACCTCAAGGCGATCGCCGCCGGCAATGCCGAGCAGGTGAAGCTCACCGTCACCTTGCCGCGCCACGACAGCGCGCCCTTCCGCCGCTACGTGCAAACCGTCCACGAGGCCGCGCAAGCCCTGTGGTCGGCCAAGCACGCGTTCGTCCGCGCCAACCTCCGGCTGGTGGTGACGATGGCGCGCCGCTATGCCCATGGCCGGATGGCGCTGCCGGACCTCATCCAAGAGGGCAACATCGGCCTGCTCAAAGCGGTCGACCGTTTCGATCCCGACCGCGGCTACCGTTTTTCCACCTACGCGAGTTGGTGGATCCGGCACGCGATCAGCCGCGCGGTCGCCGACAAGGCCCGCGAGGTACGCGTGCCCGTGCACATGCTCGACGTTCACAACAAGCTCCGCCGGACCAAGCAGCGCTTCGAGGTGCTGCAGGGCCGGGAGCCCGGCGACGAGGAGCTGGCCGAGAACGCCGAGGTCCCGCTCGACCGCGTGCGCCGCCTGCGGATGTGCCTGCTCGATCAGGCGCCAAGTCTCGACAGCCCGCTGTCGGGCAACGACGCGCGTACCGCCGGCGAATTGCTCGAAGACGAGTCCACGCCCCAGCCCCTCGATGGGATCCAGTCGCGGGTCATGGACGCGAAGATCCGCGAGCTTGTCGACCGCCTGCCCACGATCGAGGCCGACGTGCTGCGCAGGCGTTTTGGCCTCGACGAGTCGGAGCCGATGACGCTGCGCGAGATCGGCGAGCTCTACTCACTCTCGCGCGAGCGGATCCGCCAGCTCCAGGAGCAGGCGCTCGGCAAGATCCGCCGCGAGCTGCGGCGCCAAAATCTGATCTGATCGGACTAGCGCGCCATCAGCTCGATCCGGGCGACCAGCGCCTCCGCCATCTCGGCGACGGTGGTTCCCATGGTGCTCAGCACCAGCTCGGGCCTGCTTGGGGTTTCATACGGCGCGTCGATGCCCGTGAAGCCGACGAGGGTTCCGGCGCGGGCCCGGGCGTAGAGCCCCTTGGGATCCCGCGATTCACACACCGCCAACGGCGTATCCACATGGACCTCCACGAATGCCACCCGCCCGGCGCGTGCGCGCACTAGATCTCGGTCGCGGGCGTACGGGGCGATCGCGGCGACGAGGACGAGGAGTCCGGCGTCGGCCATGAGCAATCCGACTTCGCCAAGCCGGCGAACGTTCTCGGCCCGATCCTCGGGCGAAAAGCCGAGATCGCGGCACAACGCGGTCCGCACGCGATCGCCGTCGAGCACGTAACTCGCCCGCCCCGCGGCCCTCAGCATCGCGTGGGCGGCCTCTGCGATCGTGGACTTGCCGGCTCCCGACAGCCCGGTGAGCCAAACCAGGGCGCCTTGCCCGAGCGTCGCGGGGGTCACCCGCGAATCATAACGCCCACGCGCGACCCGGCCGCGGAGATCTCCGGGTCCACCGAACGCCACGGCACGCCCCCGCCGCCAGCTGACGTCGTCGGCCTGCCTTTCCTCCACCACGATGCGCCGGCAGACGCAAGATTTTGACGTGGATCGCCCAGCGGGTAAGGTGCCCCGGGCTCGCCCGGCTGTCCGGGTGCTGGGCCCGGAGTCGTCGCATGAGCCAGCTCGAACTTCTGCCCGCGCATTCGGCCGGATCCCAGCCAGAGCTCCCGCCGGCGCCGCCCTCGGCCCGCGGGGGTTCCGCAGCCGGCGGGGGCGGCGATGACGGTCCTGGCACCATCGACGGCGACCTCGCCGATGAGACCCGACGCAAGTACCTGAGTTACGCGCTCTCAGTGATCACCGCGCGCGCGATCCCTGACGTCCGCGATGGGCTCAAGCCGGTCGCGCGTCGGATCCTCTTTACGATGGATCACGAGCTCCATCTGCGCGCCGATGCTCGGCATCGCAAGAGCGCCAAGGTGGTCGGCGATGTCATCGGCAAGTACCACCCGCACGGGGACGCGTCGGTCTACGACGCGATGGTGCGCTTGGCCCAGGACTTCGCGATGCGCGTGCCGCTCGTCGACGGCCAGGGCAATTTTGGTTCGATCGACGGCGACGCGCCGGCTGCCTACCGTTACACCGAGGCCCGCCTCACTCGGGCCGCCGCCCAGCTCCTCGAAGAGCTCGGCAAGGACACCGTCGAGTACCGCGACACGTTCGACGGCACCGGCAGAGAGCCGATCGTCCTTCCCGCTCGGTTCCCGCAGCTGCTCGTCAACGGTGGCACCGGGATCGCCGTCGGGATGGCCACGAGCATTCCACCCCACAACCTGGTCGAGGTTGTGAAGGCGTGCATCGCCGTCATCGACGAGCCCGAGATCAGCGTCAAGAAGCTGATGAAGCACGTCAAGGGCCCGGACTTCCCGACCGGCGGTGACCTGGTCGCGTCGCGGTCCGAGCTGACGGAGATCTATGAGACGGGGCGCGGTTCATTCAAGCTGCGCGCCCGCTGGAAGCTCGAGGACGGCAAGCGTGGCCCACGACTGGTGATCACCGCGGTACCCTACGGCGTGGAAAAGGCCGCGATCGTCGAGGAGATCGGCGCGGTTATCCTCGCCAAGAAGCTGCCGGTGTTGATCGGCGTGCAGGATCTCTCGACCACCGACGTGCGGGTCGAGCTCGAACTCGACAGCAAGTCCCAGGTCGATCCAGAGCTCGTGATGGCCTACCTGTTCAAGCACACGCGGCTGCAGGTGTCCGTCAAGGTCGACATGACGGTCCTGATCCCCACCGCCAACCCCGAAGTCGGCGCGCCCGCCCGCCTCGATCTCAAGCAGATCCTCAAGCACTTCGTCGACTTCCGCTTCGCCACCGTCCGCCGCCGGCTCGAGTTCGAGCTTCGGCAGCTGCGCGAGCGAATCCACATCCTCGAGGGCTTCGAGAAGATCTTCGACGAGCTCGACAAGGCGATCAAGATCATCCGTGGATCCGACGGCAAGGCCGACGCCTCAGCCAAGCTGTGCAAGGCGTTCGACATCGACGAGATCCAAGCCGACGCGATCCTCGAGACCAAGCTTTATCGCCTGGCCAAGCTCGAGATCCAGAAGATCCGCGAGGAGCTGGCGGCCAAGCGCGCGGAGGCGGCGAGGATCGAGACGATCCTCAAGAGCAAGGCCAAGTTCTCGGCCCTCGTAAAGTCCGAACTCGAATCCGTTGCGGAGCAATTCCCCGACGCCCGCCGCACGCGCATCAGCGACGACGACGTGACCCAGGAGTTCACGGCCGAGAGCTTCATCGTCGAGGAGGATGCGGTCGTGCTCGTCACCCGCGATGGTTGGCTCAAGCGCCAGCGATCGATCAACCTCGAAACCACGCGCATGCGCGAGGGGGACGAACCACTGGCGTTGGTGGCTGGGTCGACGCGGGAGTGCATCGTGTTGCTCACCGACCTCGGATCGGCCTACGTCACCCGGATCAACGATGTGCCGGCTTCGTCGGGCCACGGGGTGCCGGTTCAGAAACTGTTCAAGTTCAAGGACGGTGAGCGGGTCATCGCGGCGCTCGGAACCGATCCGCGCGTGATGCCGGAGTTCGCCCATCCGAAGCCGGAACTCGGTGAGGAGTACGAAGAGCCGTATCCCCACGTGTTGGCGGTGACCAAGCGGGGCCTCAGCCTGCGCTTCACGTTGTGGCCGCACAAGGAGCCATCGACCAGCCGGGGCCGCATGTGGGGCAAGCTTGGTCAGTCCGCCGACGGCGCCGACGAGTTCGTGTCGGCGTTCAAGGTCTACGCCGACGACGATGTGTGCGCGCTGACCAACGAAGGGCGGCTATTGTGCTGCAACGCCCAGGAGATCAACCTGCTCTCAGGAGCGGGAAAAGGCGTCATCTTCATGAAGGTCGACGGGGACGACGCGGTCATCGCAGCGTTCCCGGCCGCGGCCAATGTCGTCATCGAGAAAAGTTCGGGTGGAACCCAGAAGATCTCGGGCAGTGATCGCGAGCGCTCGGCCCGCGGCGGCAAGGGCCGCCCCGTGTTCAAGCGCGGGACGGTGAAACGGCTCAAGTTCGATCTACCGACGGTGCCCGATTTCGGCCCGACGGAGGAGTGAGGTGAGGACGATGGCGAAGATCACCAAGCAGGCGACCACGGCCAACAAGCAGGCCACGGCCAAGCGTGGAAGTTATGACGCCTCGGCCATCCAGGTGCTCGAGGGGGTCGATCACGTCCGCAAACGCCCCGGGATGTACATCGGGGGCGTCAACAAGGACGGTCTGCACCACTTGGTGTGGGAGATCCTCGACAATGCCGTCGACGAGGTCATCAACGGCCATGCCAGTGAGATCGTCGTCACGCTCGACGACGATCACAAAGGCATCACCGTGACCGACAACGGCCGCGGGATCCCCGTCGATAACCATCCTCAGCTCAAGATCCCCGCGATCGTCGCGGTCTTCACCAAGCTCGGCGCCGGCGGCAAGTTCGACGGGGAGAGCTACAAGCACTCGGGCGGCCTGCACGGCGTCGGCGCGGCGGTTGCCAATGCCCTGTCCGAGAGACTCACCGCCACGGTGTGGCGCGAAGGGACCCGCTGGCGGATTACCTTCGTTCGCGGTGTACCCGAGGGCAAGCTGGTCAAGCTCGGTGCGTCGCGCGGATCGGGATCGACGATTCACCTGCGCCCCGATCCCACGGTCTTCGATCGGGTTGCGTTTGATCCGAGCATGCTGCGCGAGCGGCTCGAGGCCAAGAGCTACCTCCACAAGGGGCTCAAGATCACGTTTGTCGATCCCAAGGCGACCGGACCCGAGACGTTTGAGCACGCCCAGGGGATCGTCGAGTACCTCGGCAAGCTGATCCAGGTCCGGGCCAAGCCGGCGGTGCACCAGGGACTATTTTCGCTCGAGCGCGACGATGACCCCAAGATCGAAGTCTCATTCGCATGGACCGAGTCGACCGAGGATGCGATCTACTCCTTCGTCAACGGCGTGCCCACGCCCGACGGCGGCACCCACGAACAGGGGTTGCGCAACGCGCTGAACAAGGCGCTGCGCAACTACATGGGGACCCACAACCTCGAGCCCAAGGGGCTGACGATCGCGCTCGAGGACATTCGCGAGGGGATGGTGGCGATCCTCTCGACCTACGTGCTTGAGCCGCAGTTTCAGAGCCAGACGAAAAACCGCCTCAATAACCCCGAGGTCACTGGCCAGGTCGAGGGGGCGATCCGACCGGCGCTCGAGCTGTGGCTCAACGAAAATCGCAGCCGCGCCGAAGGAATCGTCGGGCGCGTCATCGCCTCGGCGCGTGCGCGTGCTGCCTCCCGTGCCGCCAGCCAGAAGGTCTCGCGCAAGACCGCCGGCGGCATCCGTCTCAATCTCCCCGGCAAGCTCGCGGACTGTGGCGCGACCGACCCGCGCAAGTGCGAGCTGTTCTTGGTCGAGGGTGACAGCGCCGGCGGCTCGGCCAAGCAGGGCCGCGACCGCGACATCCAAGCGATCTTGCCGCTGCGGGGCAAGGTCCTCAACGCCGAGCAGGCCAGCCTCGGAAAGGTGCTGGAGAACGAAGAGCTCGGCAACGTCGTCAAGGCGTTGGGGTGCGGGATCGGCAAGGAGTTCGAGATCGACCGGTTGCGCTACCACAAGATCATCTTGTTGATGGACGCCGATAGCGATGGGCATCACATCGCGACCTTGCTGCTCACGTTCTTCTACCGCTACATGCCCGAGCTGATCCGCCGGGGGCACGTGTTTTTGGCCCAGCCGCCGCTTTACCGGGTCGAGATCGGTTCGCAGACCCATTGGGTGCCCGACGACGCGGCCCTGGCCAAGTTGGTGGCCGAGACGCGCAGGGGCAAGCCCGAGATCACCCGGTTCAAGGGGCTCGGCGAGATGAACCCGGACACGCTGAAGGACACCACCCTCGACCCGCGCAAGCGTCAGCTCGTCCGCGTGGCGATCCGCGACGAGCTCGCGACCGATCGCACCATCTCCGAGCTCATGGGGAAGGACACCCAGGCCCGCTACACGTTCATCATGGAGCGCGCGGCCGAGGCCGACAGCCTCGACGTGTGATCCGCCGATTTCTTCGCCTCCGGTCCTCGGTCGGGCAAATTCCCCGCATGACAAACGAACGCCGGATCCTCCGGTCGACCACGCCCGGTGATGCGCTTCGCATCTTTTTGGCCCGCAACGCCACCGACGCTGCGATCCGGGCCGTTGCGGTGTCGGACGACGACGGCCTGCTCTTGAGTGGCGTGGGCGGGGACGACCTCGATCTGCTGGCCGCGATCGGCGCGGTGGTGGTCGATCGCGATGAAGCCGAGGGGACCGAGGTGTGTTGGTCTGTTGGGCTTGATCGCGCCGATGTCCACGCAAGAAAGCTCGAGGTTGGTGGGCACACCTTCGTCGTCACGTCGCTCGGTGCGCCGCTGGCTGCGGCGGACGGGGTTGGCGAGGTGCTCGAGCGCCTCCTGGCCGCGTGAGTGGAAGGCGTGTGGAAACGACGTTCGCCGGCGCCCTTGTGCATGGTCGCGGCCCGATGGCGTCGGTCTATTCTCGCCATCCTCGAAACGAGCGTCCGACCACGGACGCGACGGGGTTCACGACCATGACCATGACGCGAAAGCAGTTCCTCCAATTGAGCGCCGGCGCGGCCGCGGCGACGATCATCGGTTGCGCGGATGAGGGCGGCGGTGGCGATTCGACAGGAACGCCCGGCACGACCACAGACGCCTCCACAGGTGGCCCATTGACGTCGGGGCCAGGTGATTCCACCGGTCCGTCGCAGACCACGGGCGCCTCCACGTCGGGCGCGAGTGCGGAGACCGGAAGCACGGGGCCCGCTGGCACGACCGCGGAGGACAGCACCGGCCCCGGTGGCACGAGCAGCGGTGGCGCCGAGTCGACCGGTGCCGAGCAGAGCACGAGTTCCGGCGGCGGCGTCGAGCTATGCGGCGATGGGGCCGAGACCGAATTTGACGGTCATGTCCATACGTTGACGATCTCGGCCGCGGATATCATGGCTGGCGACGAACAGGACTACGTGGCTGGAGGGGGTCATACCCATCCGGTTCACATCAGCGCGGCGCAGTTCGCCACGTTGCTCGAGACTGGGACCGTCGTCGTCTCAGCGGGCGATGGTGGATTCGGTCCGCACATGCATACCGTGACGATCACCTGCGTGTGATCTCGCCGACGCGCGGACCGGCGTCGTGCCCACGCACGGCCGTCGTCCGCGCTATGGCCCCTCGAGCACGTTGTCGAACGCCGGATGCAGCTCGATCGGGTGGGTCTTGCCGAGATCGTCGACGATGTCGTTAAGGGCGGCGAACAACTTGCGCGCCCGTACGCGGTCGGCCAACTCCTCGTGTCGCGCTTCGGCCGGGAGCGTGCCCGGGGGCCAGTGTGCCACCAGGCGGGTCACCACCCATGCATGGCCATCATCGATCGTAGGCGTGACCCTTCCCGGCGCCAGGCGATCGACCGCGCGGGCGACCTTGGGTGGCAGGGCTGAAGGGATCAGCACCTCGGTGCGCGGTAGGTCGCGTATGCCGAGCTCGTCAGCGGTGGCATTGGCGAGCCCCTCGTCCTTGACGAGCCGGCGCCGCAGCGATTCCGCGGTCGCGCGCGCAGTCTTGCGCGCGCTGGCGATCGCCCGGCGATCGTCGGGGATCTCGGTTTGCCAATCGCACTGCATCGATTCCATCTCGCGGGCAGTGGTTTCCGCGACGCCGCTGCACTCGGCTTCGAGTGTGTCGGCGCGATCGGGATCTTCGGTCGCTGCCCGCCAGATCGAGGCCTGGCGCTCGACCGCCTTGAGCAGACCCGGGCGGGCGGCCTTGGGGAACTTCTCGGTGCAGCGGCGATAGCGGGCGACGTACTGGTCGCACGCCGCGATCCCGATGCCATCGTCGTAGCGGACTCGTATCGTGACCACGCGGTACCAAGGTTCGTCGGAGATCCACGCCGATTTGTGGCGGTTGTACTCGGCGGTCACGGCCGCATCATCGATCGCCATCGCCCCGCGAGCCTCCACGACGGCGGCGGCGCGGGCCACGTCTTGCTCGGCGAACGTTGGCGGGGTCATCCACGGCGGGACCATTTGCGCGCGGCCAACCAACCGCTCGAGGCGATCGAGCGTAGGCGCCATGTCGGCGACGCGCGCCGACAAGGACGCCTCGCTCAGACCAAGGGCGGTGGCTTCCTGGCGGACGAGTTCCTTGGTCACCAGCGCGGCCGCGATGCGCCGCCGCAGCCCGGAGTCGTCACCGCCGCGCGGCCCGGAACGGGCGAAGCTCGCGAGGGCGTCGTCGAACGCCGCCCGCGGGAGGACAACTCCGCCGATGCGGGCGATCGCGTCGTCGGGGACCCCGCTATCGCCCGGATCGTAGGGTTCCGGTGACGCGACTGGCGTGGTGGATCGACAGGCGAACAGGAGCACGAGCGCGAGGCTGTGGCGCACCCATGGCTCATCGACGACGTTGCGCCGGGGTTGAGCGCGGCCGTGGCCCAGGACGGGCCACGTGGGTCACTCGCGCGTTACCACGCGGCAGCCCCAACCATCGTAGTCCCCCTCGCCGATCAGCTCGAGGATCTCCGCGGTCACCTCGTCGATGCGTCCGCGCGCGAGGGAGTCGTCACGGCG
The DNA here is from genome assembly GCA_902826865.1 of uncultured Myxococcales bacterium. Classification (GTDB taxonomy): domain Bacteria; phylum Myxococcota_A; class Polyangia; order Nannocystales; family Nannocystaceae; genus Xiheibacterium. The sequence goes on from CADEGN010000078.1 coordinate 16,855, forward strand.
GAAGGCGAGCCGCCATCCTCCGTGTTCGCTTTGGGTCGGTTCATCGAGCCGAAAGCCGTGCTCGGCCAGGGCCGCGGCCGCCTCACGGCACGCCTCCTCATCGTCGAAGTTGGCGAGGTGGTCGATCTCGCGCTCGACGCCGAGCTCATCCCCGGCCGCCTCGAGCTGGGCCAACACCCGTCGATTGCCCATCGCTTGATGACTCGCACGATCGGGCCAGAGAAACTCGTTGTAGAACTTCCACCGCGGATCGCGATCGAGGCGGTGACTCACCTCGTAGCCGTCGCGATGGGCTTCGATGCAGGCGACCAGGCGATCCTCGTCGCCCTCCTGCGGCGCGGGCAGATAGAAAAATAGGTCGCACGATCCGCGGTAGAGCACGCGACCGACAAACCAGCCTTCGACTTCGTGGCCGATGGCATCGGCCAGGTTCTGCTCGACCTTGCCGAGGGGGTCGAACTCCTCCGACGTCGGCAGTCCATCGGGGCGTGCGTGCTTGAGCGCCAACCGAACCGCCAGGCGGAGGGGATGGTCGGGCACGGGCACGTGCTCGACGGCGCCGAGGTCGAGCGAGATCGACGCGGGGTGACCATCGACCGGGGCGATGTAGAAGTCAAAGTTCGGCGACCAGGGCGGTTGGGTCACGGCGGCAGAGCATAGCGCCGCACTCGGCCGGTTTGGTGAAGGGGCGCGTCGGCACCACGGGCTTTCACCAACCGCGCCGAGGCGCCACACTGCCAGCGGATGGATCCACGGCTCCCCTCGACCGCAACGACGACCCTGCGCAAGCCGCTGCGGCGCGCGCTGCTGCAGGGGCACCCATGGATCTGGCGGGACGCCCTCGACCGACTGGCGGCCGCCCCGGGAGAGATCGTGACGGTGCTCGACGACCGCCGTCGGTTCGTGGCTCGCGGGCTAGCCGAGGCTGGCCCCATCGGTGTCCGGGTCTGGACGACGGTCGACGAGCCAATCGACGACGCGCTCGTGGCCCGGCGCATTCGCGCGGCCGATGCCCTGCGCCGTCGCGTCGTCCCCCCGGCAACCGATGCGTTCCGTCTCCTGCACGGGGAGGGCGACCGCGTGCCCGGGTTCGTCTGCGACATCTATGGTGGGTGGGCGAGTGTGCAGCTCGACGGGGAGGCCGCCGGGGTGTGGCGCGCACGACTTCTCGACGCGCTGGCACCCGTCCTGCACGAGCGCGGGTGCGACGGGCTCGTGGTGCGGACAGGCCGTCGCGGCCGGCGCAGCGTGGAGGTGGTCCGCGGCGGCGAGCCGCCCGCGCGCCTAATGGTTCGCGAGCACGGCATGCAGCTCTTGGTCGACCTCGTCCGCGGCCAAAAAACCGGGCTGTTCCTCGACCATCGCGAGGCGCGATCGCAGCTGCGGGCCTGGGCCCAGGGGCTGCGCGTGCTCGATCTCTACGCCTATGTCGGCGGGTTCTCGGCTGCCGCGGGGCTCGGCGGCGCGCAGTCGGTCGACACCGTGGATGTGGCCCCCGAAGCGATCGCGTTGTCCGAGGCTGTGTGGCACGCCAATGGCCTCGGGCACGTTCGCCGCGTCGCCCACGTCGAGGACGTGTTCGAGTTTCTCGCGGGCGCCCGCGCGCAGCGGCAAACGTGGGATCTGATCGTCGCCGATCCACCGAGTTTCGCGCCGAACGAGTCCAGCAGGGCCGATGCGCTCGCGGCCTATGCCAGGTTGCACGAGGCGGCGCTGCGGGTGCTCGAGCCCGGGGGCATCCTGCTCGCGGCATCTTGCTCGAGCCACGTCCGCGCGCTCGAATTCGAGGGGGCACTGCAGCAGGGCGCCAGCGCAGCGCGGCGGGCTGTGGGGGTGCTCGCGCGGCATGGCGGTGGCGCGGACCACCCGCGGTTGCTCGCATTTCCCGAGGGCGACTACCTCAAGGTGATCTGGGCCCGTGTTTGGTGAGCGGCGCGAGGGTGGGGCGGAAGAACGGCGCGAGGCATCCCACCGCGGCGCTCGCGCGACGCAACACCCCTCCCGGCGGGTTTAGGCGCGGGTGGACAGGCGCGGCGGCGCGCGCAGGCGGGCCGCGACGCCGGTTTCTTGCTGGTCAGCGCACGCGACACGTACGTTGGCCGTCGGTCTCCAATGCACTGGGTGAACCGCATTCTCTTCGCAGGCCTCGTTGCGGCACTCGTCGCTTGGGGACCCGAGCAGCTCGAACTCGCCGGAGGGACCGACGAGCTCGAGCGCGTTCGTGGCGAGCGCCACGCGTTGGTGGCGGGTAACGCAGAACTCGAGCGTGAGATATCCGGCCTGCAGGCGGAAGTGCGAGCGCTCAAGCACGACCCGGCGGAGGTCGCCCGCATCGCCCGCGAGGATCTCAACCTCGTGGCGCCCGGTGAGGTCGTCTTCGCGGTCGAGCGCGTCGCCCCGCGATCGGCGCCTGCCCCATGACCGCAGCCGCGCGCAAGCTCTACGGGCTTCGCCATGCGATCGCGTCGCATTGGCCGATCGTGACCGCGATCATGGCTTGGCCGTTGCTGCTCACCGGACGGCTCTCGCTGGCCGCGCTCGGTCGCGGGGAGCTTGCGTCGCTGTCGGCGGTGACGCTGCTCGCAAGTGCCGTCGGCTGGTCGGTGGCGCGGGAGTTCCTGCCGCTGCGACCGCGGACAAAGCCGACCAGCGCCTGGCGTGAGCTCGAGCTCGGCATCCCGCTGGCGACCGCGTTGTTCGTGTTGTGTGCCCTGAGCGGCGGGCTGCGCTCGTTCTTGCACCCTTTGGTCTATGCGTTCGTGTCGTTCACGTTCGTTGTCCACCGCACCCGTGGCGGCGCCGCGGGCGTGCTCATGGCTGTGGCGATCCTCGAAGCGATTCTCGCCGCGCGCGAGCGCCAGATGGCAGGGTGGATGCTCGCCGGTCAGCACCTCGTGTTCGTCGGGTTCTTCGCCGCGGGCGTGCGGCTGGTGTTGGGAAGCCTGACGCTTCGCCTGCGCCGCGATCACGCCCGCGCGGTCGCCGACGAGCTCGCGCGCATGCGCCAAGACGCCAAGGATTTCCGGCTGATCTCCGCTGCACTACCCCTTGAGAGTCGCGCCCGCACCCGCGCCGACGAGGAGGCGCGGATGGCCCACGCCGCCGCCCTCGGCATTCACGAGCAGGTGTTTCACACCCTCGAGTTGCTCCGCACCGCCCTTGGCCTGCACACCGCCGTCTTGTTGTGGTGCGAGGCCAACGATGGCGCCGACACATCGCGGTCCCAGCCACGGTTGACGATCAAGGAGCTCACGAGCGCCGGCGAGCTGCTGCTCGAGGAACGCGAGCTGCCCAGCGCGGCGCTGTTGACCACCGTGCTCGCCGAGCCCAGGCCGCTGCGGTTGCACGCGCTCGGCGGCAAGCGGCTGCCGCCGTACTATCGCGGGCCAGAGCCGGTCACGGACCTGTGTGCGGTCCCGTTGCTCGCCGGACCAATGCTGCGGGGGATCCTCTGCGCCGATCGAATCGGCGACCGCCCATTTTCCGATGACGAACAGCGGATCCTCGAGCGCGCCGCCGGCCACATCCTGCGCGTGGTCGAGCACGAGAGGGTGTTCAGCGCCGTCGAACGCGGAAAATACGAGCAGGAGCAGTTCTATCGCGCGAGCGAGCTGCTCAACTCGGCGCTCACCCTCGACGACGTCTACGAGAAAACGTTTGCGGCCATGCGCGCGATCGCTGGCTACGACTTGGCGGTGCTAACGGCCGTATCCGGCGGCAAGCACCGCGTGTTGGCGGTCGACGCCCGCGCCGACGAGGCGGAGCCCGAGTTGTGGGAGCAGGCTGCGACACGGCTGCGTGGGCTCGAGTTCGACGATCCCGCGTCGCTGGTGGCGATGGCCACGAAGAACCGCCACTACATGCCCGCCGGCGGCGAACTTAGCGATCCCGACGCGGTGGTGTGGACGGCGCGGACGCGCTTGCGCCAGGCCAAGAGTCTGCTGGTGTTGCCGCTCGTGCGCGGAGACGATGTTGTCGGCGCATTGACGCTCGCTTCGGGGCGGCCACAGTTGTTTGGCGCCCAGATGCGCGAGATGTTGCGCGTCATCGGCCATCAAGTCGGCGTTAGCCTGCAAAACGCGCAGATGTATCAGCAGATGGAGGAGCGGGCCACCACCGATGGGCTGACCGGCTTGACCAACCACCGCGCGTTCCAGGAGCGCCTGGCGCAGCTTCATGCCCTGAGCGAGCGCACCGGTGGCAAGTACGCCATCATCCTTACCGATATCGATCGATTCAAGAGCATCAACGACACCTACGGGCACCCGGTGGGCGATCAGGTTCTCAAGCGTGTGGCTTCGGTCTTCGCCGGCCGCGCTCGCAAGGTCGATATTGTTGCGCGCTATGGCGGCGAGGAGTTCGTGCTCGTGCTCCCCGATACCGATGGGGTGGGGGCAGAGTCCTTCGCCAATCGCCTGCGTGAGGAGGTCGCCGAATTGGCGATGACCTCGGAACACGGTGGGTTCAACGTCACGATCTCGATGGGAATCGCGGAGTATCCCAGGGACGGTCGGGAGCGACTCGACCTGATCGAGCGCGCGGACCAGGCCCTATATTGGTGCAAGGAGCACGGACGCAACCGGGTTCGGCGGGTGTCGGCGGCACCGTGACGCACGGTTTGCCCACTACAGCGTCGCGGCGCTACCATAAAAGGGGGGCTGCGAGACAATGTCCGGGGTCTTTCTGCTGCGCCTGGTACTCGACGCGATCGACCCGGTCGCCGACGGACGGGTGTCGGTGTTGCAGCCCGAAGGGGTCGCGCCGGGGGCGGCGGTTGAACTGTCCGTGACGATCCTCGACGCGCCCGCGCCTGGGATGCCGATCGAGCTAAGCCTCGTGGGTCACGACTTTCGGCTGACCGACAATCGCTTCGACGCCCGTGACGTGGTCGATCCGCACGCCACCTCGCCGCGCGTGCGGGCGCGCCTGGTCGCCCCGCCGGAGCCGGGAAGCTATGTGGTCGACGGCCGCCTCTCGTACGTCACCTGCGGCTCAACCCACTGCCGGCCGCGCCATGCGCTTGTCAGCTGGACGGTCGTCG
>CADEGN010000078.1:21908-29488 GCA_902826865.1 uncultured Myxococcales bacterium
CACGCGCGGGCCGGGCGGTGCAATGCGCGAGAATGGGGATCCCACCGGCCATCGCCATCGACGATAGCTGCAGCCCGCCATAGTAGGCGAACGCCTGGCCAGGAATGGCAAAGTCGAACGCCGAGGAGCCCCCCGGATTGACGTAGTCGTAGAACCACGCCGTCCGCAGGCCGATGTTGGCCAAGATGCCGAGGCCGAGCAGGCTGGTTCCGGCCGCGATCATCACGGGACGGCGGATCTCGTGCCCCGACGCGTCAGCGACCGCGTCGTAGCGGCCGCGGTATTTCGCGCCGATGGCGAGCAGCGGTATGGACGCGATGTTGGTGAACCATGCGCCTCCGCTCACCAGGTGCCACGACAGTTCGCACGATTCGTAGGCCTGGGGTACGCGTTGACACGGCCCCGAGGCGATGTACGCGCGAAGCCCGTTGAGCACCAGGCCGGCCCCGGCAAAGATGCCGCCGGCCACGAGAAGACGATTTCCGCGTTGGCGCGCGCTCTCGTCCGGTTGGGCACTCGCCGGCGCGGGGACCGGGACGACCGCGGTTGGCCCGGCGGGCGGTGGCGGTGGCGCGGGACCGACCGCGTCCCACCCGGGTTGTGGCGTGGGTCCGACCCGCTGCGACCGCGCCGCCTGAACGACGCTCGGAAACAGCGCGACGACGAGGGCGAGTGCTCCGAGCCGAGGGTTCATCGGATCCTCCGCCGGCGCGGACGCCCCAGCAGCAAGAGCGCCACCGCGATCAAGACGCGGGTCCGTGTGCGCGGAGAAACCGAGCACAGGAAGTTGTCGCTGTTGTTGTTCGGGTCGTCGCAACACCCGGTGTCGGGATCGTCTTCGTCGTCGCTACCGCACCCGTCCGGCTCGCTGTCGAGCGGACCATAGGTCGGGTCGGCACCGGCGGAACCAAAGCCTGACTCATCGGAATCCTGGGGAAAGCTGGTTGCCACCGCGTCGGTGGTTGATCCTCTGGTTTCGCCACCCGTGTCTGCGCCGGTGCTGTCGGTTCCGGCCGTGTCGGTTCCAGCCGTGTCGGTTCCGGCCGCGTCGGTATCGCCGGTCGCTTCCGTGGCCTGCCCGAGGGTGCCCGCGCCGCCTTCGGGCGATGCGTAGCCATCGATCGTATCGCCGGTGGTCCCGGCCGTGGCGCCCGTGGTGGCATCGCCGGTGCTCACCGCCCCGGTCTCCGAAGAGGTCGCGAGGATCAGGGCGAGCGCAGTCGAGACGACGGGCATCATCGCGTCGTACCGATAGTGACCGATCGTCCGGGAACGATCGCGTCGATCGCCGGATCAAAGTGACACCCCGCACGGGTGTGCGCCTCGGTCCCACGCAGACGCAAGAACGGCCGTGGGGAACGCCCCGCGGCCGTCGTTCAAGCCCGCTCGCCCACCCTCAGTCCATGGGATGCGCGGCCCCGCTCAGGGTCTGTTCGATGACGGAGGGATCCACACCGAGTCGCTGCGCGATTCGGCCCATCTCGCCGAGCTCGTGCTCGTCGACGTTACCGTCCGCCGCAGCGACGATGGTCAGATGTCCCACCAGCTGTGCCCGACGTGGGAATGCGACCGCTGCCGCCTGACCGATCTTCTCTTCGAGCTCCTTGCGGGCGGCCTCGACATTGACCTCGCCGTAGGTCTCGTCGGTACCGAGCAGGGTCCGCAGGGCCCGGACCTCGCTGTCTTCGATCCGCCCGTTGGCCGCCGCGACGCTGACCCCGGCGCAATAAAGCAGCCGGCGCATCAGCTTTGACTCGTCGGTCTTCTCCTCGAGGTAGCCGGGATCCATCAGCTCGAGGTCCCGCTCGACGATGGCGTCGACGTCCTCGTCGGACAGGCCATCTTGGCCCTGACCTGTCAGCCAGCGATAGGTCCGGCTCTTGGAGAAGGCCACGACCGCGCGGACGCGGAGCGGGCTATAGGGGTGGGTACTGAAGCAGTCGAGCGTGTCGTCGTCGTTGCGGGGTTTGCTGCGCGCCTCGGGAGCCGAAGCCAGGGACGCGACTTGCGTCGCATAGGCGTCGAGGTCCGCGCTAATGCGCGGTGATGACAAGCCGCTGGCGAGCTTGAAAAACCCGCTGGCCGCGGCCGCCGGATCGCCCCCGCACACCAAGCCGACGCGGTCTGCGCTGATCTCGGCGCTGCGACACCACAGATACAACTTCAGCGCGTTGTGGCGCGAGCAGATCGTTCCAGCCATGTCCTCGACCGCGGCGGTGCCGGGCATCGGAACCCCGAAATGGTCGAACGTCATGTGCCCGAGCTCGTGCCCAATCACGAAGCGCAGCTCCTCGGGTGTGAACACCTCCAGCAGGCGCGAGGAGAGGACGATGATGTGCGGACCGCCGCCCGGATTGCGGACGGCGGCCGCGTTGAACGTGGGCTCGGGCCGGACGTAGACCTCCACCGGATGGGTGAAGCCGAGCACTTGGCGACAGTGCGCCAGCGAGTCGGCGACCTCGGGAGCCATGTTGCGGGTCAGCCGGAGCGCGCCCGTGAGCAACGAACGGCGGGTGACGAAGCCCCACCCGCTGGACAGCTCCTCGACCTTCTTGAGCGCGAACTGAACGTCGCGCTCAGCCACCAGCTCGGCGCGCAAGTGCTTGTCGCGCCGGCACTGCAGGATGCTGGGATCGGGCAGGGTGTACGCCATGGCTCACTTCGCGTACTTGAGCGAGAGGACCCAGATCACCGTTTGCGCGGTTTGCTCATCGACGTTGAGCAGGCGCTGCATCGTCTCGAGCAACGCGTCTTCGTTCTCGTCGACGTCGCCCGACGCCAGTGCAATATCGGCGGCCAGCACGAACGCCTTCGTCTTGAGCGCCTGGCTCGAGAACTCGGTCAAGGCGTTGACCGACTCCTTGAGGCTCGGGTACTTGCGCACCATCTTCGACGCCTCTTGGATGATGTCGCCGAAGTCGCGCTCCTTGAACTCGGGCAGCGTCGATGCGAATCCCTCGACGGTCGCGATTTCCTCGTCATCGATGTAACCGTCGGACCCGGCCATCAGCAACATCGCGTGCACAAGCAACACGTCGTCGGTTGGCTTCTTGGTAGAGGTCATGCCGGTAAGGCGGGACAACAGACCCATGGCGAACTCCTTGCTCGAGTGGATGAGCCCACGGACCGTATCCCAGGGGTCGGACGGGTTCAACCGCGTTCAACCGCGTTCGAGCTCGGGCCGAGCCGCGGGGCGATCGCGCGCAGGCAAGGAGCTGCCCCTCGATCCCGCCGGGCGGTGCTCTAGCAAAGCTAGCGCTTGAGCCGTGCGCCCAGCGTGCTGCGCGGCATGCCCAGGGCCTGCGCGGCGCGGCGAATACTGCCGTGTTGCAGCACGGCATGCACCAGGAGCTCGTGGCTCATGGTTGCCCAATCCGCGCGTCGGACCGCGATGGTATCGCACGCCGAGCTCGCAAGCCCGGTGACGTGGCCCGCCAACAGTGTGCGCGCGTCGATGGGGCCGTCGGCCACCGCCGCGGCGCGCAGGACCGCGTGTTTGAGGGCGCGCACGTTCCCGGGCCAAGGCTGGCGCCGGGCGGCCGCGATCGCCTCGGCCGTCACCACGACCGGACGCCCGAGTTCTGACTCGGCAACGGCGGCGAAGCGGCGCACCAGCAGCTCGATGTCGTCGCGACGTTCGCGAAGCGGCGGGAGTTCGACGCTGAGCACGCCGAGGCGATGATAAAGGTCTTCGCGCAATTGCCCGTGGCCCACCATCGCTTCAAGGTCGCGGTGGGTCGCGGCCACGACCCGCACATCGACTTCGATTTCTCTCTCGCCGCCGACCGGTGTCACGCGGCCGTTCTCGAGCACACGCAGCAGCTTTGCCTGGAGTGCCAACGGCAGCTCGCCGATCTCGTCGAGAAACAACGTGCCGCCGGACGCCCGCACGAATGCGCCGGCGTGGGCTCGCAACGCCCCGGAGAACGCCCCGCGCACGTGGCCGAACAGCTCACTTTCGGCGAGGCCATCGACGATGGCTGCGCAGTTGAGCACGACCAGCGGACCGCGAGCGCGGGGGCCGGCGGCGTGGACGATGCGCGCGGCGAGGTCCTTGCCCGTGCCGGTCTCGCCGCGGACAAGCACCGGTGGGCGCATGGCGGCAAAGCGACGCAGCGCGGCGATGGCTTTGAGCAGCGCCGGGTCCCTGCCGAGCACCGCGTCATCGCCGACCATCGCGGCCACGTCGTCGCGGTGGTCGACTGCGCTGTCCACGTCGACATCGATCAGGTAACGTCCGAGCGACAGGGTTAGGCGAGGAACGAGGAGCGCGGAGCCGACGCGTCGACCCTCGACGAGGGTGCCGTTTTTCGAATCGAGGTCGATGATCCACCAGCTGCCGTGCTCGCGGCGGATCAGCGCGTGGTGGGTGCTCACAAAGCGGTCGGTCAACCGCAATCCGACGTCCGCGCCGCTGCCGATGACCAGGCCATCGCGGAGCTCCGCCGCCGGGCCGCCGCGCGCGCGCAGCCACCAGCGACCGGGGGGCTGCGATGGCGGGGGTTCGAGGCTCAGGGTGCCGTCGTCGGCTGAACCAGAGATCTTCGCGCGCACGGGATCTCTTCTCGGCGAGGTCGGCAGCGCGTTGCATCGCGAGTCCCCTAGAAACGTGGTGGCGAGCAATCACGTTTCCAATGGGACTAGGGGCCGCGACCGAACCACTGCGTCCCGTCGTTTCCCAGCTCGCGCTTCCATATCGGTACATCGCGCTTGAGTGCCTCGATCGCCATGCGGCAGGCGGCGAACGCCTCGGCGCGGTGAGGCGCGCTGGCGGCCACGATCACAGCGGTTTCGCCGACGGCGACCGTCCCTAGGCGATGGGCGATCGCCACCTTGGCCCCGGTGATCTCGTCGGTCACCCGTTGCACGATGGCGTCCATGACCCGCAGCGCCATGTCCTCGTAGGCTTCGTACTCGAGGTGGTCGACGGTTTTTCCGAGGCTCCGGCGCCGGACCTGCCCGCAGAAGGTCGCGAGGCCGCCCGCCTCGGGATCGCGGACGAGACCGACGATGGTGTCGAGCGACAACGGTGCGCGGACAAGCCGCACGCGCGCGCCATCGTGACCTCCACTCACCGGGGGGATGAGGGCGATCTCATCGCCCGGGCGCGGCGTGTGCTCGAGCCCCACGAACTCGAGGGCCACGGCCACGCGGCAGTGGGGCAGGGCCGAGGCGATGGCAGGCACAGCCGCGGCGACGGCGGCGAGAAGCTCGGCGACGCGAGCACCGATCGGCAGCGTGACCGCAATGTGGTCGCGTCCGGCTCGGTCGCGCAGGCCGGCGAAAAGGAAGACCTCGTAGGTGGTCTCGGGCATCGGTGTGGCTCGGCAGATCTCGGCGGGCTTCGCAAACTTTCAAGGGGCGGACGCGGGCGCCGGCGAGCCGGCGGTTTTTTCGCCGCGTCCACCGGGTGATCATAAGCTAACGCCACGTGCGTCGCGGCGCTCCGACCGTAGTCGCCGCGAGCTCCGCGGGGTCACCCGCGCCGTTCGCAAGCCCTTCCGACATGGTTCACAATGTCTCGGTGGATGGGGCGGCTTCGCTGCCCCCGGGTATGTCCTCCCCCATGAACCCGCCCCGTCGATCGGCGGCCGGCCGGCCGCGCTCGGTGCCCCGCATGGTCCCTCCTTCGGGGCATGACCACGAGCGGGGGCGCGCAGCGATCCCGACCGAGTTTGACGCGCTCGACGCCGGAGACGAGGACGTTATCGACGGCGGTGATCCCGAGCTCGCGGCCGCCGACGAGGAGGCGCGCGCAGCGTTGCAGCAACGGCTGGCCGCGCATCTCGTCAAGGGGCGCCCGCGCGTCGTTTTGACCGACAACCTTCATACGATGGTTTCGATCAAACGCGGCGATGGTGTCGTCACCTTTCGCCTCCATCACATGTTTGTCGAGGCACCATCGCCGGTGCTTCGAGCGCTCGCCCGCTACGCCGAGTTGCGCGACCGCGAGTCAACGCAATTGTTGCGGCACTACATCGACACCAACGAGCCGCGGATCCGCCGCCGCGATCGCGCGCCGCAGGTCCCGTGCGACGTCGAGGGCAAGTACCACAATCTGCGTGAGGTCTTCGACGAACTCAATGCGCAGTACTTCGCCCGATCGATCCGCGCACGGATCACCTGGGGACCGCGGGGGAAGCGTCGGCGTAGCCGCGATTCGATCAAGCTCGGCAGCTACACCTTCGAGGACGAGCTGATCCGCATCCACCCTGTGCTCGACGCCGCCGACGTGCCGAGGTTCTTCGTGGCGTGGATCGTCTACCATGAGATGCTGCACGAAGTGCACGACATGCCGGTCATCGATGGCCGCCGGGTGTACCACACGCCGGAGTTCCGCCGTGCCGAGGCGCAGTTCGAGCGCTACGCCGAAGCTGTGCTGTGGGAGCGAACCCACTTGCACGAGTTACTTGAGCGCTAATCACGAAAGAAGGGCGGCCGCCGCGTTGTCCCGCGACCGGCGTGGGTCGGGAACCACCGTCGACCGCGATGCGGCCCACGCTGCCCGTCGTGCGTGCGGCGTTGGGTCGCGCTGGCGCAGTGGCGGTTTTCGCGGCCGCACGGACCCCTCGAAGCGATCCATGGGCTGGCGCGATTGCGCCCGGTCGCCCGGTCGGTTCCGCCGACCGGTTGACCACTGACGCGCATGGGTGATACGGACGTCCCGGCTCGCGGCGTCCGCCGCCTGGTGACGACGGTGAAGAACATCAAGATCATCGGCATGGGTAGCTACCTGCCGGCGAAGGTCGTCAGCAACGACGATCTGGCCCAGACCATGGAGACCTCGGACGCGTGGATCCGCGAGCGCACCGGCATCGGGTCGCGCCGCGTCGTCGACGCCGACACGGCGACAAGCCACCTGGCAGCTCGGGCGATCGCGAACGCGTGCGAGAAGGCGGGCATCAAGCCCGCGCAGCTCGATGGGATCATCGTCGGTACCTGCTCGCAGGACACGCTCTTTCCGTCGACGGCGTGCTGGGTGCAAGATCACCTGCAGATCCGCGGCATGCCGGCGTTCGACGTGATGGCCGGCTGCTCGAGCTTCCTGTATGGCCTCGAGGTCGCCTCGAATTGGCTCGCCGGCGGAAGTGCCACGTACATCGCGGTTTGCGGCGCCGAGGTGTTCTCGAAGATCCTCAATTGGGACGATCGGCGCACCAGTGTGTTGTTTGGCGACGGTGCCGGTGCCGCGATCGTCACCCGCGGGGATGGAAGCTCGGGCGTGATGGCATCCAACTGGGGGTCGGACGGCACGCTCGCCTCGATCCTCAACGTCCCCGCCGGCGGCACGCGGATGCCGGCCTCGCACGCCACGGTCGACGAACGCGCCCACACCGTCTACATGGAGGGGAGCAAGGTCTTCAAGCATGCAGTCACGGCCATGAGCCAAGGCCTGCTCGACGCGCTTGCCACCGCCGGGATCGGCGCGGACGATGTCGACCTTCTCATTCCCCATCAGGCCAACCTCCGCATCATGGAGGCGACGCGGGAGCGGGCCAAGATCCCCAGCGAGCGGGTCTATAGCGTCTTGGCCAAGTACGGCAACATCTCGGCCGCGTCGATCCCCGTGGCGATCAGCG
>CADEGN010000079.1 GCA_902826865.1 uncultured Myxococcales bacterium
GTCGACATGGTGATCTTCCGCGAGAACACCGAGGACATCTACGCCGGCATCGAGTTCCAAGCCGGCACCGAGGACTGCAACAAGTTCCTCGATCTCTTGGCCAAGGCGTTTCCGCAGCGTCACAGCAAGATCCGCTTCCCAGAGTCGAGCGGGATCGGCCTGAAGCCGATTTCGAAGGAAGGCACGACGCGGTTGGCGAAAGCGGCGATCGACTACGCGTTCACCAACAAGTTGCCCAGCGTGACGCTGGTCCACAAGGGCAACATCATGAAGTTCACGGAGGGGGCATTCCGCGACTGGGGCTACGAGCTGGCCAAGTCCAACTATGGTGGCACCGAGATCGACGGAGGTCCGTGGGTGTCGATCAAGAAGGACGGCCACGAGATCGTGATCAAGGATGTCATCGCCGATGCGTTCTTGCAGCAGATCCTCACCCGTCCATCCGAGTACTCCGTTATCGCCACCATGAATCTCAACGGCGACTACATCTCCGACGCGCTCGCTGCCCAGGTCGGCGGGATTGGGATCGCGCCAGGCGGCAACATCAACTACGCCACGGGTGCGGCGATCTTTGAAGCGACCCACGGCACCGCGCCGAAATACGCGGGCCAAGACAAGGTCAACCCTGGTTCGGTGATCCTCTCGGGCGAGATGATGCTCCGCTACATGGGGTGGAACGAAGCTGCGGATCTGGTGCTCAAGGGCGTCGAGGCCGCGATTTCCGCCAAGCAGGTGACGTACGACTTCCATCGCCTGATGGAGGGCGCGACGTTGCGTAAGTGCAGCGAGTTCGGCAGCGATATCATCGCGCGCATGGGTTGAGGCGGGCCGGCTCGACCGGTGGAGGGGACGCGCCCGGTGGGCCGTCCCCTTCGTGCGTCATGGCGCGGAGAAGACGACGCGACCGCCGACGATCGTCGCAGCGATCGGCGCAGCACGGAGGCTTGCCGGATCCGGATCGAGCGGACGAGCGAAACACGTGATGTCGGCGAGCATGCCGATGGCCAGCACACCGACCTCGTCCTCGCGGCGAGCGGCGTAGGCAGGCATGCGTGTGAACGCGTGGAGCGCCTGATCGAGCGACAGCCGTTGGTCCGGTAGCCATCCACCCGGAGGCTGCGCGCCGGTATCCTGACGCGAGACCGCGGCGGCGAGTCCCAGGCGCGGATCGGCGTGCTCGACCGGGAAGTCGCTCCCGAAAACGAGCGGCACCCCGGCGGCGAGGAAACGCTGCCACGCATAGGCACCCGCGAGACGGTCCGGTCCGATCCGCGGTGGCACCCACTCCATATCCGACGTCGCATGCGTCGGTTGCATGCTGGCGATCACACCGAGCTCCACGAAGCGAGGAATGTCCGCAAGTGCGACGATCTGGCAGTGTTCGATGCGCGGGCGCAGGGCGGATCGCTCCGCGGCCGACATCGCTTCGGCGTAGGCGTCGAGGACCGCACGATTGGCCGCGTCGCCGATCGCGTGGGTTGCCGGTTGCAAGCCGGCGGCCACGGCCAATCCGACGATCCGCCGCAGCGTTGGGGCATCGTATTGGATCAGTCCGCGGTGCCCGGGACGGTCGCTGTAATCCTCCAGCAGTGCAGCGCCGCGGCTGCCGAGCGCGCCGTCGGCATAGAATTTCACGCCGACCAGGCGATAGGACGCGTTCGCCGGCTCAACCGCATGCGGTTGCAAGCCGCCCGTCAGCCACTCGGCGGCCGCGTAGGCGTCGACCCGCAGCGGCAGTTCGCCCGTCGCGGCGAGCTCGCGATAGACCGCGTCGGCGTCGGCCGCGATCCCCATCTCGTGAACACCCGTGAGGCCGCGCTCGACCGCATGGGCGGCGCCGGCGAGGACCCAACGCCGCACGTCCGTGCGACTCGACGCCGGAGGCGTGATCAGGTCCATGGCCGCGTCGATGAGCACGCCCGTCGGCTCTCCTTGGGCATTTCGCAGGATCTCGCCGCCGGCCGGCGGCGTCGTTTCGCGACCGATACCGGCCGTCCGCAAGAGTGCGGCGCTGGCCCAACCGGCGTGCCCATCGACGCGGCGCAGCCAGACCGGGCGGTCGCCGAACGCGGCGTCGAGCGGCGCGTGCGTCGGCATCTGTGGATCTTCCCAGAGGTTCTGATCCCAACCGCGGCCGAGCAGCCAGCCGTCCGTGGGGCCCTGGTTGCGCAGGCGTTTGACGATCTCGTCGACCGAGCGCGCGCCGCGAAGATCCACGATTTCGAGTGACTGACCGAGTCCAACGAGGTGCGCGTGGCCGTCGACCAGACCCGGCGTCGCCATGCCTCCGCCCAGGTCGATCACGCGGGTGTCGGGGCCGCGCCGGGCGGCGACGTCGCGTTCGCCGATCGCGACGATGCGATCGCCGACGCAGGCGACGGCGTCGGTGGTTTGGCCCGCGCTGGTCCAGATCGTACCGCCGCGCACGGCGAGCGTAGCCGATCCCGACGGATCCGCAGTGCGGTGCGGGCGGGCACACGCGGCGACCGCCCCGCTGATGGCTGTTGTGATGAACTCGCGGCGGCGTAGCTGCGTCATAGTGGCCCCATCAGCTTGGCCCACACCTCGAGCAACACCAGGATCGCCATGCAGGTGGCGAGGGCCTCGAGCACAACGCGGCCAAGCGTCCACGATGTGCCGTCGGCGTCGATCCTGCGGACCATCGGCAGCCCGATCACGAAGTACACGGCATAGCCAAAGGAACCGATCGCCAGCATTGTGCCGCGTTTCTCATAGGCAAAGAGATCGCCCAGAAGGTCGCTGGCCATGCAGAACGTCTCGGCGAACGCGATCGCGTAGGCCAATGCCAATACCACGAGCGCGCGGCCGAGCATGCCTGGACGCAGCCGGCGAACCACCGCGCGCTCACCGACCATCAATACCGCGTAGTAGGTCATGAAGTAGGCGTGCGTAAGCGGGTACATGAACACCGGCACGTGTTGGCCGCTGTGACCAAGCCCCGCGGCATCAAAGGTCCACTTGGCCCCGAACGCGTAGCGCATGCCCATGAAGTCGAAGAAGTAATGCGTGCCGAAGTAGGTACCGAACGCTACGACAACCGCGACCCACACGTTGAGCTTGAACCAGTAGCACTGCCGCCATGGGCGTCCACGATCGGGACGGGTACGCGAGAACGCGGGGATGAACACGGCCGGCGCCGCGACGGCGAGCGAAAACACCAGGTACTCGGCGTCGCCCCAACTGCGGACCAGGCCGGTGATGATCACGAAGCCGACCGCGGCCATCCACAGCCCGCTCTGCGCCAAGATCACACGCAGTGTCCACGCCCGATCGGGGGCGTCGGCCCAAGCGCGTCGTGGCCCATCGAGTTGCACGGCCGCGCAAGTTTGCCGCCTGCCTGACCGCCTGGGCAAGCCGGTGTATGCTGATGCCGTGGATCGGGAATCCTTCAAGCAGGCGCTTTTGGCCGTGATGGAGCGTAAACGCCATTGGGCGTGGCCTTCGTTCACCTTCGGCAAGGTCGCGAAGGCCCTGTTGCACATCCACCTCGAGAACGAGTACGGCGTGTACATCCGCGACTTTGCCCGCCTGCTCGGCCGCGCATTCGTGCAGTGTCCGATCCCAGCGGTGCGCGCCGAATTGGCCGAGAACCTGTTCGAGGAGGAGACGGGGAAGCTCTCGCAAGGGCGACCGCACGCCGAGCTCTTCCTCGCTTATCCGCGCGGGCTGGGGATGGATCTGTCGCGTTTTGGCAGCGTGGACCTGCTCCCCGCCGCCAGCCGCTACCGTGCCGAAATCGACGCCGCCACCACCGATAGGGGCTGGGACGTGGCGACCGCGGTGACGACGATCTTCCTCGAGGGTACAGAGTATGAACGCGGGGAGATCGAAGACGGCGCGCCGCGCCGCCCAGCGCCGCCTTTGTCCGAACATCCGTTGGTAAAACACTACGGCCTGCCGCTCGAGGACCTCGAGTTGGTTCGTGCCCATCGCATGGTCGAGGGCGGGCACCGCCAGTCCGCGTGGCGCATTGTCCTCGACTACGTGGAGGCCGACCGCCGTGCCACGGTGGTGGCGGCGATGGAGCGTACACTGCTCATGTGGTCGGCTTACCGTGACGCAGTTGCCGATGCGTGCGGTGTACCGCGCCCCGATGCGGCGTGACCATTCCTCCCGTGAGCTTGCCGTGAGCCACCCCGGACGTCTGCTGCCGCGCTCGTTCTACGCTCGCGACGTAGTCACCGTGGCCCGTGCGCTCCTCGGCCAGCACATCCGCCGCGGGGCGGTGGAGCTCCGCATCACCGAGGTCGAGGCCTACCGCTGGCCGGGCGACACCGCTTGCCATGCCCGCTCGGGCAGGACCGCGCGCAACGCCGCGCTGTGGGATCCCGGCGGCCACGCCTACGTGTATCTGTGCTACGGGCTCCACAACATGCTCAACATCGTCGCCGGCGCCGAAGGTGAAGCGGCGGCGGTACTCGTGCGATCGTGCGAGGTGATCGCAGGTCACGCCGTGGTCGCGCGTCGACGAGGGACGGGGCCATCCGCGACCTGGCTGGCTGGCCCCGGTAAGGTCGGTCAGGCGCTTGCTCTCGATCCGAGTTGGTCGCATACACCGCTGTTCGCCGACGCAGGGCTTGCGGTGCTGGCCGCCGCGGGCGCTGCCAACGTGCTCGTTGGCCCGCGTGTTGGCATCGACTACGCCTTGCCCCAACACCGCGCGTTGCCGTGGCGGTTCGCAGACGCCGAGTCGGTCGCGGTCACCCGCCGCGGCACGCTTACGCAATCGCGATCGTCGGGACGCTCGCGTCGTGGTAGCTTGGGTGCACGATCATGACGCGTCTGTCGCTCCGTCGTCGGCCCCGACGCAATCGCAAGTCCGCGGCGATCCGCGATGCCTGCCGCGAGACCACCGTCGGGCCGGCGAATTTCGTCTACCCACTATTCGTCCACGAGCGCGACGACGACATACCGATCGGATCCATGCCCGGGTGCATGCGCTTCGGCCGGCGCGGGCTTCTGGCCGAGATCGAGCGGGCTCGCGCGGTCGGGATCCGCATGTTCGCCATTTTCCCGGCATTGACGGACGAGCTCAAAGATCCTCGCGGGAGCAAGAGCTTCGATCCTGCCGGTTTGGTGCCGCGGACGCTCTCGGAGATCAAGTCGCGTTGGTCGGATACTGTGCTCGTCACCGACGTGGCTCTCGACCCGTACTCTTCGGACGGTCACGATGGAATCGTCGGCCCCGATGGGCGGATCCTCAACGACGAGACGGTCGAAGTGTTGTGCAAGCAGGCGCTTTGCCAGGCACGTGCAGGCGCCGACGTGGTGGCGCCGAGCGACATGATGGATGGTCGGGTCGGTGCGATTCGCGATGCACTTGACGCTGATGGGTTTGCCGAGGTCTCGATCCTGGCCTATACGGCCAAGTACGCCTCTGGTTTCTACGGGCCCTTCCGCGAAGCGCTCGACAGCGCGCCCCGCCACGGCGACAAAAAGACCTACCAAATGGACCCGGCCAACGTCCGCGAGGCTGAACTCGAAGTCGAGCTCGACGAGGCCGAAGGTGCCGACATGCTGATGGTCAAACCTGCCGGGGCGTATCTCGACGTGATTGCCCGCGTCCGTGCCGCCACCGCCCTGCCCGTTGCCGCCTACCAGGTGAGCGGTGAGTACGCGATGCTCAAGGCGGCGAGCGAACGCGGATGGCTCGACGAGCGTCGGGTTGTGATGGAGAGCCTTGTCGCGATCCGTCGCGCGGGCGCGGACGTGATCCTTACCTACTATGCACGGCAGGTCGGCGAGTGGCTGGCCGAGGTCTGAGTCACATTGTCCTCGCTGCAGCGGCAGCGATCGCAGCGTGTCGGCCGAGTGTGCGGGCTCCGGCCAGTGGTGCCGAGCCACTTGCTCCGCCGGTGGCATCGCGCGATCCCGTTCGTGTCGAGATCCACGGTCACACGCTCATCGATGACTATGCGTGGCTAAGGAATCGCGAGGATCCGCGGACGGCGGCGTATCTCGCGGCTGAGAACGCCTACGCCGAGGCGGCGATGGCTCCGACGAGCAGGGCGCGCGAGCGCCTGGTCGCCGAGCTCCGCGGTTACGTACCCGTAGAAGATCGCGGCGCCCCAACGATCGATGGTCCGTGGGCGTACCTCTGGCTCGAGCGACGCGATCGCGAGTACCCCACGCTGCTGCGTCGCGCGATCGTTGACGGGCAGATGGTCGGCGCGGAGCAGGTTGTCGCTGACTTCCAAGCGATGGCCGCGGGGCACGACTATTTCGCCGTCGGGGCGGAAGAGGTTTGCCCGGATGGTCGGCGCATCGCGCTTGCCATCGACACCCGCGGTGACGAGCGCATGTCCGTGCTGGTTCGCGACATCGCCACCGGCGCCGAGGTCGACCGGTTTGGCGGTGACGTGAGCGGCGAGCTGGCGTGGGCTGCGGACTGCACCACCCTTTTTTACGCCAGGGTTGACGGCAGCAACCGAGCGCACGAGCTCTGGCGCCGCGAAGTCGGGCGGGCCGACTCGGACGTGAGGGTGCTCGACGAGCCGGATCCGATGTTCGCGCTCTCGGTCGAGGCGTCGCGCAGCGAGGCGTTCGTGATCGTGACGGCCGCCAGCCAGGTCACCACCGAAGTCAGGGTGATCCCGGCGGGCGATCCGAATGCTAGCCCGCAACTCATCGAACCGCGCCAGGCGGGCGTGAAGTATGGGGTCGCCCATGCGGGCGATCGCTTCTACGTGGTGAACAACCGCAATGATCGCGAGTTTCGCGTCGACGTCGCGCCCGTGGCCAGTCCCAGTGCGGCGTCATGGCGTCCGTTCTTTGTTCCCCCTGGCGATGGCGACGTCACCACCGTCGAACCGTTCGCGCGTCACGTCGCGATCGGCGGCCGGCAGCGCGGACTCCCGACGGTTTGGATCACCGATCTCAGCGGTCGCGAAGCCCACGATGTGGCAATGCCGGACGCTGCCTACGAGTTGCGCTTGGGCCCGCAACCCGAGGTCTCAAGCGACAAGGTTCGCCTCGAATACAGCACCTTGGCCGCTCCCGACACCTCATACGACTACGATCCCACGACGCGTGAGCTCGTGGTCGTCGATCGCGATGAGGTCCCGGGGCATGATCCCGGGGCGTACGTTGTGGAGCGCCTGGGTGCCAAAGCACGTGATGGTACGGAGATCCCGATCTCGCTCGTGCGCCATCGCGCGCGCGACGGCTCGGGGCCGCTGCTGTTACGGGGCTACGGCGCCTACGGAGCTGAGTACGACGCCGCGTTTGTCGACGTCGACCTGCCGCTGCTCACACGCGATGTCGCCGTTGCGATCGCCCACGTGCGCGGTGGCGGCGAATTCGGGCGGCGGTGGTACGAGGGCGGGAAGCTCCGCGTCAAACACAACAGTTTCGATGACTTCATCGCCTGCGCCGAAGCGTTGGTGGCCCAGGGCCTGACCGCGCCCGAGCAGCTGGCGATCTCGGGCGGGAGCGCCGGTGGATTGCTCGTCGCCGCCGCCACCAATCGCCGTCCGGACCTCTTCGGCGCGGTGGTCGCCCACGTTCCCTTCGTCGACGTCATCAACACCATGCGCGATGCATCGTTGCCGCTGACCGCGACGGAGTGGGAAGAGTGGGGCGATCCCCGCAACCCCGACGCCTTCGCCGACATGCTCGCGTACTCGCCCTACGAAAACGTCCGCGCCGCTCCTTACCCGGCAATGCTCATCACTGGGGGATGGAATGATCCCCGTGTCGGGTATTGGGAGCCTGCAAAGTGGACAGCGCGCCTGAGGGCCGTGACCACCGGAACGCGACCGATCTTGCTGCGTATCGAGATGGAGGGCGGGCATCAGGGCGCGACCGGCCGCACCGGGGCCTTGCGGGAGCGCGCCTTCGAACTGGCGTTTCTGTTTGACTATTGGCGCATCGATACCGAAGGAGCGAAGCCTTGAAACGCCGAATCGTCGGCTTGGTGGTCCTGGTTGCGGCGTGCAAGCCGTGCGAGCGCGACTGCGAGGGGTACATCGAGCTTGTGCTTGTCGCTGCCGACCCGATGGGCGTATTCGGATCGACAGCGTACGATGTGGTTGTCAGCGCCGACGAGGACATCGCGACATGTCGTCTCGTGGTCGACGGTGGGCCCGCGAGCTGCACCGGCGATGCGGAAGGAATGATCGGCGGTTTCGAGGAAGTCGATTCGGGTGAGGACGGGACAGGTGGCGACACCGACGCCGGCCGTCCGGTCATGCGCTGGCCCAAAACTCCCACCGCGTTCGACGTTACGGTGCGGGATGCCGCCGCCACCTTGGTGTTCGACAACACGTTCACCCCGGCGTACGTCGACCAAGATGGTGAGTCGTGCGGTGCGTCGTGCCGCGCCGCGTCGCTCGATCTGCATCTAAGGATGTGACGAGATCACCGATCGGCAAAGTCGTCGGTGGCGCGGACCAGGGCGGCGGTGATGCCGGCCTCGTTGGCGGAGTGCCCGGCGGCTTCGATGATCGCCAGCTGCGACGCCGGCCAGACCCGGTGCAAGCGCCACGCGTTGCGCAATGGGCAGATCACGTCGTAGCGCCCGTGGATGATCATGCCTGGGAGGTGGGCGATCCGGGGCATGCCCGCGATCAGCTCATCGGGGGTGCGGAAAAAACCATCATGGACGAAATAGTGGCACTCGATCCGTGCAAACGCGAGACTGAACGCGAGATCGTCGCAGTGGGCGATGAGATCCGAGTCCTGTGCGAGCGCGGCCACGCTGCACTCCCAGGTACTCCACGCCCGTGCGGCGGATTCACGCGCTGGACGATCATCCCCAACAAGGCGGCGATAGTAAGCAGCGATGAGATCCTGCTGTTCGTCGACGGGGATCGCCGACTCGAACTGTCGCCAGGCGTCCGGATAGATCCACCGTGTGCCTTGGCCGTAGAACCATGCCGTCTCGTCGGCGGCGAAGGTAAAGATCCCGCGCAGGATCAGCTCGGTGACCCGGTTTGGGTGGCGCTGAGCATAGGCGAGTGCCAGCGTGCTGCCCCACGAGCCGCCGAAGACCTGCCAACGCTCGATCGCTAGGTGGTCGCGAAGCGCCTCGATGTCGTCGACGAGGTGCCAGGTGGTGTTGTCGATCAGCGAAGCGTGGGGCGTACTGCGCCCGCACCCGCGTTGATCGAAGAGTACAACTCGGTAGCGCGCGGGGTCGAAGAACCGGCGGTGGCGTGGCTCAATTCCGCCACCGGGACCGCCGTGGAGGAACACGACGGGTTTGCCGTCGGGGTTGCCGCATTCCTCGTAATACAGCTGGTGGAGCGGCGACACCCGGAGGATGCCGTTGTGATACGGCTCGATCGCGGGGTAGAGGGGAGAAGCCACGGCGCGGCCGAGCTTTGCAACCCGGGGCACCGGCGTCAACCCGGGGGAACGTCACCGGCACGCGTGCGGAACCGGTCGGTGGCACCGACAAGCGCGTGGACAATGCCGGGCTCGTATGCCGAGTGCCCGGCGTCGCTCACGACGTCAAGCGCGGCCTCGGGCCAGGCCAGGTGGAGATCCCACGCTGACATCATCGGGCAAACCACATCGTAGCGGCCCTGCACGATCACGCCTGGAATCGAGCGAATCCGAGCCACGTCGCGAAGTAGCTGATCCTCAACCTCGAAGAACCCTCCGTTGACGAAGTAGTGGCATTCGATCCGTGCAAATGCGGTCGCGAACGCGTCCTCACCCGCATGCGCGATGAAGTCGTCGCTGGGCACGAGGAAGCTCGTGCTCGCTTCCCACACGCTCCACGCCTTGGCAGCGGCGAGCTGGACTTGCGGGTCGGGGTGGGTGAGCCGCCGATGATAGGCAGCGATGAGATCCCCATGCTCTGCGCTCGGGATCGCGGCGAGGTACTTCTCCCAAGCGTCGGGGAAGAGCGCGCTGGCACCCGCTTGATAGAACCAGTCGAGCTCCTTGCGCCGGAGCATGAAGATCCCGCGGAGCACGAGCTCGCTGGTGCGATTGGGGTGGGCTTGGGCGTAGGCGAGCGCGAGCGTGCTTCCCCACGAGCCGCCAAACACTTGCCAGCGACCTATGCCGAGGTGCTCGCGCAACGCCTCCATGTCGGCGACGAGGTGCCATGTCGTGTTGTCCACGAGCGACGCGTGGGGCGTACTCTTGCCGCAGCCGCGTTGGTCGAACAGCACGATGCGATAGGCGCTCGGGTCGAAGAAGCGGCGCTGCTTTGGGTCAGTGCCACCGCCCGGTCCACCGTGCACGAATACGACCGGCTTGCCCTTTGGGTTGCCCGATTGCTCGTAGTAGATCGTGTGTAAGTCCGACACGCGCAGCATGCCGACGTCATAAGGTTCGATCTCAGGGTAGAACGACCGTCGTGGCGGCATGGGACGGCAGCGAGCTTGGCAAAGCCGAGCGCCGCGGTCGAGGGGCTCCCACGGTTGTGTCCGCGGGCCCGCTCCGGCGGGGCTGGAGTGAGTGCTCTCGCGGGGGCCAGGCGCACCCGCGCAGGGCAAGCTATGCTCAGCGTCCGGGGGACGAGCGGATGAAGCAATGGCTTGTCAGCTGCGCCGTGGTCTGCGCATGCGCAGATGGTGGCGGCCACCGCAGCGACGCGACCCTGGGCTCCGCCGGGGTGACGCTGGGCGGAGGCGAATCCACGCCGACAACGGCCGACGAGGGGGCCACAGGGGCTCGGCTCGACTTGGGCTCGCAGTCGGATCTTCCCTGGGATACGGGCGGCGAGTGTGCTGCACAGACGCTCGCGGCCAGCGTTGAGTTCGTACCCGTCGACGTACTCTTGATGATCGACACCTCGAACTCAATGGCCGCTGCGATCGACGCGGTCGAGCAGAGCATCAACGCCAACCTCGCCCTGATCCTCGGCGCGAGTGGGCTCGATTACCGGGTGATTGTCGCCGGCGACTATCCACCCGGTGATCAGCTCGACATCTGCATCAGTATGCCGCTATCGGGCACGGACTGTGCTCCGCCGCCGCCCGTCCCGGCGCTCACGGCCAACTACTTTCACTACGACCAGGCGACTGGTTCGGGTGCGTTCTTGGCCTCTATCCTCGGCTGGTACGCGGCCCCCGATCCGCACGCCCTTGCGCCCGGCGGCTACTCCGACTGGCTGCGGCCCGAGGCCAACAAGGTCATCCTTGCGATGACCGACGGCAGCAGTGCGTCGAACGCTGCGAGCGATGGTGATGCGTTCGATAGCGCCTTGCTCGCCTTGCCCGATGCGTTGTTTGGCACGCCTGGCGATCGTAACTACCTCATGCACGTGATCACCTCGATGCCGGTCAACAACCCTTCGACCGCCCCCTGGCTGCCAACCGATCCAATCGCAGGCAACGGCGGATCGATTCAGCAGGTTGCGATCCTCACCGGTGGCTGGCGATTCCCGCTCTCGCAGGCCGCCGACTTCGCGGTCGTGTTCCAGCAGATCGCCCAGGGCGTGGTCGAAACCACGCCCGTCGCCTGCTCCTTTGCGATTCCTGATCCGCCCGATGGCGAGACCATCGATCCCGATACCATCGAGATCGACTATCTGCCCGGCGGTGTCGGCCCAGCTGAGACGTTCCACCAGGTGAGCGGACCGGCCCAGTGCACGCCCGACGCATTTTACATCGACACCGATACGGTTGTGCTGTGTCCCGACGCGTGCTTGCTCGTCCAGGCCGACATGATGGCGAAGCTCGACGTTCGCTACGGGTGCGACGTTGGCTTCGTCGGTTGACGGGAGGCCGGGGAACGAGCGCGTCGGCGACCGCTCAATCCGGACCAAGGCGATCGACCAGTAACTCCGCGGGTGCCTGCACCAGTTCGATGAGCACGCCGCAGCCTCCGATCGGTGCGTCGTCGGATCCGCGGGGATGGATGAAGCAGATGTCGTGGCCGGAGGCGCCGCGCCGGATCCCGCCGGGTGCGATGCGCACGCCCTGCGCTTGTAGCCACTCGACCGCGCCGCGCAGATCATCGACCCACAAGCCAATGTGATTGAGCGGAGGCTCGTGGACTTTGGGGCGACCCGCCGGATCGATCGGCTGCATCAAATCGATCTCAACGCGCGCAGCGCCATCACCGACGGCCAGAATGTCCTCGTCGACGTTCTCGCGCTCGCTGCGGTAGCTGCCGACGGGCGAGAGCCCGAGCGTGTCGACCCAAAGTCGACGAAGCTCGGACTTGTCGGCCCCGCCGATGGCGATCTGCTGTACCCCGAGGATGCGGAACGGTCGCGCCGAACTCATGATCGCCCGGGAGCGTAGCGCGAATGTCAGCCACCATGGCGCGCGCGCAGCCGTGCGGCGGCGACGACCTCGTTGCCGAGCTTGCGATATACCTCGTCGAGGTCGACGATCGCCCCCGATCCCGGCGCAAAACCGCAGTCGGGCACGAGCTCGATCCTCTCGGCTTCAACGTGGGCGAGCGCCCGTTCAACCCGCGCGACGATGGTGTCCACGTCGTCGACGACACCGGGGGTCACGCCGACGACGCCGAGACCGAAACGCAGGTCAGGGCGCAGTCGCGCGAGCACCGATGGATCGCCGCTGCGCGGGTCAGAGAACTCCATGGTGACGGCATCGACACGTAAGCGGTCGATCGCCGACAAGATCGGCTCGTATCCGCCGCGGTGTTCGGCCTCGCCGCGGGCCCGTGCGCCGGCTCGGCGGCACAGATGCACGCAGAGCTCGGGACGCGTGATTGGATCGAGCCCGTGGACCAGCTCATTGGTCGCGTCGACGGCGAAGCCGGCGGCCGCGTCGGCATCGCGATAACTGCCACGAACGCCGGGATCGACGAACAGGCACAGGTGAGGATCGTCGATCTGAATCACATCGACACCGGTCGCGATCAACAACTCGAGCTCACGACGCAGGATCGGAATGCACGCCCGGACGAAGTCCTCGCGTCGCGGGTAGGCGGGGGCCGACGCCGAGGGATCCCACATGCGCTCGCCGAGCAGAGCGGGGGAGGGGAGAGTGGCCTTGACGCGGCGCGTCGTGCACGTCCGCACGAAGCGGGCCTCGGCCGCAACAAATCCGGGCTGTTTCGGTGTGACCTCGTCGCTTACCACGGTCATCGGCCGCCCGTCGGCCGCAAATGAGAGCGTGAATCCATGGGCGAGATCGGCGATGACGCCGATATACGATCGGCGGCGCCACTCGCCATCGGTCACGCAATCGAGCCCGGCCTGCTCCTGCAGCGCAATCACGGAGGCGATCGCTGCATCGAGCCGACGTTCGCGCACGGCGGGATCGACCGCGTCGTCGAAGACGAGTTCGCGAACCCACGCCGGCCGCGGTAGCGAGCCGACTACACCGGTCGGAAACAGGGTCATCCCCAGCGCTCCCCGGCCGCGTGAGCGGCCTGTGCTAGTCCCCAGTCCTGCAGGGTGTCGATCTCGTGGTACCCGCCGGCGATATCGACGTGGGCAATCGGGATCCCATCTTCGATCATCTGCTGCAGAAGCAGAATCATGTGCCCGCGCGAGATCGACGGGGCGCCACGAAATGGGCCCTCACCGTGGCGGGCGCGTTGCTCATCCCAGGCGGCGCAAAGCTGAGCTGCGCCCTCGGCGGTGAACCTGGCCACCCCAATGAACTCACCATGCGCGAGCTCAGGAGCGATGTCGCGATGGATCCGCGTGATCCGGCCATCGCGGACGGTGACTTTCTCGCCGTCGCTTGGCGGATGCTGTGTACGCGGCTCGTAGCGCGCGCGCCACGCGGTGTCGACCACCAAAGTGATGGGTGCGGGGGAACGCATGAGCGCGGACACGGCATCGGAACGGTAGACAATGTCCGCGTAGCTAGAAACGAAGCCCTCGGTCATCCGCTCGCGTGCGCACATCAGCGAGCCGAGTACGTTCGTTTCGGCCCATGACTCGTTGTGAATGAAGTCGAGATCGGGGTATTCGCCGCGGACAGCCTCGATGAGGTAGCCGCCGACGAACGCAATCGGAGCAACGCCGCCACCGCGCAAGGCCGAGAGGATATGCTCGAGGATTCGCCGACCACCGATCTCGGTGAAACACTTCGGGGCGTCGGCAGTGGCAGGCATGAGTCGCTGCCCCCGCCCGGCGCCGATGATGATGCCGCGCACTGCAGGCAGCGTCATCCGGCCGCGCAGCCGAGTCAAGTCCGCCTCGGTGGCGCGATCACGTGTTAGCGAACGACCAACCCGGAACAGGAGTCGGAGTCCTTGCACGTCCAGTCGCAGGTGCCATTGCCGCACAGCAGGTGCGCGCTTTGGCAGGCCTGCGCGCCGGCACAGCTGAGTTCGAGGCCACTCTCCGCGGCGACGACGACGTCGTCGCACGAGGCATCGCCGGAGCAGGCCATGCTGAGGGATCCACCGACGGGTCCGATGACATTGGCTTCGCGACACGACCCGGCCCCGTCGCAGTGCAGTGCGCAGTCCATGCCGGGCGCGCATTCGAGGATTCGCTGCTCGCAGCCGCCGGCGGAGCAGTCGATGTGACACACGCCGCCGTCGCAACGATCGCATTCGGCCGGGCAGCTGGTGCTCGAGGGACTGCTGCAAGCGTCGGCGATGCCGACGTCGCGGCGGAACGAGAAGCAGCCGACGAGCGCAAGGGAGGAGGCGGCGAGGAAGAGTGCGCGCAATGGGCGGACTGTCACAGGGCCCGTCTTCGGCCAGGGGACGCGTGGACTTGAGCCGGTTGCGGACGGCCCGAGCGCACCGTGGACGCGATGCGGTGCGTGGTTGGAGACGCCGCCCAGGATGCGGCCAATCCTGCGCTTCCTTCCGCGTGATGCTCGCCGGCCGGACCCTGCGCGGAAGCGCCGTTGTTGTTGCCGTGAACGTGATCCCGCGGGGCGTTATTGCGTTCGCTGATCGCGGGACAAGAGCGCCGTAGGTCGAACGCGTCGGCGCTGCTGCCGGTTGGCCACGCCTACGGCCGATCCCGCGCTTGCCTACCGGCGGGTGTGTGACGCACAGTCTGGGCGTGCTAGGCCCTCGCGCCTTCCCACCCGCAGCGGCGACGCAGACGCAGGTGCCCGATCGAGGCCCGCGCGCTGCTGCAGTGGTGCTTGCGGTGGGGCTTGCCGCGGCTGCCTGCACGGCCACCGGAGCTCATATCGACGACACCGCCGCCTCCGTTTCTTCCTCCTCGGACGACGGGCCAGTGACATCGGCAGGTACCGGGGTCGCAATGTGCGATTTTCCCCCGACCGGCGCGCGTGACTGCCCGTGCACGCTGCAGGGCACGTGCGTCGACGGTCTGTCGTGCGTGGCAGGTCAATGCGTTGCCCGCGGCTCCACAGAAACTAGCGTTGGGGCAGACTCGACCGCAGACGGCCAAGCGGAGTCCGCTACCGAGGGGCCGGCCGTGGGCTGCGGAGACGGAGTCCCGGTTGCTGGTGAGTTTTGTTTCGACCCGCCGTTTCCGCTCTACATGGGAGGCGGAATTCGCGACGTGGTCATTGGCAACTTCGACGGCGCCCCCGCCCTCGACCTCGTGGCGGCGAGCTCCTCCGAGGACGCGGTTGTGTTGCGCGTCGGCAATGGCGCCGGGGAGTTTGGTGTCCGGAAAGTCTTCGGTATCGGCGCAACACCGGCCGCGCTTGCGGGGGGCGACTTCGATGGGGACAGCCTCAACGACGTCGCGGTGGCAAGCCCAACATCCGGGGGCGTCATCATCTTTGTGCGGGGGAACGGGAACGCTTCGTTCGCGTTTGAGTCGAGCACCCCGTTTGGGGCCGGTGCCTCCGCAATCACGGCAGCTGACCTTGGCGGCAGCGACACCACCGATGTGATTGCGGTGGCTGGGGAAGCCCACTTCGTTCAGGTCCTGCTGACCGATCCGTCGCCATTCTTCGGTCTCAACGCCATTCCCGTTGGGGAGGGGCCCACCGACGTGTCGCTCGCGAAGTTGAACGAGGATGACAACCTCGATGCGCTGGTGACTTCAGAGCCCGCAGGAACCGTCAGCGTGCTGCTCGGCTCGGCCGATGGCAGCTTCGGACCACCCAACGCGATCGGCGTCGGTGCAGGCGCGCGAGCAGCCGCAGGCGGCGACATCAATGGCGACGGCATCGGTGACCTTGTTGTCGCCGGGGCATCGGACCTGCTGCGGCTGTTCGGCACCGAGGTTGGCTCGTTCGGTACGGCCACGCCAATAGGTAGCGCGGTTACTCCTTTGGACATCGCTCTCGTTGACCTCGATGTCGACGGGGATCTCGACATTGTCGCCGCCAGCGGCGGCGATGCGACGATACGGATCTTGGCGAACGATGGCACGGGTATGTTCGCAGAAGAGCTTTCGATCGCCACCGCTAGCGCCCCATATGCGATCGTCATGGGTGATCTCAACGAAGACGGAGCGTTGGATCTGGTCGCGGGCGAGTTTGAAAGCGGCACCGTGACCGTTGTGCTGTCAAATCCGTGAGAATCGCCGCGGATTAGCCGGCGGATCTCGGCGCCACCCGCGTCCACAGCAGTCCCATGGCCAGCGCGGCGATGGCGGGGCACAGCGCCCAAAATCCGATCGCCGAGTCCCACCCGTAGGCGTCCGCGACGCTACCGGTGATCCGGTCGCCGGCGTACGCTCCCATGTATCCCGCGAAGTTCACAAACCCGACCGCTGCCGCCTGTGTCCCGGGGCGAGCGAGATCCACGGGTGCGGTGCCGACGAGCATGACTTGGGCGCCGAACAGCACGAAGCCCACGCCAAACAAACAGGCGACGGTTGGCAACGAGCCGAGACCGACCGCGCCGCGATAAGCGAGTGTCAGCCCAGCGAGACACACGAGCGCGACCACGAGCACGGGTGCACGGCGGCCATCGAACCACCGATCGCTCGCCCAACCCGCCGCGAGCGCGCCCGCGATCCCTCCGGCCGGTAGGACCGCGTACTCGAACGCCGCCTTACCGATCCCACCACCGTGGACCTCCGTGACGTGGGTGATTCCCCAGTCGAGAAAGCCGTACCGATTCGCGTTGACGAGGCCGAGGGCGAGCGCGAGTAGCCACAGGGCCGGGTTACCGAGGGTCAGCAGGATGCTGCGAGCGATCGGCACGCGGGTCGCAGCATCGTCGCGGTCGCGACGGTGCGACGGCGTCTCTTGCAACGTGAGCAGCATGTGCACCGCTGCGACGACCAGTAGGATCGCAGGAAGCTGCAGCGCACCACGCCAGCCGAATCGCTCGACGGCGAGTCCTGAGATGACGTAGGTCAACGCCGTCGCGACCTGGTACCCGGTGCCGATTACACCGACTGCTCGGCCGCGGATCGCGGGATCGAGCCAGTCCGACGCCACGCGCATCGTCGGTGTCCAGCCGAGGGCCTGCGCATAGCCGTTGCAGGCCCACACGAATGCGAGCAGCTCGAGGCCGCTTGCGAACCCAAACGCAAGGTTGAGGCCGGCCGAGCCCAGCATGCCGAGGGCGAGCATCCGTCGCGGCGAGAGCCGCTCCGCGAGTTGGCCGTTGATCAGCTGCCCGACGCCGTAGACGAGCTTGGATGCTCCGAGCATGAATCCGGTGTCGGCTTTGCTCAGCTCGAGCTCGAGTTGCAGGCCAGGGAGCGCGGCCGCGATGTTGGTTCGGCACAGGTAGAACGCGCCGTATGTCACCGACAACACCCAGATGGTCCGCGCGGGCAGGATCGCTCGCGCGTCCGTCATTCGGCCACCCGCCCGGCCGGGATCTCGGACTTCACCCGCACGATCCTATCGCATGGGGCGAGTCGCCAGAGTTAGCCGCTGATCGCGAGTCTCTCCAAGCGTGGTCCGAGACCGTGGTGACTCGGAACGCCTCTACGCGACGAGTGGCGCGCGACCCCTCTGCAGGCAGCTCTGGCGATCAGGACGCGTCTTGATCCGTGATCTCAAGCCGCACCCAGCCGCGCTTTCTCGGTTTCCACACGTTCATCACGAGGCGCGTGTGGAATGCCTTGCTCCGCGGTTCCGGCTCGAAGAGCGTCGAGGAAGCCGGCGGCCACACTACGCGCCACATCGCAACCCGCCGCGTGGGCGGCGCCGCGGCGCCCGTGGCGGGGGTGCTGGCCCGAGTCCGTTCCGACGAAAACACTCGTGCGACGCCGAATTCGCCGTCGTTCGCCCCTTCGTTAGACGTCGGAGTGCGTCTCACAGCTACCTGTCGCACTTCAGCAGAAGGGGAGCCATGGGTCGAAAATTCGCATTGGTATTCGTTCTTGGGGCCGGATGCACGGTGGACGCAGCCACCCCCGGTGATGAACCCGAACGCGGCATGGGCAAGGCAGACCTGCCCGGGAGCTGCCAAGACTCGGGCTGCGACGGGAAAGCCGTTGGCGGGGAGTGTTCTGCGACGACGACCGCATCGACTTCGGGGACTGCTGCGCGGACAAGGCGACCGTCTGCGGTGGTGTCTCGTGCGAGTCGCTCGGTGGTGAGTGTCTCTCTCAGCCCGGCGATCCGGGATTCGGCGCGAACTGTGAGGCGGACCTCGGCCGAATGGAGATCGCTGGCGGCGAATGCCAAGCTGCGAACCAAGCCTGCTGCGGGGACCCCGTTCAGGCATCGAACGCGTGCGAGCAAGCCGGTGGCGAGTGCTTGAGCCAAGCGGGAGATCCTGGCTTTCCGGCCCTGTGCGAGCAAGAGCTAGGACGCAAGGCGATCGATGCCGACTGCGGCGCGGTGAACCTCGCCTGTTGCGGCGATCCGCGTTCCTCGACCGCACGCGTGGCCCCCTCGACCTGGCGATCGGCGATCACGCCAGCGCCCGCACACGATACACGCGGCCGCGTTGGTGGCGCTGCGCGAGGCCCTCGACTTGCGCACGGAGGCCAAGCCGGCGCCGGTGTTCGTGGCGGAAACCCGGTTTGCGTTGGCGCTTCGTCAACGCTGCCAACGGCCCCGCCATGGAGGCCACGAAAAATGATCACCTTCCGCACTTGCCTTCGCGCTCTTGTTGTCGGTCTGGCGGTGCTGCCCGCATGCGCGGCCGGGGACTCCGATGTTGGGACCCCTCCGGCGGCGCCGCGAGATCTGACGGTCGTCGAGGCCGTCGGAGGTGCGCACGTCAGCTGGGTCGACGGCTCGGACGACGAAGACGAGTTCATCATCGAGCGTCGCGAGGGTGCGGCGGAATTCGTCGAGCTGCTCGCGCTCCCTTTCGACTCGGTGGTGCATCACGACGCCACAGTCGAAGCGGGGGTCGAGTACGCCTATCGCGTGATGGCAAGCAACGCGGCTGGCGAGTCCGCGCATTCGGCCGAGGTTCTGTTCATGCTCCCGTAGTGGCGTCGGCCCAGGTCGGAGTCAGCACTCCTGAAGTCCAAGCCCGCCCCATGCGTGCTCGCAGAGATGGTCGGCGAGCGCCGGGTTGTCAGTGATCTCCGCGCAGAATCCACCCCAGCAGGCGGTCTCCTCGGCGGTGAAGCCGGTGCACTGGTCGAGGCAGTCGGCGCTTGAATCAAACGGGTATCCCGGCAACGTGGAGCAGGAGGCATCGACACAGTCGCAAAGACTCGCACACGCCGGGTCGACGGGACCGCCGGTGCTTTCTTCGCCCTCGCTTGTCGACCCGGCCGGGCCGCCGGAGGTGCTGCCTGATCCGCCGGTCGGGTCGGTGGTCGCCGTGGTTGCGCCAGAGCTGCTTTCTTCGCCGGTATGGCTGCCCTCGGCGTGGGTGTCGGCGTTCGTTTCGCCTCCTGTCGTCTGCATGCTGCCATCGCACGAGACGGATACGCCGTCAGCGAGGGCGTCTACGAAGGCGATCGTGTCCCGGATCTCGGTCTCGGTCATTAGCTCGGCGAACGCTGGCATCCCCGACGGCGGCAAGCCGACGCCGGCGATACGCGTATAGTACTCATCGCCCGACTTGCTCCGGCTTGCCGCAGACAGCAGATCGGCCGGCGGCGGATTCAAATGCTGCTGGTGTATGCCATCGCCTCGCGCACCATCGCCGTGACAATCGACGCAGTGCTGGAAGTACAGGTCGCACCCACGCTGCACGGTCGCTGGATCGTGGGTCGTATCCTCCGACGATGATGTTCCTCCGCACGCGACGACCGAGGTCCACGCCACAACGCAGGCGAGCAGATGATGAATGTTGCAGCGAGGCCGCAGGTTGGTGCGCGTACGCCACATTCGCAGGAGGCTAGCAAACCCGATCTAGCGTCGCAATCTCGGCCGAGCGGATCGACATTGCGGCGTTCGTCCCGCGGCTGCCGCTTTCTGAGGCTGAGGGCAGACCTCCGTGGATGCGTGTGGCCGACGATGGCGATCGCGTCGCGATCAGCGGGTGCGCCTGCTCGCAACACTTGCGTCAATCTCGTACGTTCTCTTGCGCAACCGCTTGTCCCTCCGCAGGGATCTGCGCCGCGGACCGCGCTGCCGGGGTGGCTAGGGGAGCTGCCCCAGACGCACCGTTGTCGCGTCGGCGAGCACGGCCCACACGTATGCGCCAGCGAAGGGCCGACGAACGCGGAAGGTAACGGCTTCGGACATCCAGTCCAACGGGATCTGGATCTCGACGCGGTGCTCGATGCCGTCGTCCCACGTCGGTTGGTCGGTCATGACGATGCGGCAGAAGGAATCGTCGATGTACACGATGTCGTAGGCGTAGAACTTGCCATCGGACTCGGTCCACCCGGTCCGCTCGACCTGAAACCAATAGAGTCGGGTGAGGGGCTCGGGATAGTTGCTCGTGCTACTGCGGCGCTCGATCACACGTTGCCCGCGCCCGTTGAAGGAGACCTGACTCCATGCGTCGGGCACGTCGACTCCCGAGCTCTGATGCACCATCACATCCTGTGTGTGCCAAGCATGTGGGTAGATGCTGCCATCCCAGATCGTGCCGCCATCCTGCACGCCGAATCCCCAGCGCGGATTCCCCTCGACGCTGTCGTCGCCATACCCCATGAGCCAGTCGTGGGTCCATTCGTGCCAAAGTCGCCAGCCTTTTTGATTCCAGCACGCCTCGGCGTTTGTGGCGCAAGAGTCACCTGCGTAGCTCTCGCGGGCAACAAACGCTTCATGCCCATCGAAGTTGAAGTACATGCGTGTAAACACGTAGAGATCGGGAGGGTTGATGTCGAGGCCCTCCACGTACGTGTCCTGGTGATAGCTAAGGTCGACAAGATGCTGCCACGCGGCGCTGCTGCCCGGCGCGATTGGATCGGTGATGAGCGAGCCGTGGCCCGGCGGCGGCACGATCCGGCGGTGTTGTCCGTCGATTATTATGTGGAGAGCGACCTCAACGAGATCCCACTCGTGAACGTTTCTCTGCGCGACCCCGATGGAGCGCTGTTGCTTGCCGCAATCGACACCAACGACCGTGGGGTCGACGCCGCCATCGTCGCACCACTCGAGGTGCGCATCGAGGACAGTTCCTGTGGGGAGGACAAAAAGGATCCCGATGCGTTGCGCGGCAAGGTCTCGCTGACCCTCGACGGCGAGACGATGGTCCTCGGGGACGGCCACGACTCCTTGTTCTTGACCGATGCGGGCGCCTTCGGCGTGGAGGTCGAGACGGCCATCACCGGTAACTTCGGGGAGGCATCGCGGCTCCTGAGGGTCCTCGTGGTTGCCGTGCAACGCTGACCGGGTCGACGGCGACCGCCGCTGCGACCGCGACCGGACAAAGCGTCCGATCGCGGTCGTGAACGTTCGGCCGGGCGACTGGCCTACAAGGCGGTGATCGTTACGCGTCCGTTGCCCGAGTGGATCCCGTCGGTCACGGTGCCGCTCGTAACGCCACCGACGTCGTTGCTGCCGCCGGCACCACCGCCACCGCCGCCCTTGTCGTTGCCCGAGCAGCCCGTGGTGCCGGCCGAGCCGCCGCCGCCACCGCCGCCACCGACGAAGCCGCCACCGCCACCACCACCGCCGGGGATGCTACCGGCGCTGAAGCAGCAGCACGATTGACCCGCGCCTCCGTTCGTCCCGACGCCGTCGAGTCCGTTGCCGGCTTGGCCAGGTTGACCGAGGAAGCCGCCGCAACCCACGCCAGCCGCCCCGGGGCCGCCGAGGACGCCGCCGAATCCACCGCCCGCAACCCCGCCGGAAGTCGGGGAGCTCGACCCCGGCAACCCGGCGAGGCCGCCACCCCCACCGCCGTTTCCACCTGGGACTGTGGTCGCTTCACACCCGCCGCGACCGCCGCCACCACCACCACCACCAACGATCACACGCTCGGCGATGGTGTTGCCGCCCACTCGGATATCCGATGCCCCGCCGCCGCCGCCGGCGTTCTGCGATCCACCGATACCGCCACCGTTGAACCCGGCGGTCGGGGTTCCACCCGCGCCGCCGACGAAGATCGACAACGTCTCACCTGGCGTGACGTCGAGAATGCCCGACGCGCAGCCACCCAAGCCCGGCGATCCGCCGGATCCAGGGGTCACTCCGCCCAAGGCCGCGCCCGCGGCACCCGAACCACCCTCGGCGCCACAGGCTTCGACCGACAGTTGTGTGACACCGGCAGGTACGACGAACGTTTGCTCGGCGCCCGTGAAGGAGAACTCGGCGAAGCAGCCACTGATGTCCAGGGTGCAGTCGTTGGCGCAGGAAATCTGGCCGTCCGCGAAGCCGAGGCTGATGCACGTGTCGTTGATGCTCGCGCCGTCGCATTCCTCGGCGCCGTTGATGACCCCGTCACCGCAGATGAAGCATCCCGATTCGTCGTAGCCGTCACAGTTCCCGTTACACGAGACGTTGCCGCCGTCATAGCCGAGAGAGATACAGTCGTCGGGCAAATCGACTCCGTCGCAGACCTCGATATCCTCGACGGTATCGTTGCCGCACACCGACAACAGACAGTTGGCGGTATCGAAGCCGCCGCAGTTATCGTCGCACGCGAGCTCGCCGGCGACAAAGCCCAGGCCGAGGGTCGTGCAGTCCTGGCCGTCGAGGTCGGTCCCGTCGCACACCTCTCTGAACTCTCGCTGGTTGTTGCCGCACATCATGTTCATGCACGCGTCGGTGTCGAATGTGCAGGTGTCCGTGCAGCTGAGCACACCACCGTCGAAGTTCTGCGTGACACAGGTCTGACCGTCGAGGTCGGCGCCGTCGCAGTCCTCGCCGACGTCGACGGCGCCGTTGCCGCATAGATCGCCGCCCGTCGAAGTGCTGTCGCCGTCGCTCGAGCTGCCCGCCATGGTCGTCGCGCCGATGGTGCCGCTCGCGGCTTCGGTCGTGCCCGAATCAGCGGCTGTGGTGGCCGTCGTCGTTCCGTCCGCCGTCGTCGTCTGCCCCGAAGTGGTGGTATTTGCCGACGTTAGCGTCGTGTCGGCGTTGATCGTGTCACCTGATCCGGCAGACGACTCGGACTCGGACGCACCAGTGCTGCTTGTGGTTTGTGTGGCTCCGGGACAGCCAGTCGCGAAAACGACCGTCAGAGGCAACGCAGAAGTGATGCGGAAGATGGTTGGTAGGTTGCGACGCATGCCGGCTCCTTATGGCGAGCCCCGCGCACGCGGGCAAGGCCTGCAACGGGACACTTTGCATTTTGGCGCATCAAGCACGCAAAACGATCCGCTGGCGCCGTGAAAACGAGACGAACGCGATGTTTCGACCACAACGTGGTGAGGCAGTTCTCGTCGAGACCAAGGTGGCTAAGAGTGGGAGTGGTCAGGAGTTCGCGCCACGAGGAACTCGGTGTGCCCAAGTCGATCACTGCAGAGGGGCGCGACCGCCAAGCCGGTGCACTCAATCGTCGCCCCCAAGATTCGCGGCCGCGAGGTCCGCGAGGGCCCGGGCGCATGCTTCAGGGTCGTCCTCTCCGACCGGCGGCGGTGCAACGATCGCCGCTTCGCGCCAGCGATACAGTGTCGACTCGTCGACGGCGAGCCGGCGTGCAATCAGGCCGGGTGGGGCGCCACACAGCATCGACAACACCGCGCGCGTGGACTGCGGAAGGGGTGCATGTTCGGTGACACCGAAGGCGTCGCGCAACGCGCTCGCTTGACCGTGCAGGCGAGCGCCGAGTCGGCGGTGGATGGCGCGGGCCGTGTTCGCCCACGACGGCTCGGGAGACAGGGGCGCGTCGAGCCAGGCGAGGATCCGCAGCAGTCGGCGCCGGCCATCGCTGAACGCGGTACGCCCGTGCAGTACGCGATGGTTGTCGAGTACGAGTGCCTGCCCAGGATGTAGGCGCACCACCGCCGGCGGCACCGCGGCGAGGGCCACTGCAAGCCGCTCGCCGATCGGATCGCTGACGGGTGTGCGCGGGCTGTGCGTCACCACGCACCGGCCAGCGCGCCACGCCGCCGTGGGCCCGTAGACGTCGCCGAATACGAACCGTATCCGGCGAACGCCGTGCAACAAGTCGTGATGAAGCGCGCGGTCGGTCGCAGCGAGGCTGTCCATCCACGCCCACGTGTCGAGCAACCGACTCTCGCCCCCGTCGCTCGCCCTGTGCAGACAGGCGGTGATCTGGATCTCCGGTGCGCGTCCACGCCAGAGCTGGCTGTCGGTATGCAGCGGGGTGTCTACCATCGACGACGCGAATGAACGTCCGTCGGGAATCGCGTGGATCGACTGGACCTCGACCAGTTCGGGCGCTGCACCCACGAGGGCGTCGACGAGCGTCCACGGCTGCGCGAGACGCTCGAGTAGCCCGGGCCCAAGCTCAACGACGGCCCAACCGTGATTCGCGAGCCGCGCTCGAATCGACCCGTGCGCGTCGCTCATGGGCTGCGCGCCGCCGTCGGCAGGGAATCGAGGCGCCGCAGCGCGGGTGCGTCGCGGCCGTGGGTGAATGTCAGCATCCGCGCGAGTGGGCGCCCGAGCGGCACATCGATGGTCGCGCCGGAACCCCACATCGCGAACACCGCTGGCACTGCGCCGAAGCGATCGGTCCGCACGACTCCACGCTGCACGTCGTAGCCGGCGCCGCCGATCCCGTCGACCAAGGTGGCGATGCCGGGTGGCGTGGCCAGCAATGCGGTGGGCTTGACGAAGAAGTGCGGCTCGCCGTCGACGTGGGGCGTGAAGTACTTGGCCAGATACAGCAGCGCGCCACGGTGCCGGGCCAGGGTTTCCGCAGGGAAGGCCGTTCGCCATGTGGCCTCGATCTCTGCGGCGTTCGCGGCGAGCTGATCGCGATCGGCATCGATGTGCACGCGCCGACCGTCGTGCCGGGCGCGGAACGCTATCGCATTACGAAACACCAGCCGCGACAGCCCACTGCCGGAACGCGGACCGGCGGCCGAGTGCTCGCGCTCGCATGGCTCGACCGTCACCGTGCAGGGGCCGACCCTCACCACGACCGCCGCGGTCGCCCCGGGATTATCCGCCGGCTCCGCGAGCAGCCGACGGTACTTCTTGGTGGCACCTTCGCGCTTGTCGTCGAAATACGCCGCGTCGTAGAAGCGAAGATGTGCGGCGCCCACCTCGGGTGCGTCGGAGAGCTCCACGAATCGCCAGTTTGGTCGCGGATCCACCGCGGCCAAGCTCGCGATCTCACCGCCGAGCTCGAGCTGGTCGAGCCCGCGGCTCGGCTCGAGCTCGAGCACCAGCGGCATCCAACGCTCGCCGACCACGAGGTTGATCTCGCCGATCGCGACGTCGCGATTGCGACGCGCCCCGGCGTCGCCGAGCCACAAAGTCATCGGTGCGCTCGTGCGGATCAGCAGACCCGTCCACCAGCCAAGCCGGCCGCTGTCTTCGAACAGTGGACCGTCGGCGAGCCGCCGAGTCCACGGGCCATCGTCGAGCAAGCCGTGAGCCGTTAGGTACGGCACGGCCGCTCGCGCGGCACGGACAATCGCCTCGTCGTCGATCCGCCACGTCGACCAGCGTCGACGCAGGGCGACCTCACTGCGCGCTGCGATCGACCAACCGAACGCGTTGCCCTCCAGCAGCGGTACGCAGGCCCGCGCGGCTCGCAGCGGCACCGAGCCGTCCAGATCAGCGGGGCGGCGGCGCAGCTCACAGCGGCCGAGGGCATCGACGACCTCGATTGCCGCGTCGCTCAAGAACAGCCGCCTCCGCCGCCGCAGCCGCCTCCGCCGCCGCAGCCACCTCCGCCGCCGCAGCTCGACGAGCTGCAGCTGCTGGATCCGCCCGAGTGTGCCGAGGCCTGTACGCGTGCCGAGGCCGCGTGGGCGGCCAAGAAACCGCCATAGAGCCCGAAGGCGGGCACCGCGGTAAACGCGAAGCTGCCGATCGCGGCCGCCATCGTGATCTCGTCGGGATCCTGGCGGCGTCCACCGGTGACGTCCGCCTGCAGCGACGTCGTCGCATCGTCGAGCCATTCGAGGTAGGCCTTTGCGGCTGCCGACGCGCGCGATGCCCGGAGCGTGACGAGTCCGATCAAAGAAAACACGCCGATCTCGAGGACGAGGAAGAGCGGGAACGGAGCAGCGCCGCCGTAGAGATCCTTGCGCACGATGATGCGCAGGACGCCAACCGCGAGGACAACGGCGGCGCCGATCCCCGAAATGATCGACATCGTCGTGCGGGTTGAGGCCGAGCGGACCAGACCGGCACGTTCGGCCTCGGCCTCAAAGTGGGTCTCGCAGCGAGTGGCGACCGTCGCGGCCGCCGACCACACTGCGCTCGAGCTCACCGTGCCGGCCGGGCCGGCGGCGCGGATTACCTCCTCGAGGAACTGGGCGAGTAGCGCGTCGCCGTGGGCAACCCCAGCGACTGGCACGACTGCGTCGCCCTCGGCTGGCTGCAGGAGACCTCGGGCCAGGGCCGAGCCCACCAAAGCATCGGCCACCTTTCGGGCACCGCCGCGGAGGTGGGCGACGACCCAGATCTGCGGGCCGCGTGGGATGCGACCCTTGCGGAGCAACTCGACGGTCTCTGGCGCCGGCGATCTGTACCCCCCGACGTGCGGCGTAACGTGCAGAGGTGGAACGCCGGCGAGATCGAGGCCTTTGCCGATGGCGGTGCGCAGCGTGTAGGTGGCGACGAAGCCGATGACGCCGAACACCGCGTAGAACCAGAAGAACGACATGCCGGGTGGCAAGTTGAACGGGAACAGGTCGAAGAGCGAGCTCACGAACAGCCCCCTGTGCGGTGGATATCGACGCGGGCGATCGCGGCGTCGAGCAGACAGACCAGGTTGTCGTAGGCAGCGGTCGGCGCTTCGCGTACGCGGGCGAGCGCGGCGAGGTCCAGACCGAGATGCTCGGCGCAGGCCGCCAGCACAGCCGGCAGATCGTCGGCGCTGCTCCGGCCGCGCAACACCAGCAGGGCGTGCAGGGGCCCGCGCAGCTGCTTGAGCTTGCGCTCGACGGCTCCGGCGAGCATCAGCGGCGTGTGGCAGGTTTCGGCCAGTACCCGTCGCAGGCGGATCCTCGCCTCGCGCAGCTCCTGTTCGATCCGAAGTCGGCGATGCTCGTCGAGCAGCCGCAGCGACGCGAATGGGTTGTCGCCGTGCAGCACGATGTGGCACCCGCGGATATCGTCGTAAAGAAGCGGGAATACGTCCGCGGCGCTCTGAAGCTCGTCGGCTCGCAGCAGGATCGCCTCGATCCGGGCCGCGTGTCGGGCGAGCTCTAGCGCGGTACCGACGCGCTGCAAGAGCTCGCGGCGGTCGTCGGTGAGCACGATGGCGAGATCGATGTCGCTGCGGTCCGAGTCGAAGCCGCCGCGGGCCAGGCTGCCATAGACCATGATCGAGCGCAGCGCGTCGCCGAGCTCGTCGCGCAGGTGCGTGCACAGTTCGTCGAGGTGCCGGCGGTTGCGCTCGGTGAGGGCCGTGATGCGGGCATCGGTCATGGCGGGGCTCCTCGGCGCTCGGCCGGGTGCACAAGGTGGACAGTC
Source organism: uncultured Myxococcales bacterium (assembly GCA_902826865.1). Classification (GTDB taxonomy): domain Bacteria; phylum Myxococcota_A; class Polyangia; order Nannocystales; family Nannocystaceae; genus Xiheibacterium. The sequence continues at coordinate 27,693 of CADEGN010000079.1, forward strand.
GCGGTCGCGCCAAGGCCCTTGAACGCCCAGAGCGAGCGTCGACCGGCGCGCAGGTGGCCAACGAAGGGCCCCCGGCGGGGGCGGACGGATCCCTCGCCGCGCGGGGGGTGGAACCTCGCCCGCAGGGGCAGCGCGTCGATGGCTGCATCGTCGCGGAGATCGGGATCTCCGCTGGCGAGCTCGGCGATGCGCCATGCGTCGGTCGTACTTGCGCGGGTCGGCGCCCGCGGGCGTCCGGCGAGTGCTGCTGCCGCGAGCTCGCGGATCCCCGGCCCGCGCGTTGATAGCCGGGGCAAGTGAGGTAGAGCGTCGTCGATCCGCTTGCGTGTGAGGATCGCGCGACTGCGGGCAAGGGCGGCCGCGCCGAACCGATCGCACAGCCCCTGGGTTGGTTCGTTCACTGCCACCAACGCGTCAGCGAGCTCGCACTGGGCGGCGGTGAGTGCCTCCGACGCGAGTGCTGGCCCGAGCAGCGGCGCCGCAACGATCGGTTCGAGCGTGCGCGGGGGCGCGTCGCCGACGATTGTGCGCAGGCGGTCGAGCTCGGTGACGAGCCCGTTGAAGCACCCGAACGCGGCGTCGCGCTCGAGCAGGATGGGCACTGCCCCGACGCGCGCGATCGCGGTGGCGATCAGATCGAACACCGGATCGGGTATCGGATCAGCGTGGGTGTCGAAGTAGAACCCCTCTTCCCACGCACCGCCGGCCACGTGCAGCATCGCCACACGATCGAGCGGGAACCGGAGGAGCTGATCGATCGGATCGCGACCGGCGTTGACCGCGTTGGCGTACAGGTTGCCGACGTCGAGCAACAGATCGCACCCGGTGCGGCGTACCAGCTCGGCGTGGAAGTCCGGTTCGTCGAGCTCGTCGTCGGGCCAAGCCAGCGTCGCAGCCACGTTCTCGAGCAACAGCGGGATGTCGGGCAGGGCGCGTCGAGCCCTGGCAACGTTGCGGGCGATGACCTCGACAGCCCCGCGCGAATACGGCGTCCGAGTCAGATGCCCGATCTCGCGCGAGCCCGCGCGGGTAAACGCGACGTGCTCGCTCACCAGGGGCGCGTCGAGCTCGCGCGCAAGCCTGCCCAGTCGGCGCGCGTGGTCGTCGTCGATGCCGTCCGCGCTGCCCAGCGACAGCTTGACCCCGTGGAGTGCCACCGGCCAGATCGCGCGACAGGCGAGCGCTTCGCGGCGAGCGAGCGGGTTGGCCATGCAGGCCTCGGCGGTCACCTCGACGAAGTCGACGAGCGCGGGCCGGGCGAGCAAATCGGCGGCGAGCTCCGGCCGATGGCCCAGGCCGATCCCCGAGAGGGTCGATGGCGACGACACGCGGCGGCCTGGATACTACACCAGGTCCGCCGGTATTTCCGACCCTGAGGCGCTTACGGTCGCGTCCGTTACGTCGCGCGCTTGAGGGTCAGGCGAGTTCGTGCGCTTGGGGGCCAGCGACGGGATCCATCACGAACCGCACACGCTCGGGTCGTCGAGAATCTGGTGTTCGTTGGCCGCGTTGAGCACGTAGTTGGCACTCGGATCTGGGTTGCGGTTGTGGTCGAAGAGCCGTCCACCACCGGGGAGGATGACGAACGGAATCACCTCGATCGATTGGGAGTTGAAGATTCCACCGCTTAGCCCGCTGCGGATCGTCTGATCGGTCAACTGAAAGCTGCCATCGCTCTCGAC
>CADEGN010000080.1:0-7562 GCA_902826865.1 uncultured Myxococcales bacterium
ACGGAGCAGGGTGTCCGGAAGAACGCTTCGCGTTCTTCCGCACCCTGCTAGTGCCCGGTGTCGGAAGTTCGTGCCGGGTTAGGTGCGGGGCTGCGACCCGAGGGCAAGGCGCGAGCGCCGAAGCTGTACCGGGCGTACTGCGAGCGCCGAGCAACGCTGCCATCGGGTCGCAGAGCCGTGCATAACCCGGCACGAACTTCCGACACCGGGCACTAGTCATCGCGCAATGGGCCATCGCGCACTGGGTCCGTACCGGTGAGGTCGATCCTGCGCCACACACCGCTGCTATAGCGCCAGACAAGAACGGCCGCGAGCGCCGCCATGTACACCACCAGGCACCAAACCGCGGCGACTGGCCCGCCACCTTGGCGCCACACGACGACGGCAGCGCAAGGCAGAAATACCGCCCAAGCTAGGCCAATTCGCGCCCACATGCACCACAGCGTGTCGCCGGCAGCGCGCAGCGTCTCAGACAGCGTCATTGCAACCGCGTCGAAGAGTTGCCAGGCGGTGCTGACCGCGAGGAGGCCCGCACCGAGCTCCACCAATGCGGTGTTGGAGAGCTCATCCGATTCGAATAGGCCCATCACCCGATCGGGCACCGACAGGTAGATCGCCGCGACCATCCCCATCCATAGCGAAGTCAGCGTGGCCGTGCGCCAGACGATCGCGCTCACGTGGTCCCGCGCATGGGCTCCGATCGCCTGTCCAACCAAAATCGCACCGGCCGACGCGATCCCGAAGGCAGGCATGAATGCGATCGAGTTAACCTGCACTACCGCCATCAGCGCACCAAGTGCCGTAGTGCCAAGGTCGACGACGATGACATTGATGAAGATCGAGAACGCGGCAAACTCGAGGAACCAGTTGATCCCATTGGGTACACCGAAACGCAGCATCCTGCTGAACTCAGGCAGTCGCAGCCGGGTCCGCTCATCAGCCCGACGAAGAAACAACACGGCGATGACGCCAAATGCCCCCCAACTCGCGAGCGCGCTCGCGAGCGCCGCGCCTCGAACCCCAAGCTCAGGCGCACCCAGATTGCCGTAGATGAATACCCAGTTGAACGCGAGGTTGAATCCCATCGCGACGAAGTTGACGACCATTGGCAAGCGGGTATTGCCGAGGCCCCCGTACCAGTTGGCGATCGCCTCCGTGCCGACCACGGCCCCACACGAGAGCAGTCGGATTGCCATGTAGTCGCCGAGCAACTCGCCGACGGCCGGCGTGTAATCCATGCCGGCGATCGCCGGTCCGATCGCGGGGATCACTACGAGCGTCGCCGCTGCACTCGCAAGGGCGATCGCAAGCCCGTAGAAGCCGTATCGTCTCGCTCCGGCAAGGTCGCCGCGACCCGCCAGCTGCGCCGCGAAACTCTGCACAATGAACACCACACCCATCGGCAAGATGAACACATTGAGCGAGTTCATCGCGCCGGTGGTTGTGGCGGCGATCGCATCTTCGCCGTACGGCTTGACCATGACGGCATCGCAGAAACCGATGACGGCCTGGCTTGCACGTGACACGACCACGGGCCATGCGAGCCCGATGAGGACAGCGAAGCTCGGGACGCGGTGGGGTGACGGACCGGACACGGCGGGCCGCGCAGGGTAGCGAACGCCCGTCCCCGCGACTTGGCGCGCTTGGCCGGCCCCGCGCAGAACGCCCCGGGCGAGCCTCCCAACCCCCGGAATTCACCGGAATTGCCGCGCGTCCGGGTTCGTGCGAAAACGGCACAAGTTCACTGACACGAGTGTCACTGACGGTCGTGTCTACCCGCACGCGACCCGCGCCCCCGCCGCCTCCCTTCGAACGAGGACCCCATGGCCACGACCACCGAACACCGCGCTGAGCTCCTGCGTGTGATCCAACAGCCCATCGTGCAGCAGCTGCTCGACGAGGCCAAGGAGCGCATCTCGGCGGAAGAAGGCGTCAGCTTCCGCTCGATCAACACCCAGTTTCAAAGGCCCGTGGAGCACGACTTCACCGCCCCCCAGCGCGCCACGACGACGCTGCTATTCGGCGGCTTCACGTTCCGCCACGAGTATCTCATCCAGTGCGCGTTCGAGGCGCTCGGCTACAAAGTTGGGGTGCTACCGACGCCGAACGCCGACGCGTTTCAGGCCGGTAAAGAGTACGGCAACAACGGCCAGTGCAACCCCACGTATTTCACGGTCGGCAACCTCGTCCAGTTTCTTCAGCACCTCCGCGATGACAAGGGCATGTCCACGCAGGAGATCATCGACAAGTACTTCTTCATCACCGCAGGCGCGTGCGGCCCATGCCGCTTCGGAATGTACGAAGCCGAGTACCGACTCGCGCTTCGCAACGCCGGGTTCGACGGTTTCCGCGTCCTGCTGTTCCAGCAAAAAGGCGGGCTCAAGCAGGCCGACGTCGAGGCTGGCATGAAGATGAACGTCGACTTCTTCATGGGGCTGGTCAACGCCATCAACATGGGGGATTTGCTCAACGAGCTGGCGAACCAGGTTCGACCCTACGAGCTCGTGCCGGGCGAGACGGATCGCGTGCTGGCCGAGGCGCTCACGTTCATGGGCGAGACCGTCAAGCGCAAGCCAATCGCTCAGGTTGAGGGCAGGCTGCGCGATCAGCTGGTCCGATCCGGCAAACTCGACACCGTCGACACGCTCGTGAAGTTCGTCGACATGCTGACGAGCGAGGACTACACGGCGGCGTTGCGTGAAGTCGCGGCCCGCTTCGACGCCATCCGCTGCGACAGACTCCAGCCCAAGCCGATGGTCAAGGTCACAGGCGAGTTTTGGGCCCAGACCACCGAGGGCGACGGCAACTTCAACATGTTCCGGTTCCTCCAGACGGAGGGTGCGGAAATCATCACCGAGCCGATCGCAACGTGGCTGACGTACATGTTGTGGCAAGAGAAGATTAAGGCACGTGACCGCCGGCTCATCGACGAGACCACCACCGACCTCAAGTGGTACGAGTTGCGCAAGCGCCTCCAGCTCGACGCCAAGTTCTGGAAGAAGCGCGCGGCCATGGAAGTGGCCGATCGCATCTACCGGCGCGAGTACGACCGCATGCGCGAAGCACTCGGGGGCACGACGCACGAGATCGTCGACATGTTCGAGATGGAGCGACTCGCGCACCAGTTCTATCACACGCGCTCTGAGGGCGGCGAAGGCCACCTCGAAGTCGCGAAGAACATTTACTACACGGTGATGGGCATCGCGCACATGGTGCTGTCGCTCAAGCCGTTCGGATGCATGCCGTCGACTCAGTCCGACGGAGCACAGTCGGCGGTGATTAACCACTTCAAGGACATGATCTACCTGCCGATCGAGACATCCGGTGAGGGAGAGATCAACGCGCACAGCCGGGTGCAAATGGCGCTCGGTGAAGCCAAGGCCAAGTGCAAGCGCGAGTTCGCGGAGTTGCTTGCGGGATCGCCGTACTCATTGGCCGAGATCCGCGCGTATGCCGATCGGCACCCGGAAGTGCAGCGTCCCCTCTACCACCTGCCGCACTACAAAGGGACCATCGGCAGCGCCGCTCGCCTCGCGCGTCATCTGATCGAACGCATGCAAGCCGACGGGATTCGCCCGGGCCAACTCGCCCCCGTCGACATCGCGGCGGAGTAGGCCGCCCTTCCGCCCACCACGACCTGTCGGCCGGGGTGGGCGGAGCTGAATGAACCTGTGGCTGTTTGGCCGGGCCAAGGAGGCCAGTCTGGCGGACGTGGCAAACCCACCCGCGCGCGATGAACTAGGGTGCTAAGATGGCCGCTGAAGTTGCGGGTCAGCAACGCCAGCGCCATCGTCGGTCGCACCCACGTCAGTGTCTGGTGGCATGCGGCGAGCGTTCAGGACGTCGGAGCGATGGCGGCGGAGCTTCGCAAGCTGGTCGCGACCGGACGGGAGCGGCTATCGATCTTGCTCGTCGTCGAACCCGATGCCGGGCTCTCTCCACAAGAGCCGCGACGAGCTGCCTTGGCCATGCTGCGCGAACTCGGGCAACGCATCTGCGCGATCGCGGTCGTCATCGAAGGGGGTGGCTTCCGCGGCAGTGGTATTCGGGCGATGTTCTCGACGATGGCTTTGCTGCTGCGGATGCCCTTCAACTGGCTGGCGTTCGCCGGGGTGCAGGAGGCCGTCCGGTGGCTTCAAACCCGCGGCGAGACCGGCGTACGGGACGAGGCCGATCTGCTCAATGCGGTGGCGGCCTTGCGCCCACACAGCCTCGCTGGCGGGGAATAGAGCTCAGCAACCGCGACGAGATCGCGGCGCGAGGACAAGGCGTTGGATCTCGGCTTGCAGCCCGCCTAGGTCGACGCGCAGGCGTAGATCAGCGCGGAGGCGCGGGTGGGCCGCCGTCAGGCCAGGCATCGGGGATACCCAGACGATCCTCCCGCCAGCGGCCAGCAAGTCGCACCAGTGATCGAGCGCCACCGTCACGAGCTCGTGCTGCGAAACCTCGCTGGTCACGCGAAAACCGAGGGGCGGATTGGTGAGAAGCAGGTCGATTGGTCGCGCGCTTGGACGGTGCGTACGGGCGTCCGCGCAGACCAATGTCGTCGGCACAACGCCGGCGCGACTGAGATTGTCGCGCGCCAACGCGAGGGCCGCGGTATCGAGATCACTGCCGTGAAGCTCGCGATAGTTCCCAAGCAAAGCGCGCTCGGCTAGTTCGCTGCCCGATCCACAGAACGGATCCCACACCACGTCTTCAGGTTGCGCTTGGCCGATCCGAGCGAGTGCAGCCGCTACGGTTGGGTGCGACGCCGCGGGAACAGAACTGCCGCGCCAGACGAACCGGGGATCGGTGATTGCGCGCGGCCAAAGCTCGATGAAGACTCGACTCCCCCGCTCGCTCACCCCGGCAACCCAGGGGGCATGGCGCGCGTCGTTGACGAGTTCGGGGCGGCGGTGCGCCACCTCCTTGGCCACGCGAAACGTGGCGGCCCGGCGATGACCACCATCATTCCACTGCAAGCGCCAGCGAATCGGTCCGCGCGTAAGTGCCCGGAGGATCGCGATGGTGGGCTCCTCCGTCATCGCTTCGATGACGGCGTCCTCGGGTCCGCGTCCGGACGCGATGTGGCGCGGCGCCAGCGGGATCCCGAGGTGAAGGAAGCTACGCGCGACGAACAGCGCCCGCAGACTCCGTGCGCCGCGCACCGCAACTCGCCCCCGGCCAGCCATGCGTGTCTCCACCTCAGCGCCAAGCTCGTCGAGCACGATGGCCTCGAGCCCCGGTCGTACGTGCAATAAAACCTCCGTGTCGCCGGGCAACGAGGCATCGAGATCAATGCGACTTGCGTCGCTGCGTGCGAGCTCGCGGTCGATCTTGATCACAGCCTCGGTGGCCACTCGAACGAGCTGTTCATCGCCGTCGCGGACCCCCGCGAGAAGCGCACGAGCCCGCTCGCGACCACAACTCCCGAGCGCTACCGCAATCGCGCGGAGTTCGGCCAAACGAGCTGCGGGTTGGACCGGGCGCACGCCCGCGCGCCCCCACGCCGCGAGCAGGATGCCCTCATGGTGCGAGTTCTCGAGCTTGCCGAGCGCCGCAATCGCGCGCCGTCGCACCCTGCCGTCGTCGTCCTCAACGCGGGAGATCAACCACGCCACCAGGCCCTCGTCGCCGCCGCGGGCAATACGGCCGATCAACTCGCACAGCCGAGCGCGGACTTCGCTCGTAACTTCGTCGGCGATGGAACGGGCGACCTCGAAACTCTCGTTGGGCACCGCCAGCGCCGCTTGCATTGCCTTGGGACCGAGCTCTTCATCAGCCAGCAAGCGAAGCACGTCCGCGACCTCGCTCGCGCGCGGCGTGAATCCGCCGGCGCGCAAGCGCTCGCGCAACTCATCGTGGTTTCGCCGGCGCACGGCGGCTGTTGTACTGCCCTATTCGCACCGCGTCGATGATCACGGCGAACTGTGGCAGGCGCGAGCACGCCCGCGCGTGTTCGGACCCTGCCCGCCGGATCTGAGAGGCGCCGGCTAGTTCTGCGGGACGCCGCCGCCGGCCGTGGAGAGCGCGAACCCGGTCATATCGCTATACGTGTACGCACCGATCAGCGTGGTGAAGATGTCGATTGTCTCGCTGTCGGGGTCGACGCGATAGGCGTTGTTGCCCTGGAACGACACACCCCAAACGTTGCCCTGGAAGTCGACGCTGATGCCGTGGACGTACTCCGGGATCGGGATCGTGTGCTCGAGTTCCAGCGTCTCGATGTTGATCCCGACGAGGTTCGCCGGGCCTGCCCCGAGGAAGTTGGTCGAGTGCCAGATGATGCCGTCGCCGTCCGTCATGCAGCCGCCGCCGTTCGAAACGCCCGCCGCCTGGCTCCACGTCGACGTATCGAGGTTGAAGCGGGCCACGCCCGAATTGCAAACCCATGGCCGGCCTTCCTTATCGACCGTGATCCCATAGGAGTTGACCTGGTCCGGGAGTGGCCACGAAAGCACGGAATAGTCGGCGTGGTCGACCCGGAACAGCCCAATGCCGCCCATGTCGATCCCCCAGAAGTTGCCGTCAGCATCCGCGGCGCCGCCATAGACGAACGCGTTTCCGCCGCCGCCGATCGAGATCGTCTGCTCCGTCTCGCCGGTATCGCCGTTGAGCAACAGCACATTCGAGTCGCACACCGTCCAGAGCTTCGCGTCTAGGTACGAGCACGTCGCTTCGCTAAAGACGCCGCGCGTCCACGCGACCGGGCGGTTCGAGTTGCACGTCATGTCGTGGTACCAAGCGCGGCAATCCTCCTCGTCCCAGGCGAGCACGTCTGTGCCACCGCTCGACGTGTTCGATCCGCTGCAGTCGTCGGGATTGGCCCAGAACTTCGCCACGCCGCCGTTGCGGTTGGCGACCGCGACGTCGCCGTTGAGGTTCACCGAGGTACGCGAAGGATCGCCGTTGGTTGGCTTGGCGCGGTAGCGCCCTTCTTCCTCCATCGTCTCCGTGTTGATCTTCGAGATCGTCTGCTGCGCCGTATTGGCGATCCAGATATACGAAAGCTCGACACCCGAGACCGCGCCACCTTTGCCCCCGCCGCACTCGCTCGCGGGCGTGTCGGGGATGCCGCCGACATCCCAGTACACAGGGCTGTCATCGCTGGCGTCGCCCCCACCGGCTTCGGCGTTCGCCGTAGACCCGCCCTCGGTTGCGCCCACGGACGCGCTGCCGGTCGTGTCCGCGGCAGCGCCCGACGGGTCCGCCGTACTACCAGAGCTCCCATTGTCCGCGCCCGAAGACCCCCCGCTGCCGTTCAAACTATCGAAGCTACCGCAGGCGATCGATAATGCGCATGGTGCGGTCAACAGGGTGCGAAGCTTCATAGGCCAACTCCCGGTTTGGGTACATGTTCGCTCGCCCCCTCACCTTCAAAGGAAACGCTCGCGCCGCATCCCGCGAGCGTCCAAGTGAACCTGACTATGCTCACGAGCGGCGGCCGACCCCCCGACGTCCGCTCTCGGACGGCGTAATCGGCGCCTACGTCATTGGCGAGCCATCTCGAGGCGCTCGCCATCTCGAGGCCGCAGGTGTGGGGCGCCCGCAGAAATCTCCTGGTGACGTCGTCGATCAAC
>CADEGN010000080.1:7572-29146 GCA_902826865.1 uncultured Myxococcales bacterium
CGCGAGGGGCTTCGTGATGCGACAGGGCGACATAATCGGTGTAGCGACCTGATCCAACTGGCGACGCAGGGCAAGTGTGCTGTCGGTCGACGACGCCGTGTGTCGCGGGTCGAAGGTTGGTTCGCCGAGCGCTACCCATTGGCTGCTCCAAACCGGTGCGTCGCGCCACCGGTTGATGGTCGACTCAGTCGTCGGCGTAGGCGCGGTAGGTGCGTCCGACCACCCGCATCCACCGATCGCTGTGGCAGCAGGTCTGCGCCGTGGCCTCGAGCACGTCGATGGTGATCGTGTCGGTGGTTGCGCCGCCATCGACGACCATCTCACGCCACTGGCCGGTCAGCAGGGTGACGGACTCGCCGGCGATGTCGAAGGTGAGCGACATGTCGCGCTCGTGGTAGGGGTAGTCCGGGTCGTCCTCCGGGGGATCCACGCCGCACGCATCGCGGTCGACCGAGATGCCCATTGGCGAGAACACGTCCGCGTCCACGGTCGGGCCCTCGATCACGAAGCCGTACACCTGGCCGTCACCGACGAGGGCGATATTCGCAACCGCCAGCTCGACGGCCGCCGCGGACCCGCCGACCACGCCGCCGAAACCGCGGGCCCCGACCACCCGCAACTCCGCCGGCAGCTCGACCAAGGCGGCGAGGCCGTCCGGGCCGTTGTGGCTGGCCGCCACGTCGAACTGCACGGCATGGGCGACGCCGTCCGGATCCTCGCAAGACAGCTCCCACTGGATCGTCGGCTGTGACGCATCGACGCTGACGCCCTGGATCGTGCACGGAAGCGCCAGGTCGAGCTCTTCGGCGTCGGCGCCGGGCAGATCGCCGAGGTCGAGGGCCCAGCCGCCGAACGCATTGGGGGCGGGCGCGTCGCAGCTCGGCGCGATCCCACCACCGCTCTCGGCTCCGCTCTCCGTGCCACTGTCGGCGCCGCTGGTCGTGGTGGTCGATACGCCCATCGTCCCGGCCTCAGTCGCGCCCGCGCCACCCTCGGTCGCGCTGTCGCTGCCGGAGCCAGTTTCGTTTTCCACCCCAACCGATTCCGATGCCACTACGCAGCCTGCGGCGAGCAGCGGCACAACCATCCATGACTCTCGGCTAATCATATGAAGCAGTCCCATGGCCCTGACTTGTTCGGATCCCGCCGATTCCAGCACGGCATGGATCTGAATTCAGCCCGCGTCGTCACAGGCGGCGCGGACGCGCGCGGGCAGGACCGCGCTGGGGTGGGCGCGAGCGAATCTGTCGGCGGCATCGGTCCGGCGGTGCAGAGTGACAACTGGCAATGGCGGCAATGGCGTCGCTCGGGCGCCAGCATGCCGGCCCCGACCTCGCGCCCCCGGGGGCAGGCTCGGAGTGGCCTGGCATCCGTTCACCGCTCGGATTGTCCGGGACGCGACCGATCCAGCACTGCGTCCGTCGCTTGGGGTGGGGCGGAGCGCCATGCGATGCCGCACAGCCCGGTGACGGCCACCGAGCCCACGCGGTCGATGTCGCCCGATGGTTCGCTGCGGAAGCCCCCTCGCACGACGACACCGAGCACGTCGATGCCGCAGCCGAGTCCGAATCGCGGGCGCAGCCAGCCGAGGATCATCGCGCCGCCGCCAACGCCGACCCACGGAACGTGCGTGCGTCGGGACGTGAGCTCGCCTTCGCCCCGGGCATGGATGGCGCCCGCCTGGGCGAGCGCACACACCGGGAATTCGAGCCATCGCGTCGCCGCGTCGGTGCCGAGCACGGCGCAACCGCGCAGTCCCACGTTCCACATCTGCGCCGCGAGGAACACCGCGTCGTTGCGCGCGGAGGCCACGCGACGCATCGCCCAGTACTGACCCTCGACTTCGAAGCGGAGGTTGCGGGTGAACATGCCCACGCTCGCACCCATAGTGGCGGTCACGGCCGGCGACGGGCCCGCGCCGACGCCGGCGATCACGCGGCCGCCCCAGCCGAGCGATGGCCAAGGACGCGGGCGCGCGGGTGTGTTGGTCGGCGCGAGTTCCCTCGGTTCGCGTCTCGGCGCGGCCACCACTGCCGGCACCGATGCAGCCGCGGGAGCGGGCGCGGGGGCTGGCGTCGGTATGAGCGGCACCGGCTGCGTCGGCGCCGGTGAGATCGCTGCAGGCGCGCCTTTGGACAGCGCACGGGGATCCACCGCGATCGCGACGATGAAGGCCGCGGTTGCGGCCAGCTCCTCGCACGAGGCGCCGGCGAGCTCGCGTACTTCGGCGCTTTCGCCCACGCCGAGGCGCAGCACGTAGGCGCCGACCTCACCGACGATCTCCGCGCGCGCGCGCAGCGTCGCAGTCGCATGGGCGGGTGCCACGGGGCCAACCGTTTCGTCGATGCTTCGCACAACGTCCGCGTGACTTGGGCAGCTGGCGGGGGCAGCCCACGCTAGTTCGAACCTCGGCGGTGTCGGCTCGGCCGCCATGGCGGCCGCGACGATCCACGCGGCCGCAAGTGCGCACACGCGGCGGAGCCTAGCACCCTGACGGCAAATCGTGGAAGGCCGGCCGAGTTGCGGATGAACGCGCAGCGTTCACCCGCGACGAAGGAAGGGGAGCGCAGGGATAGGGGGAGGGGCCCCCGAGCCGGCGCCAGCGACCGCAGCGCCAGAAGCAATGCGGGCTCGGGTGGAGCCTACCAGTTTGCGTCGTACCGTGGCTCGCGATCAACACGCGGTGGCTCGCCATCGAGGTCGCAGGGCCAGGTGTGCGGCGCCCGGTGAAATCTGTCGGTGACGTCGTCGATCAACGCGAGGGCGCTTCGTGATGCGACTGGGCGACATACTCGGTGTAACCACCCCCGTAGACCCGCGTGCCTCCGTGGTCGAGCTCCAACACGCGATTGGTAAGCGCGGCCAGAAACGCTCGGTCGTGCGAGACCAGCAACATGGTTCCGCTGAAGTCAGCCAACGCGCGCGTAAGCATCTGCTTGGTATCGAGATCAAGGTGGTTCGTCGGTTCGTCCAGCACGAGAAAATTGGGCGGCTCATACAACATGTCCGCGAGTACCAAACGCACCTTCTCCCCCCCAGAGAGGACGCGCACCGGTTTCTCGATATCGTCCCCGGAAAACCCGAACGCGCCGAGCAGGTTGCGCAGCGCGCCCTGGCTTGCTCGGGGATGCGCGCGCTCGATCTGCCCGAGCACGGTGAGTGAGGGATCGAGCAGCTCCATCGTGTGCTGGGCGAAGTACCCTAGCTTCACCGACGCACCGAGTACCACCTGACCCGCATCGGGGAGGACATCACCCACGACGAGTTTGAGCAGGGTCGACTTCCCTGCCCCGTTGATCCCCATCACGCACCAGCGCTCGAGCCGGCGGATCGCGAAGTCGAACCCGTCGTAAATCACCCGCGGTCCGTAGCGCTTCCCTACCGCACGCAGGCGAACCACATCGTCGCCCGAACGCGGCGGGCTCCGGAACTCGAACTCCACGACCTTGCGTCGCCGAGGCGGCACAACCCGTTCGATCTTCTCCAGCTTCTTCACACGCGACTGCACTTGGGCGGCATGACTCGCCCGCGCCGCAAACCGATCGATGAAGGCTTGCTCCTTGGCGAGCATTGCCTGTTGGCGAGCATAGGTCGCCTCATGCTGTTGGGCCGCGAGCTCGCGCTGCGCCTCGTAGAATTCGTAGTTGCCCGAGTAACTCGTGAGCTCTCCGCCGTCGATCTCCACGACTTTTCCGCACAAGCGGTTGAGCAACTCGCGATCGTGTGACGTGATGATGATTGCGCCAGAAAAGTCGCGCAAGAACGCTTCGAGCCACAGGATCGATTCGAGATCGAGATGGTTCGTTGGCTCGTCGAGAAGCAGGGCGTCGGGCCTCATCAACAAGATCCGCGCCAGGGCTACGCGCATCTTCCACCCGCCCGAGAGCGACCCAACGTCGCCGTCGATCACGTCGTCGGCGAAACCAAGGCCACCGAGTATCTCCCGCGCCCGGGCCTCGAGCTGGTAGCCACCGAGCTCGTCAAACCGCGGTTGGACCTCGCCGAATCGCGCCACGAGCCGTTCGAGATGGTCGGCACGTGTGGGGTCGGCCATGGCCTGCTCGAGCGTGTGGAGCTCTTCGCCAAGGCTGGCGACCTCGCCGGCGCCTGCCATCGTCTGGCCCAGCACGGTACGGTCGGCCATCTCGCCGACGTTTTGGTCGAAGTACCCGATGGTGACGCCTCGATCCACAGCGACCTGTCCCTCGTCGGGCTGCTCGGTCCTCGTGATCAGCCGGAAGATCGTGGACTTCCCAGCACCGTTGGGGCCAACAAGCGCGACCTTCTCTCCACGCACGACGCTCATACACGCATCGACGTAGAGGATCTGCGAGCCAAACCGCTTGGCGACGTTGTCCAGCCGGATCATGGTTCGAGATACTTGCGGAACAACTTGAGCGGCATTTGGTACGGCGCCTTGTACTCACTCGATGTCACGATCGTACATGGTGGAACGTCGCGATCCACGACCACACCTGCATTCACCACCGAGAACGCGCCGACGCGAACGCCGCAAAGGATGACCGCGTGCGCGCCGATCGATGCCCCCTTTTCGATGATCGTCGGGGCCTGCTTCTTCGGGATGAGCTTGGCCGTGGGTTTGCCCGGCCACTCGCCGACGTTGAGATGCGTCAGCACGGTCGCGCGCATGCCAAGAGCGACACCCTCGCCGATGATGATCTTGTCGGTCAGATCGAGAAACACTTCCTTGCCGATGTGCGAGTAGGGCCCGACCTCCAGGTTGGAGAAGTCGTGGATTGCCTCGTGGATCACGACCCATGGGCCCACCGGGAATGCGTCGGGGTGGATCTTGGCCCCGTAGCGGCGGAGGATTTCCTTCGTGAGATCGGGAGAGGCGCAGCTGCGCAGATACCCCGTGAGCGAGAACAGACCGCCATACTTGTAGATCAAATCAGGATCGGGATACTGCTGCGCGGCCCAAAGCCGGTACTTGACGTAGTCGAGCAGACCCATGTTGCAGCGAACGGTACCTTGCTCCCGCGACGCCCGCAACGCGCGGGTTTTCGCCGCGGCGGCACGAGCACTTGGCCCCATGGTCTACAGACTCGTTCGCCGGAGGGTGATGCCCACCGGAAAGTTCGCCCCATCTATCTGGTCCTGCGACGACGCAACCCAACCGGCACGAGCGCCCAGACTGCCAGCCAAGCAAGCGGGTTGGTCGAAGCTCGCGTCGCCGCACAACTGCAACCGCCCTGCTGCTCGACCGGATCCAATCCTGCTCCGTCGCCGCCCGTCGAGGTGCCGGCCCCGCCTGCCGAGGACTGCGTCGTCGTCGCGGCTCCACTCGACTCCCCTACGCCAGACGTTCCTGAACTCGTGCCAGCCGCGCCATCGCCCGATGCACCCGTACTCTCGGTGCCGCTCGCACCGCCCGACTCGTCTTGCCCAGCACTACCGCAACCGTCGGGGCAGTACTCATGGGCGCCGAGCTCGAACGCGCCGGCGCGCGGGCGTGGCTGGCCATCGAAGTCGACGATCACACCTTCGGCGTGGAGATTCAACCCCTGGTCGATTGCCGGGCTCGCGTCCGAGCCCGGGCGAAAGTCGCCGTTATCCGCGTCTACGAATTGCGGGTCGCCCCCGATGTCGCAATCGGATTCACAAAGATTGTGATCGAAGGTCACGTCAGCCGGATCCTCGAAATAGACGCTGTTGCCATTGTCCCAGACGATGTTGTTCTGGATCACGAGGCCGGGTGCGTTCGAACCGCCCGAGTGCAACCCTCTCGCCTGGTTGCGGTAGATCGTGTTGTTGAAGACCCGGGTATTCGACGAGATCCCGAAGGCGATCCCTGCGCCGCGGCCGTCGATCCCGTTGTCGTAGACGAGATTGTTGTAGACCAGCGTATCGTCAGCATCGCCGATCCACATGCCGCCGATATTCGACGTGTCGCACCAGCTGTTGTCGTGGATCGAGTTGTTACGGATGACCGTCCCGCTCGCCCGTGGCAGGTTGCCGGCATTGTACATGTGGATTCCGCCACCCGGCAGGCCGTAGAACTCGTTGCCATCGATCAGCGTGTTGCTGGCCTTGTTCAGATAGATGCCATAGTAGCGATTCCCGGGCACGCAGTCCGACGCGATATCGTGGAACTTGTTGCCGACGATCTCGATCGACTCGGCTGTGGCACCACCGACACCGACTGCGCTCGCCCCCACCTGCCCGTGGACGTCGTTGCCGACGAGGCGCAAGTGATCGATGTGATTGGCCAGATAGATCTCGCCGTCCTCGATTTCGAATCCCTCGAAGATCCAGTAGCTGAGTTGCGGCAATGCCGTGTTCTCACAACAGTCGCCGAAGCGTAGGCCATCGATCGTGGCGGTTTCGCCCGGCATGCTCGCGACCCGGATCGCGTCGTCCCACGACGTCCCCGACGGCCAGCTCGGCGAGTCGGCGGTGTAGAGCGACGCATTGGTGATCCTCTCATCGTAGTTTCCCGCGCCCACGAGCAGCGTGTCGCCAGCGCCGAGGCAAGAGATACCCCCGCTCGGCCCCATGAGACTGCGCTTGGCCCCACCCTCGTCCTCAGCCTCGGCACACGAATTGCTGTCGTCGCCATCGACGGTGACGTAGTAGGTCGCCGCTCGCGCCTCGTCGGCGAAGCCGAGGGGGATCCATGTCGCCAAGACGACGGCGGCACCCATGTTCGCGAGGATCGACCGACGACGCCCACCACGCGGACGATGCCCTCGCGACCATCGTGGCATTGCGAGCACTGCAGGAACGGATCTAGCGCCCGAGGGTACTCTGATCGTCGTCGTGTGCACGGTCGTGATCCTAGGAGCCGACCAGCCGGATGAGCATCCTCTGAACGAAGGACACCGAACTACGCGGGCGCCCTACGCCGACGGATCCGGCAGCCACACAGGCCCCCGGTGCGTCCAGTTGCGCCTCGGCCGCGTTACTTCGGCTGGCTAGGACACGCTTCCGACGCAGTCGGTGCTCAGATCGGCCGCCGAAGTTGCGCGCGGCAGGCCCGCCGCGGCGCGACGCCAACAGTGGTAGCGTCCCCGCGCCGTGTCGCTCTTTTCCTGGCTCGCCGTTGTCCTGCTCCTGTCGGGTGTTCTCTTCGTCGTCGCCTCCGCGGCCTATCGCGCACCGGTGATGGCACCGTTTCGCATCTTCGACGACCGCACCCGCAAGCTGAGCGGCCGCAAGCTCATCGTCCGCGTGTACGCCAACATGGCGTTCTCGAGTGGCCTCGTGTTCGCAATGTGCCACGTGCTCTACCCCTGGATCATCACCGCGACGGACTCGAGTTGGTTGCGCCGCTTCGGCGAGATCGTGGGGATCCTCCTCATCTACGACTTCCTTTACTACTTGATGCACCGGTTCGCCTTCCACCAGTGGGGCTGGCTCAAGCGCGTCCACGCCGTCCATCACGCGGTGCGCCATCCGAACGCATTCGATAGCCTCTACCTGCACCCGGTGGAGACGTTCCTCGGTTTGGCGCTCCTGATTGCCGTCGTCATCGGGTTTGGGCCGGTCGACGTGATCACGTTTTCCATCGTGTTCGGCGTGTACACATCGCTGAACATCTTGGTCCACTGCGGTCTCGACGTCCGGGTCTTCGGCCTACGGACAGTTAGCTATCTCGCGCGCAAGCACGACGCGCACCACACGAGCATGCGGGGCGGAAACTTCGCCTCGATCACGCCCATCTGGGACATCCTCCTCGGCACCGCCGAGTGAAGCCGCGTAGCGCCCGGGCGGCCGGGCGCCCCAGCCCGCCAGGCCAGCCCGCGGGGCCGACCTCCCGGGCCGCCGCGCGATCGCGGGGCGCGCCCCTTTTGCGGGTCGCGGAAAACGCCGTTCATCGGGGCTCTACGCGCGGAAGAAGCCGATCCCCTGTTCACTGGACACGTGTGTCAGTGACACTCGCGTCACCCGATTTCCGGCCGCCGTCGGCCGCTCTCGCGCTTCGAGGACTCGCCCATGTCCACCCGCCAGTTCCGCATCGGTTTCGATCTCGGATCCACCACGGTCAAGGCCGTCGTCATCGACGCCGAAACCGACGAGATCCTCTGGAAAGACTATCGCCGCCACGACTCGAAGCAGCCGGAGAAGGCGTTCGAGATGCTTCGCGACATCGAGCGCGACACGGGGGTGTCTACGGACAACTCGCGCGTGTTCATGACCGGCTCCGGCGGCAGCAACGTCGGCCGGTTTATCGGGGCCAAGTTCGTTCAGGAAGTGAACGCCGTCTCGCTCGCGGTCGAGAAGCTCCATCCTGAGGTCAACTCGGTGATCGAGCTCGGCGGCCAGGACGCTAAGATCATCGTTTTCAAGCCCGATGCCGACACCGGGCGCAAGAAGAAGATCCCGTCGATGAATGACAAGTGCGCCGGCGGAACCGGTGCCGTCATCGACAAGATCAACGCCAAGCTCAAACTCCCGCCCCAGGAATTGTGCAACGCCCACCACGCGGGCCTCAAGCTGCACCCTGTCGCCGGCAAGTGCGGCGTGTTCGCAGAGACCGACATCAACTCACTGCAGAAGATGGGCGTACCAGCGGACGAGCTGATGGCGTCGCTGTTCGAATCGATCATTCAACAGAATCTGGCCGTGCTCACGCGTGGTCATACGCTGATGCCGCACGTGATGCTGCTGGGCGGCCCCAACACATACATCAAGGGGATGGTCGAGGCGTGGAAGGCCAACATCCCGCCGATCTGGCACGAGCGCCAGGTTCCGCTGCCCGAAGGCTATGGCGAGGGTGGCAAGGACCCGGCCGATCTCATCATCGTGCCCGACAACGCCCAGTACTACGCGGCGATCGGCGCTGCGGAGTTTGGCAAAGACGAGGACGACCACGTCGGTCGGTACAAGGGCACCGAGGGGCTAAAGTGGTACATCGAGGTCGGTCGCACCGAAGAGAAGAAGAAGGCCGGCGGGCGCGGTCTCAGCAAGTCGGACGAGGAACTGCAGGCGTTTCTCGCCCGCTACCAACCCGAGAAGTTCACGCCCGCCACATTCCAAGCCGGCCAAACCGTGCAGGCATACATGGGAATCGACGGGGGATCGACGTCGAGCAAGGCGGTGCTGCTCGACGCTGATGGCAACGTGCTTGCCAAGGTCTACCAGCTCAGCAAAGGCAACCCGATCGAAGACACGAAGGACCTGTTCGCCGACCTCCAAGGTCAGGTCGAGGGCGCCGGCGCCAAGTTGGAGATTTTAGGGATCGGCACGACTGGTTACGCCAAAGACATCCTTAGGGACGTGCTGCGTGCGGACGCCGCGATCGTCGAGACCGTCGCCCACTGCGAGAGCGCCCTGCACTTCTACGACGGCGTCGACGTGGTCTGCGATGTCGGTGGCCAGGACATCAAGATCATCATCTTGAAGAACGGCAAAGTGAAGGACTTCAAGCTCAACACGCAGTGTTCCGCCGGCAACGGTTACTTCCTGCAGGGAACCGCGGTTGGCTTCGGCTACGACGTCAAGCAATACGCAGACGTGGCGTTCAAGGCCGAGAGCATGCCGATGTTCGGCTACGGCTGCGCGGTGTTCATGCAGTCGGACATCGTCGACTTCCAGCGCCAGGGTTGGTCGCCCGAGGAAATCATGGCTGGGCTTGCCAACGTGTTGCCGAAGAACATCTGGCTCTACGTGTCGCAGATCCCCAACCTGGCCAAGCTCGGCACCCGCTTCGTCCTCCAAGGTGGGACGCAGCACAACATGGCCGCCGTCAAATCCCAGGTGGACTTCATCGAGGAGAAGTTCCGCCAGAAGGGCGCGCAGCCCGAGGTCATCGTCCACAAGCACTGCGGCGAGTCCGGGGCGATCGGCGCGGCCAAAGAAGCGCGCCGTCTCCACCAGGAGCTCGGCCAGCAGACCGAGTGGATCGGCCTCGAAAAGGTCCCCACGATTTCGTACCGGCAGAAGCGTGACGAGAGCACGCGCTGCTACTTCTGCAAGAACAAGTGCCTGCGCACCTTCATCGATGTCGACCTCGAGCTGGCCAACACCGAGGCCGAGCAGCGCATGGCCCAGGGCCAGCTGGTGCAGATCCGCAAGCACACCGACGAGACGCAGATCGCAACCAAGCGCCTGATCATCGCCACCTGTGAGAAGGGCGAAGTCGAAGACGTCGAGAAGATGCGCAAGATCAAGAGCGGGCTCGATCAGGCCAAGAAGGCCTACCCGAACTTCGCTGCCATCGCGGCCAAGGATGTTTGGAAGGCGACCAATCCGCCATCGGTTGCCGATGATCCCGCCGAAATCGAAAGCAGCCTTGGGCTCCCCGAGCACTTCGATCTACCGCCGTCGCTCTCGCAGTGGCAGACGACAGTCGACGGCTGGCTCACCAAGCTAAATCGCAGCGCCAAGGTGGCCGATCTCGTGGCCAAGGCGGCTGCCCACGAACGCCTCTCCGACGTCGCCGCCACCCAAGCGATGGCCCGACGAGTCGCCGCAATGAAGGCTCGGGCCGAGAAGATCCGCGCCCGCAAGAAGCTCCGCATCGGGATCCCGCGCGTGCTCAACCAGTACTCGCAGAACCCGTTTTTCTCGGCCTACTTCGAGTCGCTCGGTGTCCCGGCGGCGAATCTCATTTACTCCGACTTCACCTCCGAAGAGCTCTACAAAGAGGGGTCCAAGCGCGGCGCGATCGACCCGTGCTTCCCGTCGAAAGTGTGCATCGCCCACATGCACAATCTTCTCGAGGTTAAACACAAGAAGAAGAAGCTCGATCTCATCGTGTTCCCTCAGGTCGACTCCATGGACACCTGGCTCACGGGCAATGTTGGCGCGCGCGCCTGCCCCACCGTGGTGGGATCGGCCGATACCACCAAGGCTGCGTTCCTCAAGGAGAAGGACGTGTTCAAGGAGCGCGGAATCGAGTTGGTGGTGCCGTTTTTGCACATGCGCGAACCGAAGCTGTGCAAGCGAGAGATGCTGTCGTTCTTCGGTGAGTCGCTCGGCCTATCCGAGGAGGAGAACGCGCGGGCTGTCGACGTGGGCTATGCCGCACTTGAGGACTTCATCGCCCAGCTGCGCGCCCAAGGCCGCCAGACACTCAAGCAGCTCGAGGCCGAGGACCGCATTGGCATCGTCCTGCTCGCACGCCCGTACCACAACGATCCGGGAATGAACCACGAGATCCCGGATGAGCTTCAGAAACTTGGCTACCCGATTTTCACCATCCACTCGCTACCGATCGACGACGACATCGTCCGCCCGTTGTTTCAGGCCGACATCGACGCCGGGTTCATCGAGACGCCGTTCGATATCTACGACGTGTGGAAGAACAGCTACTCCGAGAATACGAACCAAAAAGTGTGGGCAGCGAAGTACACCGCGCGGCATCCCAATCTCGTCGCGCTTGAGCTATCGAGCTTCAAGTGTGGACACGACGCGCCGATCTACTCCGCCATCGAAGAAATCGTCGAGACTTCGGGTACGCCGTATTTCTCGTTCAAGGACATCGACGAGAACAAACCGACGGGCTCGATCAAGATCCGCGTCGAGACCATCGGTTACTTCCTGCGCCGCTATCAGGACGATCTGCGCCGCGAAAAGGGCAAGCGGATGAAGGTCGCCGAGCGGATACGCCAATACCAGGACGAGTTGATGGCACGGCTCGAGCAAACCCACGCCCGGCTTGCCGCGGAGGAGGCCGCAAAACCTGATGTGGTGCTCCGCGAAGCGGGCCTACTCCGCGAAGTCGAGGAACGCTACGCCAAGCTCGACCACGGCAAGAAGGTCAACCGCGCGCAGGCGCGCGTGCTAGCGAAGACGGCCGGGGCTCACCGCGGCGTTGACGGCGCTGCAAACACAATGCCGCGCCCGGCTGCGCCACCGCCCTCGGCCCCCTCGGTAGAGCTCGACGACGAGTGAGCTGCGGGCGCGGGTTTCGGGCCGAGAGAGATCGCGAGGTCGGCGCTACCCGCAACCGATCCGAACATCGTCAATCGCGAGGTCATCGAACCATGCCTCGTTGGGGACACTGGGGGACTGGTAGTTAATCCAGCCGACGACAATCGACTCGAACGCTTCGATGTGCGCGCCCGCAACGCCCATGAACGCCAGATCCGTGACCTCAGTCCCGTCGTAGAAAAACCGAAAACTCGCGGTGCTGGCCTCTACGTACCACTCGGCACAATGCCACGTTTCGTCGTAGGTGTAATCGTAGGCCGAGCCCACGCAGCACGAGTCATCGGGGACGTTGAACAGAAACTGGTGAGTTCCGTCGGGCGCCATCACGGTATCGACGACACGGGACTCGTTTCCGTTTTCGCTCATGGCCCGCCCGAACGCGACGAACGTGTTGTGGACGTAGATCCCGTCCAGCGAAACCGGGGTCTTGACCTTGTAGAAGATACGCCCAAAGTGGTGGCCGCGCGCGTCGCCGAGCATGCCGAGGTCGTGCTCGATTCGATACTGCCCATTGATTCCGATCGCGCTACGCAGCGACTGCGCCCCGCTGTGCTTCTCGTCGCTTGCAAGCACCGCTCGGGAACCGCCCTGATCCCACCCCGCACGTTCGGTCCAGCCTGGCGGCGGCTCGCCGGGGTTGCCCTGCTCGAAGTCTTCACAGAAAAGATAGCTCGCACAGCTGGCCGATCCCCCGGTGGTCGCCGCTGAACTCTCGCCCCTTGTCGAAGACTCGGCGGCGCCGCTCGTGTCGGACGCCCCGACGCTCGTCGTGGAAGGCGATGCGCTGGTGGTCGCGCTCGACTGCCCGGTCGCACTGGCCTCCGCCGCGTCTGTTCCGCTCGCAATGAGGCCATCCAGGCCTCCGCTCGTCATGCCTTCCGCGCCGCTTGAGCACGCGACGACGACGGCGATCCCTGGCGCGAAAAAAGCTCTCTGCATGCTGACGCGCGGCTCCTCAAACGGGGGCGGTTAGAATCCAGCTTGTAGCTGGAGGCGGATCTGATTGCTACCGAGCTTCAGCTCCTCGTCGTCCCAGAGGCGGAAGTAGTCGAGCTGGAGCTTGAACGGGTGTCTGGCGAAGTAGTAGCTCACGCCACCGCCGAGCTCGTCCTGCACCGGCGCGGTGCTCGAACTCCCGAGCTTCCGCACCTGGCCGTAGCGCGCGGCGATCTCCAACGGCAACCGCGGGATCAGGAAGCCCGCTTGCGCGAACCACCCGAGCCCGGTGCGCGCACCCTCGCGCGGTGCCAGCACCTCGACGCCATCGTCGTCGACAATCGTCGCACTGCCGAACTTGCGGCGACCCGATCGGTAGAAGAACTCGCCGGTCAACGAGAAACCCGCCGCCTTGAGCACCACATCGGCGGTGACGTTGTGGTAGTCGGTCGTTCCTCCGTCCGTCGGTGTGTTCCCCAGGATTCCACGATTCCTCTTCGCGCCGTCGACGTACGCATAGGCAGCCCCGATGCTCAGCTTCGGCTTGAGCGAGCGTTCGAAATCGACCTCGGAGTAGTCCTCGAACAGACCAAGCGGCAGGACCTCGATGCGTCCGAGGTAGAACAGCTCGAAGTTGTCGGTCTCGAACGGATCGCGGCCTTCCCCGAGGTAGACGCCCGCGTAGTAGCGCAGCTTCCCCCAGCCCATGAAATCCTTGGAGCGAAAGTCGAAGCCGACGTCACGATCGAGGTTGAATTCTGCGTTCGCGAGCGATCGATCGACGAGCTGCAGATCCGCCGAAGAAACGACGCGCTGGCGGCTAAACGGTACCTTGTATTGGCCGATTCGAAGCGTCAGGCTCTGCAAGTGGTCGAACTCGAAGTACCAGTCGAAGATCGGTGACTGACGCGCGGCGCCGTCGCGAAAATTCATGTCGCGCGGAGAGACGCCGAACTCCGTCTTGAACTTGTTATGCTCCCCGAAGAAGTTGCCGCCGAACACCAGGCGTGCGCGACGCCACTGCAAGCCGTGCTCGCGGTTGTCGTTGTCACCGGCGTCATGGAGAAACGAGTAGAGGATCTGTGCACGTAGCCGGATCTGTAGCGCGAAGCGCTTGTCCTTGCTCTCGAACGACAGTCCTTTGCCGGCCTTGAACTTCACGCGCTCGGAATCGATGGGCACGTCGGCCATGATCTCGAGCTCCTTCTTGGGCAACAGCGGATTCGCCGGCTCGCTCGACTTCGACGCGCTCGCAGGCTCCGGCGTCGTTGGCACGATTGGCGCGGGCGCGGGCGTCGCCTCTGGCGGTGACTCAGCTGCGCGTGACTCGAACGTGACCTCGGGCTCAGGCGTTTCCGCGGGCGCCGTGACTTCCGTCGGCGCCTCGGACTCCCGTCCGGATGGGGCTTCCGGGCCCGCGGCGGGCTCCTCCGCGAACCGGAGGGTCCATCCGATTAGGATGCTCGCGAACGTTGGCATGCGCTACGGTGTAACCGGCGCGCGACGCATGGCGGACACCGATGTGACGGTTGCGTAACATCGCAGGCCCGGCCCGGAGGTGGTGAAGGCAACGTGAACGACGACCGCGAGATGTATAAGCAAGACGTCGTTTCGCCAACGCGCAGCAACCAAGAGAATCTTCTCGCCGATCTCGAGGGCCGCGTTCGCGCCCGCATGCCCCATCAACACACTCGAGTTCAACCGGGCAATAGTTGGCAATGGTCGCCCGCGCCTGGAGTCTCAAGGCGTGGTTCGCTCTGTTGCTGCCGAGCGCACCGCGTTGTCGCGCTCGCCGCGACGCCGAGTGTCGAGATGGTTGTACGCTTGGAGTGCTCGTGCTGGCGCGGGTGGTGCGCAGCGCTCGTCGGCTCGGCTTCGGGTTCCTTGCATGCGCGGTGTTGCGACGTCGCGGGGTTTCACCCCAGGCTGTTCGTGTGCCGCTTCTGATCAAGACAAGCGGCGGGCCGGGTTTAATAGGCCGTGGATTCGTGCGCGCGCGGCCCCTAATCGGCCAGTTCGTGTGCTTGGCTACTGCCCCCGACGGCAGAGAACCGAGTGGATTCTGGCCTCCGGAAATTCGTTCGTCAGCCGATGTCCTAGCCTGTGATGAGGTTCGTGCTCCCCGGTGCTTGCGTCGCGCTGGCTGCCCTAGTTTTCACCGCGGCGATCCCAGCGGCGGCGGCCCCGTCGAGCTGGCGCGGGGTAGCGGTGCGCGTCGATGTGTTCGAGGCCGATGGCACGGTGCACAAGCGAGCGACGAGGACGGTCGCATGGCAGGACACGGTGCGTATGCGCGTGGCCGTCGGCGGTCACGAGCACAACTTGGCGGTCACGCCGTTCGAGCGCAAGCGCGGCCTGCAGCTGTCCGTCGATCATAGCCGCGACGGAACCACGTTGGCGGACGACAGCCAGGTGGTCAGCGAATCGCGGCGCGTGGTGATCCAAGATGGTGAGTCTAGGGTGGTCATCACGATCTCGCCGATCCGCAGCCAGGTCGAGACCCTCCCGTAAGGCCGTGCGCCGCCCACGGGCTCAACGCCGCATCATCGCGTCGATCTGCTGCCGCAGATACTCGGTCAGCTGGGCCAACGGGGCCGTACGTAGCTGCTGCAGATCGAACGTGAACTTCACGTCGCGATCAAACTTGAGCAGCGCCGTCTTCTCGACCTCGAGCTCCATTTGCAAATTGGTACCGAGATACTCGACGGTGACATTGACGTCGGAGATGCCCCACTGGCCGCGTAGTTGCGCCGGCGGCTGGAACGTTCCGGTGAACCGCTGACCGAGCGGCGCGGGCTCGAGCTCATTCACGCGGAAATCGAGACCGCCCAGCGCATCGCGCAGGCGCTCGATATCCACGTTCCGCATGGTGATGGGGCTCTGCGCGTCGATGTCGAACGCCCAATCGATATCGACATAACCGCGCACTTCCCAATGGACATCGCGGCCTGACATCGAGGTGCCCGGCGGCACGCGCAGACGGAACGGCAGCGGAAGCACCTCGTGCTTCCGCGCTTTCCACGGGCCCTGGCGCACGAGCATGCGGTCCCAGACGTGACCCTTCGACGCCCCCTTGCGGTGGAACTCGACTAGCTCGACAACGATCGAAGCGACGCTCTCGTCGTCCATCGCGGTGAACTCGACGAAGCCGTCGAGCGTGTCGTCGTTTTGGAAGGTGTCGCGCGGCAACGCGATGAGCAGCGCTCCGTTCTCGTTGCTGCCCTGGCGGCGGTAAGGCAGCTCCGCGGCCTTCGGCGCCGCCTTGCCACCGACGCCGAGCGTGGCCCCAACCGCGCCCATCGAGCCCGACATGTGCGCGGGGGTTTGTCCGGACAGGCTCGCCAGGGCCGCCGCGAGCTGTGCCACGCGATGGGCATCCATCATCGCTCGAAGCGATGGCGACATCTCGCCGAACATGGTGGCGCCGCCCTGGGCCCAGCTCGCGACCAGCGGCATGTGCCCGACGAATATCTGCTGGCCTGCGCGCAGCTCCACAGCCTGCCCCGGTCGCAGGGCGGCGCCGTCGACCCACGTGCCATTGCTCGAGCCCCAGTCGCACAGCCACGCGGCACCGCGAGCATCGAGCGCGACCTCGGCGTGGCGGCGAGAGACGCTCGGGTCGCCGCCCACCAACGCGCACGAGTTTGGGTCGCGCCCGATCATCGCGCGCGGGTTGCGAGCATCCAGGGTGAGGGACTGATTTCCGAGCTGGAGCGTGAGCGTCATCGGTCGAAGCACAGCGGGCGGCCGGCGTCGCATCATCGCATGCGGGCGGCCCTGATGTCGCGACCCGGGCGAGGGATGGGAGCGCGAACGCGTCAACCCATCATTTAGTTCGGCCCGCGGTGCGATCCTGCGCAAGGCCGTGCGCGGAGCCGCCGGCCCCATCACGGAGGCAACTCGCCCCTGAGAGCACGAGCGGGCGTGTGGTCAGCGACGCTTCGGCGCCTCGGCCCACATGAACCCGCGCAGCTCGCCCTCGGCAAACCCCGTCGCGCGATCGTTGGGGTAGTCGCGCGAGATGGCGGCAGCGACCTCGGGTTTTACCTCGGGGCCGTGGCACTGCAAGCACGGGCCGAGGATGAACAACGGGCGCACAACTCCCACGCGGTCTCCGAGATCGACCACGTGTTCCCCGGTGGGGGGCTGGCCTTCTGCCTGCTGAACAAAGGGCCGCAACCACGCGCGCGGCGCGTTGTCGGCGTTGCGCAAGCGATGGCTCGTGCGGCCGAGCTCGATCGCGTGTTCGTCCGCAACGGCCCTTGTGATCGCGAGCGCCTCCGCATGGCACACGCCCACCGCTGTCGCCGGACCGCCGGCGGCGACGGCCTCACCGAGCCGCGCCGCCAGCCGTTTTTGCAGCACGTCCATGGCAAGGTCTGCGGCTTCGGCTGCCGGCTGCAGGGCACTGGGGGCAGCGTCGCGTGGGTAGGACGCTTGTTTGCCCCCGCACGAGGCGATGGTGAGCAAAAAAAGCACCAGGGCGCGGCCAACCACGGCGACATCATAGCCGAGGGCCCCGCGCCGCCTGCCCACAGGCGCGAACTGCGGCCCGAGCCCCACCTGCGTGGGAACGCCCGCAAGCGGCCACACGGCCGCACAGCCCCCTTCGCCAAACTCGGGGCGTTTTTGCAGCCATCCCGATCCCGTTGCGGCGACTGACAACCCTCAGGCATGATGGACTCGTTGGCCGGCTGCGTTGGTCGGCGTACGAGTTCGTACGGTGGAGGTGGGTGATGCCTGAAGGTGCGTTCGTTGGGAAGATTCCATTGTTTGCCGGAGCGCTGGCGTTCCTAAACGCGTGCGGTGACGGTGGCTCGGAGCAAACCACCGGTTCGACGTCGACGGACACATCGGGGACCGGGCAAGAGTCGACGACCACGGAAACAGGTCCGGTCGATTCGAGCACATCGTCGTCGACCGGGGACGCCAGCTCCGACACGGGGGAGCCGCAGTGCGTGACGTGTAGCGCCGAGCCTCCCGAAGGATGGTTCGGCCCGGTTGCGTACGCGCGCGTCACACCAGGAGACGCGGCACCCGAGTGCCCCGATTCCATCCCTGACAAAGGCCCCACCGTACTCGAAGGCCTCAACCCACCAGCCCCTGCGAGCTGCGAATGCTCCTGTCAGCTCCAGGCCGGCGGCGGCAACAACTGCTACGTGTTCGTGGTCACCGGCGAGCCCGGTGGGTACTCGTCGAGCGGCTACTCCGATGTCGGCGGCTTCATCGGCTATTCCGATGTCGGCGGCTTCATCGGCTACTCCGATGTCGGAGGATATTACGGCACGAGCTACGGAGGCACCGGCGTCGTGGTGTCGACCACGGGCTTCTATGGTGGCACCTCCGGGGGCTACGTCGGCACGGGGTACGCGGAGAGCGGCTACATCGGCACGGGCTACGCGGAGAGCGGCTACATCGGCACGGGCTACGCGGAGAGCGGCTACGGCGGCACGGATGGGTACGATTGCGGCGGCCAGTTCTTTGAGCTCAACACCGCCGGCTGCACCAACATGAACGTCGACGGACAGATCCGCCTCGACGTGTGGGCCGACTACGGGTACGGCGCATCGTGCATGAAGACAAGCAGCGAGACGATCCCACCGGTCTCGTGGACCGCGGAGATCGCCACGTGCCGGCTACCCACCGTTACGCCGATGTGCGACGGCGGCGAGATCTGCCTTCCACCGCTGCCCGAGGGCTTCGAGTCGAAGTGGTGCCTCTACAAGGACAACGATGTGGATTGCCCGGCGGGCCCGTACTCGAAGAAGACCGTGTTCTGGACCGACGTCGACGACACTCGGACGTGCAGCACGTGCGCGTGCGGAACTCCGGGAGCCGCAAGCTGCGAGGACACCGAGGTTTTCGTGTACGAAGACCTCGACTGCGCGGGCGAGCCTATCGCGTCGGTCCCGGCGACTGGGCAATGCGTCGAGGCGACCGGGCAGTCGGTTGCGCCGAGCTCCGCGGCCGAGCCACAGTGCCCAGTCACGCAGGCGTCCGAACCGGAGGGCGACGTGACCCCAACCGGGGCGTTCACGTTCTGCTGCACCGAGTAGCTCGGGGCTTCCGCGGCGCCCAAGACCCGACCTCGCCCGGAGCGATCCCGGCGTCGCTGCACCGCTGCTAAGATGGCGCGACATGACAGGCCATCGCGTCGGCGTGTTCGGCTGGGGGATCGTTGCACCCGGTTCCCCAACCATCGAGGCATTCCAGGAACGCCTCCGCGATCCGTCGCCGTCCCTCGAGCCGTTTGCGGGCTTTGGCCCAAGCAACTTTCTGGTCGGCGAACCGGCCCTCGACTTCGCGTCCTACAAGCCGTGGATCGACGCGCGGTTTCCCCCGACACGCTGGCCGCTGCTTGATCGTAAGTTCGGTAGCCCGACGAAGTACGCGATCGCGGCGTTTGTGCAGGCACTCGCGCAAAATCCCGGGATCGAGGATGCGTTGCACACCCTGCGCGAGCGCGCCCATGTGATCGTCGGCGGTGGCCTCACAGATATCCCAACTTACGATCGCATCGGCCGCCAACTCGATCGTGCGCAGCGGCGATGGAATCGATTCTGGGCAGCCCCCGGTCGCAATGCCGCCCTGCGGGCCCACCTCGCCGGGGATGTCGACCCCGCGGCACCGATCGACCCCACGACAATCGTCGACGAGCTCGCCCGCGACGATGCCGAGGATGCCTGGTGGTCCTACTGGGCGGCTCGTTCCGAGGGGCTCGCCTCTTACCTCGCCGAGCTGCGGGCGATCGAGGCCGTCGACATCGTGGATGACGTCGCTGCGGCGAAGGCAACCGCGATCAAACAGCGCCAACGCGGAATTCGTGAGCTCCGCGCCAAATGGGGAGCCCCCGAGGCGCCGTGGGACCTCCCGAGCGCGCCCGCGCTCTGGAACATCGCATCGTCGCCCTCGGCGCAGATCTCGATGCTCGGGCGGATCACTGGAATGTGTTTTTCACCGTACGCGGCCTGTTCTACCTTCGGGTTTGCGCTCGCGCTGGGGATGGCGGCCATCCGCCGCGGCGACGCCGAATTGGTGGTCGTCGGCGCCGTTGATCCCGCGCCCAATCCGATCAGCGTCGCGGGATTCTACGATGCTCGCGTCCTGTCGCACGATGGCACTGTCTCGCGCCCGCTCACGGGTCTACGCGGGACGCACGTTGCTGGAGGAGCCACAGTCTGGATCCTCGGCGATCTCGAGCGCTGCCGTGCACGGGGTTGGACCCCGCTGGGCCTTGAGCCCCTAGCGGTTGGAATCACCGCTGATGCCGACCACATCATCACGCCGTCGAAGGATGGGGCCAAGGCCGCCATTGTCCGCGCCCTCGCCGAGGCGGGCGTCTCTGCAGACGCGCTCGCACAGTTCGACATGCACGCCACCGGCACGCCGGGTGACCTCAATGAGATCGAGCTGCTGTGCGAGATCTTGCCGCCGAGCTGCCAACTCAGCGCGCGCAAGGGCGGCTTCGGCCACGGCATGGGCGCGGGTGGTGGCTGGGAGCTCACGGCCCAGTACCTCGGTCACGTTGCTGGCAACTACTACCCAACCGCGATCGAACTCGACGACCTCCACACCGAGATCCGCCGCCGGCACCAGCGCTTCGTGTTACGCGGGGACGCCCCGGTCGAGGGCGCGTTGGTCGGCAAGCTGTCGATGGGCGTTGGTGGTGTCAATGCGTGCGTGATCTCGCGCGCGTACGACCATCACTCGAACGCAACCCGCCAGAGGCCGTTGCGGGGGCTGTAGCGCTCGCGGACCTGGTAAACGATCTCTGAGGTACTCCACGGCCCCGGCGGCAGTGGCTCAAATGCCGGCGAGAGTGGGGCGAATTCCGAATACACATCCGTGTCGACGAGCCCCTGTTCGCCCGATTCGCCGGCGAGCACTACGAGGTCACCGAGCCCGTGCGAAGATTCGTCGGCGCCAATCACCCTTGCCCACGCGTTGCCCGGCAACGACACGTCAGCGAGGGCGTTGGACACGACTCGTTCGGCCTTTCGCGTCGACAGTGAGTAGCGCAAGACGTCGATCTTGCCCTGCTCGTCATACTCGACCTGCCACATCGCGCCGTCATGATACGAGTCTCCCTGGATCGGTCCGAGCGAGACGAGCTCCCCATCGACAAGTCTATAGACGGCATACGCCCCGTCCAACGCTGCCTCCTGCACGAGAAAATGGCCGGCGCCATCGGTCGCGACCGGCAGCACGTCGAGAAAGTGCGTAGTGATGTCGAGGCTGGGCAGCGCGACCAACGCCGTCGCGCCGACCCAACCGCCGTCGAGGAGCCGAATCGCGATCAGCCCCGCCGCGACGACAACCTCTATCTCACCGGCACCTGCGAACCCAAACACACTGACTTGTCCGGTCGTACGATCCACGTACGTGCACTCGGTCGGACGCATGTAGTCGCCGGGGACCCCCGGCCAATAGGCAACAAACCGCAGATCAGCCGAGCTATCAAATCCGCCGACGCCCGTGGCGATCACCTCCACCTCTTCGCTCGCCAAATCGACCGAGCGCAAGACGCCGTCGCCGGTCAGTGCGACGACCCCCTCCGGCGCCGCGGCGTACGGGCTCATCACGCTGGTCTGGACCACGTCTTCCAGGACGGTCGTGATCGAAAGCCCCGCTTCGACCCGAGTAACTGCAACAAGATCGCGCTCCTTCGCCCGGACCGCAAAGAGCCCGTCACCATGGCGCGCAACCTTGAACGAGTCGAGCTTGGGGAGGCGTTCGGCGG
>CADEGN010000081.1 GCA_902826865.1 uncultured Myxococcales bacterium
CAGCGCTACACGCTTCGCGCTTCGCTTGGGTTGCGGGCGACAGCCCGCGCTATGCTGATCACGTGACGATCCAGCGCATGAACATACACCATATGCGCGGCTATGGGGTCCAAGGCGCGCTTGTCGATTCTCAGATTGTGAATAACGAGATCCATGATAACGGCCAGTGGTTCGATCGCGGTTGGGTCCATGAAGCGTACGGGACGTATGTATCGGGCGAGAGACTGTTAATCGACGGGAATACCATATACCGCAACAATGGCAATGGTATCCGGGCTGCGAATCCAGAACACCATTACGATACGCTTAACGATTCGATCATCTCGAATAATATGATTTACTCCAATGTCGGAAGCTTCTGTCACGGCGCCGGTAATATGTGGGACTCCTCGTACGGGATTGTTGTGTGGGGCGGCTCTGGCAATTATGTGTTCAATAACGTTGTTCTCGACCACGGGCCAGGTAGCGGAAACATCGGGATCAAGACTCGCCTCGCCTTTTGCGCAGAATGCCGAGAAGATGTGAACTTCATCTTTAATAATACTGTTGTTAACTCGGGCACGGGGATTAACAACACCGGAAGCGCAAACGAGATTCGCAACAATATTCTCTTCAACAACGAGGCGTCAGATTTTCATCCAGGCGAGGCCGTAGCGGATCACAATCTTGTCGGCACCGATCCGCTGTTTGTCGATTATGCGGCTCGCGATCTGCGCCTGGAAGCGAATAGCCCGGCGCGCGACAACGGAGTTTGTCTCAGCGAAGTGCCTACCGACATTGACGACACCTCCAGGCCCCAGGGCGTCAGCTGCGACATCGGTGCCTACGAGTTGTAGGTCATTCGAACCTCATTTCCGCTCGCCGGCGGTTAGGCATTTCGATCTGCGAACGGGGCGAACGTGTTGCGGGCTGGGATCCTGTCCGCAACCGGACGCGAGACACGCCGTCCAAAGGCGCAGAGCGGTTTGCCGCCGCCGCGCGCCGCGCGCGGCAAAGGCGGTGTTGCGTCGGGTCCGGGGCAGCGCGACGCGGACACGCAACACCCAACCGCTTCACGTTCAGCTCCACACGTGCACTCGTCGCCCGCGTGTCGCCGGTTATGACCTTCTCATCCTGAGCTGACCGCGACGGGTGACCCGACACGAACTCGGCGGTTGAGCCCGCGCGACGTCACGTTGTCCATAGCTCCGGGAGCAATCGATCCATCGATCGTTCCCTCGAGCAGTCGATCGATCGATCGATCGATCGCCAACCATCTCGCGTCGGGGGTGCGACGTTCATCCTCTTCTACAGTAGGATGCGCCTCGTCGCCGCGAGGCAGGAGACAGGAATGTTCAACAAGCTTGATACGCGTGGTCCGTCGTTAAGTGTTGTGTCGCTGTTGTGGATCGGCTCGGCGACCACGGCGTGCGTGACCAATCCACCCGGTGAAGTCATCGCCGACATCTTCGTCGACAACATCGGCGAGGTCGCACCGCACGCCACCGATGCGGAGCGCTTGTCGTTCGAGCGCGGGTTTGCGTTGTCGCTGCATCGGTTCCAGCCGGAGGAGGGCCTCGGGCCGACGTTCAATGTCGACTCGTGCGTGGCCTGTCACGAGGGGCCGGTCATCGGCGGTGGTGCACCGCGCTATCGCGACTTCTTTCTCCACGGCATCACCAACGACGACGGCACGTTCGTGCTCGCACCCAAGGGCGGGGTGGTGATGAGCTTCGGCATCGGTGACGCACCGCTGCGTCCGGGGCTGATCACCGGCGCGAACACGCAAGCGAAGCGCTCGTCGATGCCGTTTTTCGGCTCGGGCGCGATCGGGGAGATCTTCGAGGACGCCATCATCGCCAACGCCGACCCCGATGACGAGGACGGTGATGGGATCAGCGGTCGTCCCAACCACGTGTCCGGTATTCTCGGGCGATTCGGCCGCAAGCTGCAGAAGGCCACGGTCGAGGGGTTCGTCCGCGACCCGATCTTCAACCACGGCGGCATGACGTCGGACCCGCTGACGCCGGCTCTGACCGCCTTGTTGCCGATCGATCACTCGCAGCCTCCCCCTTGGCTGAACGCGGTGATCGAACCCCCGCGCACGGACGACGACAACGTTTTAGACCCGGAGATTCCACCTTCGGACATGCTCGATCTTGTGACGTTCACGATGTTGATGGCGCCACCGGCCCCCGACGCCAACCCCAGCGCCGAGGCCGAGCACGGCGACGAGCTCTTTGACGAATTCGGCTGTCAAACCTGCCACGTGCGCGGCCTGTCGGGCGCCCGCGGATTCGTGCCGCTGTACTCGGACCTGCTGCTCCACGACATGGGTCCCGATCTCGCCGATGGCCTCGTGTTTGGGTCGTCCACCGGTGCCGAGTTCCGTACCCAGCCACTTTGGGGCATCGTCACCAGCGAGCCCTATCTGCACGACGGCCGCGCCGATACCCTGCAGGAGGCGATCCTGTGGCACGGAGGGGAAGGCCAGGCCGCACGCGACGCATTCGCCGCGGCATCGGACAGCGACCAAGACGATCTGATCGCGTTCTTGGTGTCGCTCGGCGGTGCCCACCAAGCCTCACCGGGCCTGCTGCGACCCAATGCACCGATCCCCGCTCCCGGAACGCCGGGCGCGCCTTTGCCGAGCGTGCTGGCCGACGACGATGCGCTCGAGCTGTGGTTGGCCGGGCGGGCGTTGTTCGACGCGGACGTCGGTGAAGGCGGCGGGTTGGGTCCGCTCTTCAACGGCGACAGCTGCCGCGGCTGCCACTTCGATCCGCTCGAAGCAGACGGAGCACCCACGGTCGGAGGCGCCGGGCCTGTCGACGTGAACGTCATGCGTCACGGCACGCTCGATGGTGACGGCAACTTCGTCGCGCCACCGTACGGAACGATTCTTCACAAGCTGAGCATCGTCGGCGTGCCCCGTCGCGAGCACACCGCGGAGCACAACTTGTTCGAGGTGCGACAGACGCCGACGACCCTGGGCCTTGGCCTGCTATCGGCAGTGAGCGCCGACGACATCATCGCACTGGCTGACCCCGACGATCTCGATGGCGACGGCGTCCGCGGTATCGCCCATGTGTTCGGCGACGGGCGCGTGGGTCGGCTGGGCTGGAAGGCGCAGGTGCCGAGCGTTCGCGAGTTCGTGCGTGACGCGATGTCGGCCGAGCTCGGCGTGACCGTGCCGGTCGAGCCCGGGTTCACGTTCGGCAACTCCGGTGTGGACGACGACGGCGTCGCGGATCCCGAGATCACCACCGCGCAGATCGACGCGCTTGCCTTCTTCATGCAGAAGCTCGCGCCGCCGATGCCGATCGCGGAGGTCCCGGGCGGGCTCGACCTGTTCGAGACGGTCGGCTGCGACGCTTGCCACGTGCCCGAGATCCCCGGCTCCGGAGAGGGATTCCCAACCCCGGCGTACACCGATCTCCTCCTGCACTCGGTGGCGATACCGGGCACGCCCGGGATCGACGACGGACTGGCTGTGGGCACCTTGTTCCGCACCGCACCGCTTTGGGGCATGGCCACAACCGCACCGTACATGCACGACGGTTCGGCGAAGACCATCGAGCAGGCGATCGCGGCCCACGACGGTGAGGCCCACGCGTCTCGCTCGGCGTTCGACGCACTCTCGGATGCCGACCGCGCGACGCTTCTCGAGTTCGTCCGCACGCGCTGACGAACCGGGTAAGCGAACGGCGGCTGCGCGCTTCTTCGCGGAGCACCCGCGCCTTTCCCGGGTGCTTCCGCTTTTGACCATCGGGCTGCTAGCCTTCGCACGTGCTCTGGCCCGCGCTGGTGACCTTCGTGCACGTGCTCGGCGGCGGGGTATGGATCGGCGCGGTCGGCTTCAACGTATTCGTGCTGCACCCGCGCGCCAAGAAGTTTTTCGCAGAGCCGGGGCGCTTCGAGGACTTCGTGCTGGCGGTGGTGAACGGCATGCGCTGGTGGGTGATCGCGGGCATCGTCGCGCTGGGCGGCGCGGGCCTCGAGCTGCTGCGCGTGCGCGCGCTCGAGCTCGATGCCGTGCTGCTGGCGAAGATCGCATTGCTCGCGTTGAACATCGCGCTCTTCTGGGTGCTCTCGTGGAGGATGTGGCCCGCCCGCGCCGTGGCAGCCGCGCCCGAGCTCGAGTCACTGCGCCGCCGCTTCTCGCGGGTCGGCACGACCATGGTGCTCTGCAACGTCGCGAACGTCGCGCTCGGCGTCTGGCACCACGTCGCGCGCTGAAGCGTCGCGAGAAAGGATCGAATCCGAGCGTACCGAAGCTGTGTTGTCCGATGCCCCTGCGCTAGCCTGCGAAGAGCTCCTGGCGTGCGCGCTCGCAGACGGCGATCACCGCGGGATGTTCGATCCGTCGCCGCACCGTGATGGCGTAGAAGCGCTCGACGACCTCGTCCGTACGGCCGAGCACCTGCAGGCCGTACTGCGAGCGGATCTCGTCCTCGATGACGGATGGACCGGCGAAGACTCCGAAGCCGGACTGGCCGAACACCTTGAGCAGCGCGCTGTCGTCGAACTCGCCCACGACGCTCGGTGACACCTCCACGCGCGACAGCCAACGCTCGAGGTCCCGCCGCAAGATGCTCCCGGCCAGCGGCAAGAGCATGGGTGCCCCCGAGAGGCTCTTCGGAAACCCCCGTCGATACTTGCTCGCGAGCGCCGGGGTCGCGAAGAAGGTCACGCCGGATTGCCCGAGCGGGTGGTTGAACGCGCGGATGTTGCTCTCTGCACCGACCGGTGCATCCGATACGACCATGTCGAGCTCGTGGTTCGCGAGCCTGGCCAAGAGCGCGGGCAGCCGGTCTTCGTGCACGTGTAGGCGTATACCCTGGGCGATCTCGAACGCCGGACGCAGCAAACGATGGGCAACGAGCTTCGGCACGACGAAGGTCAGGCCCACGGTCAGTTCGAGCGCACGCCCACTGGGCCTGTCCTTCAGGGTCTCAAGCATCTCCCGGCCCAGGCCGAAGATCTCGTCGGCATAGCGGAACGCGACGCGGCCGGCTTCCGTCAGCACGAGTCGGCGGCGGGTTCGATCGAACAGCGGCTGGCCGAGCTGGTCCTCGAGCGCGCGGAGCTGCGTGCTGATCGTCGGCTGGGACAGCCGCAACGACTTGCCGGCCGCGGACACGGTGCCCTCGCGCACGACGGTCCAGAAGTAGAGGAGGTGGTGGTAGTTGAGCCATTCCACGACGGCACCATCATAGATCAGATCTATCGTTCGCAGAGAGTTTATCTCTTTGCCCGATGTTCGTTCCGGCCGTAGCTTACCTTCCACGGCCCTCGCGGGGCTGGATGTGCCGAGATGCGGATCGAACTGCGGGCAGGTTGTCGTGATGAACCCGAGGCGGCGGAGGCGCTGCGAAGCCGCCTCGCGTTCACGTTGGCTCGCTTCGAGCCACGGGTCGTCCGGGTCGAGATCCGCCGGCAGGGCCCGTCAGGCCGGAGGAGTTGGCGCTGCGTCGTGAAGCTCGACGAGGGCTCGATCTTCGAGGTCCAGGAACCGGTGCCTAGCCAGGAAGCTGGCGCGGTCGAGCATTTCTCCGATCGGGTGGCACGCGCGGTCGCGCTTCGCGTGGCGCGGGAGTACCTGCGATGAGCGAGACCCAAGGCTTGGCTCCCGTGCGCGGCTGCGCCGACGCTCCCTCGACGTTCGCCCTGCCGCTCGAGTCCATGCGAGACCCGCGCGGGTCGATGACGCCGTGGCAACGCGCCCGCAAGTTGCTGGCCCTCGAGCGCGCCGACATCGGCGTCGTCGTTGTCTATGCGGGCGCGATCGGCCTTCTGTCCCTCGCGACGCCGGTCGCGGTCCAGGCGCTGGTGAACACGGTGGCGTTCGGATCGCTGCTGCAGCCCATCGTGGTGCTCACCGTACTGCTCGCGATCGGACTGTCCTCATACGCACTGGTTCGCGTGCTCCAGGTCTGGACTGTGGAGACGATCCTGCAGCGGACCTTCGTCCGCGCGCTCGCCGACGCCGGTCGGCGACTCGCTCGCATCGACATCGCCGCACTCGATCGGCTGCACGCTCCCGACGTGCTCAACCGCATCTTCGAGATCCCGCCGATGCAGAAGTCGCTCGCCGTGCTGCTCGTCGACGGCAGCGCGCTCGTCCTGCAGACGCTCGTGGGCCTTGCGCTGCTCGCCGTCTACCACCCGCTGTTGCTCGCGTTCTCGGTCGCGTTGCTCGTCGGCCTTGTGCTCGTCGTCGTGCTCGGCCGCGGTGCAGTCGAGAGCGCGCTCGCAGAGTCGCAGGCCAAGTACGCCGCTGCCGGGTGGCTCGAGCACTTGGCCCGCATCCCCACGGCCTTCCGGTCGACTCGCGGTCGGCGACTCGCGGTGGAGCGGACTGACGATGCCGCGCGTCACTGGCTCGGCCATCGGCAGGCGCACTTTCGCAGGCTGCTCGCGCATCACATCGGGGCGGCAGTCGTCGCCACCCTGGGCAGCACGGCACTGCTTGGCGTCGGGGGCATCCTCGTGCTTCGTGAGCAGCTCACGCTGGGACAGCTCGTGGCAGCGGAGATCATCGTCGGCGCGCTCAGTGCTTCGTTCTTCAAGCTCGGCAAGCAGCTCGAAGCGGTCTAC
The DNA here is from genome assembly GCA_902826865.1 of uncultured Myxococcales bacterium. Classification (GTDB taxonomy): domain Bacteria; phylum Myxococcota_A; class Polyangia; order Nannocystales; family Nannocystaceae; genus Xiheibacterium. The sequence continues at coordinate 6,580 of CADEGN010000081.1, forward strand.
GACGTTACCACATCGGCGATCAAGCTCGGCAAGCTCGTGGATCTTCCCGGCGAGCACAGCGGCAAGGAACGCCCGATCGAGACCGGTCCGGCGAGCGTCGAGGTGCAAGCGCTAGCGTTCGCGTATCCCGGGCGAGCCCCGGTCCTCGACGGTTTGGATCTCGGCGTGCGCCCGGGCAAGCACCTCGCGATCGTGGGGCCCGGCGGCAGCGGCAAGAGCACACTCCTCGACCTCCTGTTCGGTCTGCGCCGACCGACCCGCGGACGCGTGCTCGTGAACGGTCTCGATCTGCGCCAACTGGACCTGGCCACGCTGCGCGAGCAGGTCGTGCTGGTGCGAGACCCCGACCTCCTGCAGGCGAGCCTGCTCGACAACCTCCGGCTGTTCGCCGGCGATGTCGAGCTCGCCGAGGTCCAGGCCACGCTCGATCTCGTCGGGCTCGATGAAACCGTGGGCGAGCTGCCGTCGGGGCTCGACACCGAGCTCTTGCCCTCGGGCGCGCCGCTGTCGGCCTCCGAGGCGCGGCGGGTCGCGCTCGCCCGCGCCCTGCTCGCGCGTCCGCGGCTATTGCTGCTCGACGGCGCGCTGGATCGAGTCGGGATGACGCCGGCTCTGCGAACCCGCTTGCTCCGGCGGGTGTTCGCCGCCGATGCGCCGTGGACCGCCGTAGTCACGACCGAGGAGGCGGACGTGGCAGCCGCCGCATCGCAGCGTTTCGCGCTGCGGGACAAAACCGTCGTGGAGGCCGCGTCATGAACGCGCTCGAGTTGCACTCCGGAGATCCGGCACTGTGGATGTGTCCGCCGCATCGTGCACTGCGCAACGCAGCGCGCATGCTGCTAGTGGGGTTCGTGGCCGTCGTGGCGGCGCTTTGCTTCGTACCTTGGCAGCAGTCCGTGCGGGGCACCGGGCGCGTGATCGCGTACGCACCGCTCGAGCGCCAGCAGACCCTCGAGGCTCCGATTGCCGGGCGAATCATCGAGTGGGCCGCGGTCGAGGGCCAGCACGTCGAGGCGGGTGACCTCGTCGCGGTGATCTCCGACAACGATCCCGAGCTCGCAGATCGACTCGCGCGAACGCGAGACGCCGCGTCCACTCGGTTCGAGATGGCGCGCGGAGCCGTGGAGGTGTACGAGCAACAGATCGATGCGCTGGAAGCGGCGCAATCCGCAGCGCTCGCCGCCGCCGCAGAGCGCATCGAGATGGCCCTCGACCGCCGCACGGCAGCCGAGCAGGGTCGGGAAGCGGCGGCGGCGGCCAAGCGCGCGACCAACCTGAACCTCGTGCGGCAACGCTCGCTCGCAGAAGAGGGGCTGACGTCGACGCGCAACCGCGAGCTCGCCGAACTCGCGGACGAGACCGCGGACGCGGATCTCGAGCGGGCCCGGGCGACGCTGCGCGCGGCCGAGGCCGAGATCAAAGCGTTGCGGGCTGAACGCAAGCGCGTGGAAGCCGACACGAGTGCCGACATCGAGAAGGCCAAGGCGGCGCTGCAGGGTGCAAGAGCGGACGTCGCGAAGTACGAAGGCGATGTCGCCCAGCGCGAAGTCGACGTCGCGCGCCAGCACACGATGCGCGTAACAGCGCCCCGTGCCGGCACCATCTTGCGTCTGCTCGCGAAGCAGGGCGGTGAGTTCGTGGGCGCCGGAGATCCGATCGCGGTGCTGGTTCCGACGACCGAGTCGCGCGCGGTCGAGATGTGGGTCGATGGCAACGACGTCCCGCTCGTCACACCTGGTCGGAGCGTGCGCTTGCAATTCGAGGGCTGGCCGGCCGTGCAGTTCGTCGGCTGGCCGTCGGTCGCCGTCGGGACGTTCGAGGGCGAGGTGGCGCTCGTCGACATGGCCGACGACGGCAACGGACGTTTCCGTGTTGTCGTCGTACCGCCGAAGGATGGAGCGCAGGCGTGGCCCGACGGGGCGTTTCTGCGCCAAGGCGTGCGGGCGAACGGCTGGATCCTGCTCGACAGCGTGCGACTGGGCTTCGAGGTGTGGCGGCAGTGGAACGGATTCCCGCCGGCGATGCGCGAGGTGCCTGTCGGCGCGGCCGCGTCCAAGGGCGCCGGCAAGCCCGGGGCCACCGCGTCGAAGCGCCCCGAAGAGGAGACGTGATCGAGATGAGCTGGGCCGCAACGGTGTTCATGCTCGCTCTGTTGGATTCGTCACCCGCTGTGACCGATCCGTCGCCAGAGCCTCCGCCGGTGGCCGATGCCGTCGCCCTCGAGGAGGTCTTCGTCTCCGTGCAGCGCCACCATCCGAGTCTGGAGGCGGCCCGCGCCGGCATCGATCGGGCCGATGGTGTTGCGCTCGCCCGCCGCGGCGCGTTCGATCCCCGGGTCCGCGTGCGCACGCTCGCGCAGCCGTTCGGGTACTACGAGTGGACGACGCTGGATACCGAAGTTCGCGCGCGCACGGTGGCATTCGGGATGACCCCGTTCGTGGGCTGGCGACTGGGACTCGGCGACTTCCCGGTCTACGACGGACGGCTCGTGACCGCGAGCGGCGGGGAGATCCGCGCCGGGCTGGAGCTGCCATTGTTGCGAGATGGATGGATCGACGCGCCGCGAACGGATCGACGCAAGGCCGATCGCGGGCGCTCGATTGCGCGGCTTGAGACTGAACAGCGCAGGCTCGAGCTCTTGCGCGACGCCGCGGTCTCGTACTGGGACTGGATCGCCGCGGGAGAGCGCGTCGAGATCCGCGCGCGCCTGCTGGAGCTGGCGCATGAACGCGACGCTGGCATCCGCCGCCAGATCAGCGACGGCAACACCGCGGAGGTCGAGGCGCTCGACAACGAACGGCTCATCGTCGCGCGCGAAGCCGCCCTGGTCGTCGCACGACGAGATGCGCGTCGGGCCGCCCTCGACCTCTCGCTCTTCTTGCGCGATCCGGCGGGGCACCCCAGCGTGCCGAGCGACGCCCGGCGGCCCACGCGGCTCGAGGTGCCCGAGGCGCTCGTCGACGACGTGGGTGTCGACGAGGACATCGCTCGCGCGCTGGGACGGCGGCCGGAGATCGCACTGCTGGAAGCTCGCCTCGCCAATGCCGAATTGGACGCGCGGCTGGCGAAGAACCAGCTCTTGCCGGCACTCAACGCCCAGAGCTACGTGGCCAAGGATCTGGGCACGGGACGCGAGGCCTTGTTGCCCGTGGAATTCGGCGTCGGTGTGGCGCTCGAGGTACCGATCCCGCTTCGCGGCCCGCGAGGCGAGCTGCGGGCGGCGCGGGCCGATCGCAAGCGATTGTCGAGGGAGTTGCAGTTCGCCAAGGAGCGCGTCGAAGTGGATGTTCGCGCTGCGCACGTCGAGATGGTCACGGCTCGTCGCCGCGCCGAACTCGTGGGCAAACAGGCCGTGCTCGCCGAGCGGGTCGCTGAAGCGGAACGTGCCCGCTTCGCGCTCGGCGACAGCACCATACTCGTCGTGAACCTCCGCGAAGAAGCGGCGGCCGACGCCGCCGCGGCCGAGGTCGATGCGATCGCGGACTATCGACGATCCAGAGCGCGCTACCAGGTTGCGACAGGTCTCGCGCCACGTCGATGATGTCTTGCTGGGTGGAGGCCATGCACTCTCGGGTCGGAGCTTGGCCGCCGGGTCTGGCCGCTCAAGGGGGATCGACGGCGTAGTAGCGGGCCTGCTCCAACCAGCTGCTGATTTCTTTCCCCACTGCCTCACTCAAGATGAAACGCTGGATGATGGGTTCGAAGGGCACGAGGTTCCAGGGCAGCTCGCACGTGACCTCGACCTCGGCGGCGGCGATGTCGATCCGCGCTTCGAGTTGCTGGGTGATCGGTGCGGTGACTGTGAAGCGGACCACCGCCGACGTGTCTGAGATCCACTTGTACCAGGGCTTGTGCCGGGCATACGCCCCGCCGGAGAGGTACGTCTTGAGGGCCTGGGTCACCCAGAACCGAACGTCCGCGGGGTCTCTGAGTCCATGTTTGATCGCGTGCTTCATGTCTCGACGCTCGGGCGGACGCGATCGCGCGTCCGCCTATGGCCTGCCGTCGTTGGGTCGTGGCGCCTGACCCTCAATCGTATTGCGCGTAGAAGCGTGCCTTCTCTAGCCAGCGGTCGATCTCTTTTCCGATCGTCCTGCTAACCACGAAATTCTTGATGATGGGCTCGAAGACGACGAGCTCCCAGGGCAGGTCGCAGGAGATGATGACCTCCGTCTGCGTGATGTCGACCCGGGCCTCGAGTTCCCGGGTGATAGGCATGGAGACGGCGAACTTCACCAGCGCTGACAAAGGGCCCGTCCACTCGTACGAGATCTTGTGCTCCGCGTAGGAGCCGCCAAACAAGTACTCGCGGAATGCCTGATCGACCCAGTATTGGACCTTCGCGGGGTTCTTGAGCCCGTGCACAAGCGAGTGCTTCATCGATGACCCCTGGCGTTCAGGGGCCAGAATACGGGGCCGCCTCGCGGTTCGCCACGGGGTCGATTTCGAACGCTCGCACGCGGCCGCCAACGCGGGCGTCACCACATTACTCTTCTGTCATGACGGGACGATTGCCAAGAAATCGACACCCATCGCGGACGTATCGACGGCGAGCGGGAGCGCGAAGAAGGTGCTCGCGGGGACGAAGGCCGCGCACGACCATCCGCGCATCAAGCTGCAGGTGAAGGCCTTGCGCGCGATCGCTCTGCGATCAACGAGCGACGCGCGGCGGTCGACGGACCGCGCGGATCTTCCCGCTCGATCCGCCACCGCAGTAGAAGCGCTTAGCGCGGTCGGACTCGACGCCGGCGATCGCAAACCCACGCTGCGGTCGGGCCGAGCCTGTAGATCGCTCGTCCCCATGTCAGCCGAGTAACAGCTGCGCGAGCACGATCTTCGCGATCGTCGCCACCGGGTAGACCGCGGCATACCCCATTGCGGGGACCTCGTTGCGTGTGCGCTCACAAGCAAACGCGAGGTCGGCCGGTTGGGTCTGGACGCCCGCGACCATGCCGACGACGACGCTCGCGGGGATGCGCAGCACACGATGACCGATAAGGAGCGTCAACCAAGTAACGGCGAGCGTGACGAACATACCGAGTCCGATCGCCGTGAGCACACCGCCGCGCTCCACGGCCTCGGCGAACGCCCACCCGGCGCGGGTCCCGATCCCGGCGAGGAACAGCACAAGCCCCACCTGACGCAGGGTCATGCCGGCGGCATGGGGCAGCGTCCACACCAGCGGGCCGCTGCGCCCGATGCGGCCAAGCGCGAGCCCCACCACCAGCGGGCCCCCGGCGAAGCCGAGGGTGAAGCTGCGATCGCCTGGCAGCGGGATCGCCAGCTGCCCGAGCAGGAGTCCGAGCCCAATGCCGAGCGAAAAGCTGATCACGTCGATCTCCGCGAGCGCCCGCTGAGAGTCGCCCAGCAGGCGCGCGATGGCGGGGATGCGATCTCGCGGCGCGACCACGCGGACCGCATCGCCGAGCTCCAGTACGGTTGAGGGCTCGGCCACGAACTCGTCATCTCCGCGGCGAACGCGGGTGATGACGGCCCCAAACCGATCGCCGAGGGCCAGCTCGGCGATCGGGCGCTCGGCCAGCGCGGCGTTCGAGACGACCATGCGCCGGAAGTCGATCGCGGTGCGATCGAGCTCCAGTTGCTCGTCGGCCACCCGACCCAGTCGTTTGATTGCATGGTCCAGGTGCGGGCGTTCGCCGACGAGGCCGACTTCGTCGCCCCGGTGAAGCACGAAGTCGTCCGTCACGATCGCAAGGCGGTCGCCGCGGCGTACGCGACTGAACACCACGCGCAGGCCGAGGTGCGCGCGTAGAAACCCGGCCGACATCTCGGGGATGTCGTTGTCGACGAGCACGGTTGCGGTTTCGACGCGGACACCGAGACCGGGCGCGTCGTCGGGTCCGACCGACTCGGCGCCGAGGTCGACGCGAAACACCCGGGGTACGAGGGCGATGCTGGCGAGCACACCGAGGACGCCGAACGGATATGCGAGCGAGTAACCGAGCACCGCGCCGGCGTGGTCGCCGGCTTCGCCGATGGCATCGACGACGGATGCGAGGGCGGGAGTGTTGGTGGTGGCACCGGCGAACAGGCCTGCCGCGGTTTCCGCAGGCAGCCCAAGCGCCGACGCGATCGTTCCGACCAGCAGGGCCGCCAGGGAGACGCAGCCCAAAGCGAGCGCAGTGGCCTGCAGCCCTCGGCGCCGCAGTGAGGCGAAGAACCCGGGTGCCGATCCGAGGCCGACGACGTAGACGAAGGTGACGAGGCCGAAGAGGTGCACGATCTCCGGGAGGCGCAGCCGCGGATCGAGGGCGCCCACGGCGATGCCGGCGAAGAGCACAGCCGACACGCCGAGCGAGAAGCCGCCCACGCGGACCTTCCCGAGCAGGAAGCCAAGCCCCGCCACGCCGAACAGAAGCAGCAGGGGACTGCCCGCGAGCAGATCGATCACGGCTTCAGCATGGTCGTTGCCAACTCGCGGCTTGCGACAATGTTTGCGGCCCACCTCGACGGAAGCGTGCCGATTCTGCCGACAGGCCGTGGGCTGCGGACGGGGGCGCCCGCTGGCCAACGATGGGCTGGGCCGCAGGACCGCCCTGCCCGGCCAAGCGCCGTCCAACGCTCCGCAGAAGTCGAGCGGCCGCGGGCGGCCGGGCCGCGCGCGACAAACCCGGCGCGGCGGCGTCCCATTGAGGAAGAATCGCTTGCCACGTCGGAGGGGCAGAACAGCGCCCGGAGGGCTGGCTGATGGTCAGTTCCGTCGAGGGCGATTGAACGTTGCGTGGACGGATGGCCGCGGTGGGACGAAGCACGGCGAGCGCTTACGATTCGTCTTCGTTACGAAGCAGATGCTGCCAGTAGCGATCGGGATTCTCCAGGATCCCCCTCGTGATCTGGTAGTGCGCCGTGTCTTGGAGACGTGTGGGCCGGATCGCACCTCCGTCGAACGAGATCAGCACGGCGTCCGGGAAGGTCAGGAGGATCGGCGAGTGCGTCGCAATCACGAACTGGACATTCCCGGCGCGTGCCAGTCGTGCCATTTGGACGAGCAACGCGAGCTGGCGCTGCGGCGAAAGGGCGGCCTCGGGCTCGTCCATCAGGATGATGCCCGGAGCCATCCACGACGCGAACATGGCGAGGAAGGCCTCGCCGTGCGAGCGTGTGTGGAGCGAACGCCCGCCGTACCTCGCGTAGGGGTCGCCGCCGAAATCCGGATTCGCGCGGCGTTCTTCGAGGAGAGAAGCGAAGTGCGCCTGGAACTCCGCGCGAAAGAAGTAGGCGTCGCGCGGCCTCCGTTTGAAACCAGCGCGAAGCAAGGGAGCCAGCTCGCTGTGGGCATGCGGAGCGCGAAGGTCGGCGCGCTCGTTTCGACCTCCACCCCCGCCAGGTAGCTCACACAGCTCGGCAAGGGCCTCCAGGAGCGTCGACTTCCCCGACCCGTTCTCACCGACGAAGAACGTAGTGCTGTTCTCGAACCGCAGATCCAACTGACGGACGAAGGGGAGCGAAGTCGGGAAGCACGTCGGGTCGAGCTCGACATCGGGTCGAAGCAAGACGTGCTGCAAGAACGGGGGCGGTGACATGCCGTATGAAGCCGTGCCGCCCATTCTACTCGTCGAACCGGAAGCGCGGCGGGTCGACCCAACGTTCGTCGCAGACCTCGAGCGTCCGAGGCTGACGCGGACGCACCGATGCGCCGTGGCCGCCGGAGCGACGCGCAACACCGGGAGAGCGTCGCGGCGACGAGAGCATCCGCGGAGGTCGGGAAGTCCCGACTCCACCGGCGTAAGCAAGGCGGCGGGCGTCCTGCACGAGCAGTCGAGCGACGGGACCCATTTGCTCAGGTATCGTCTCGCCATGAGACCGCGAACCGTGCGATGGCTCGTTGTGCTCGGCCTCGCCGCCGCTCCGACGGCGTGCAAGGACGATGACGCAGGCGGATCCGGGGACGGGACCGAAGGCAGCAAGAACACGACGAGCGACGGCTTCGGGTCCGAGACGACCAGCGCCGTCGAAGCCACGACCGGCGTCGCCGACACGTCGGCGGGTGACACCTCCGACATGCCGGAGATCGAGTGGTCGTTCGAGCCCGTGTTCGGCGTGATCAACGACGACGACGACGACGAAAACGGTGCGCGAGATTGGCTGCAGGTGATCTTCGATGGCGAGGACGATCACGCGGTCATCCCGATCCCAGCGCTGCCCGAAGGCCATCGTGTGCGGCTCGCGATCACGGGCGACGTCGACCACGCGCGCGTGTGGCACGAGCGGGACCAGCTCGCGGTCGGATCCGGCGATGGCGAGGTCGTAGCGAACTACGAATTCACGCCCGCGCCAGGCGGCGACGAGCTTCAAGTCGAGTTCGGCATCGACAACGCGCGCGCGCTCCTCACCCTGGCGCTCGACGACGCCGACGGGAACGAGCTCGCCTCGGCCGACGTCGAGCTGCGATCGTCGCCGATGGTCCTCAACCATCACCTGCAGCCTACGGAGCACGTGTGGGTCGTGGCGGTCGATGCTGCGTGGGGCAACAACAACGCCATGATCGACGCGTTCGCGGCTGCGCTCGGTGATCGATTCACCGCGGTTCCGAGCCAGCAGTATCAAGAGGACGTGTGGATCCAAGACGAGATCCAGTTCGCGACGGGCATGGGATCGCAGGGCCAACGGATCAACACGGTGATCGATTCCATTCGCGACCGTGGGCTCGATCCGTTCGCCGAGGAGGCACTCGAGCGGCCGGGTTTCAACGTACGCACGTGGGGCAACCCGGCGGACGTGACCACCTGGGACTCGTTCGGCAACCTCGAGAACACCCCGCCGCTCACCGTCGACGGGGTCGAGTACCCCCTCGGCCGCATCTACTACGGCAAGATGAACAACGCCGGCTTGCACGATGACCTCGCCGCGCAGCTCGCGGCCCAGGACGTCCAAGCCCCCATCGAGCGCGACACGCTTTGGCTGTGCGTCGGTCACGTCGACGAGTACGAGTCGTTCGTTCCCGACCCCGGATCGCCCAAGGGCTTTCGCTACGTGATCTCCGACGTGCCTGCGGCGTGGGAGCTGCTCGAAGGCCTCGATCCGGATCTGCAGCTGACGCGCTTCGCCCAGGATCATGGGCACGCGACGGTCGGCGAGATCCTCGGCGATGTCGCGCTGCGCAATCTCAACGATGACCTCCAGGCCGACGAGCTCGATCCGCTGCGCGAGCAAGCGATCGTCGAATGGGGACTCGAGCCATCCGACATCATTCTATTGCCGAGCCTGTTCGAGGAGATTACGGGCTGTGGCGGCGACGTCGCGGCGCTGGTTCCCGGCATGGTCAACCTCATCGTTGCGCCGGTCGACGACGGCGAAACCCATGTTTTCGCGGCCGATCCGTTCTTCCGAACCGACGTCGACGATCAGGCGAGCGACCCGTTCATCCAGTCGTTCGAAGACCTACTCCCACCGTCGCTCACCCACCACTTCGTCGACGATTGGGATGTGTATCACCTCGGCCTGGGCGAGGTGCACTGCGGCACCAACATGACGCAGACGCCGACGGTCAACTGGTGGGAGACCGCGCTGCACCTGCCGTGAACGAACGAGGAACGATGACGATGATCCACTCGATCCCCAAGCTCATGCTGACCGCGCTCGCGTTCGCCGCCTGTGCCAACGCCAGCGACGAATCCCAGGAGCCCCGTGGCGCGCTCGAGGCCCGGATCGATCGTGCGCCCGCGAGCGACGGCAACGTCGCGCCGACGCGCGTGACGTCAACTCCGGCGATCCGCGACTGGCGTCCGTGGGTCGACGCAGAGCTGGTGCGACTGCGCGGGCTCCGAGGCCCATGGGTCGACGAGGTGATGACATTGCCCGCCCGCAGCACCCGCGCCGGATTCGCGCGCATGACCGGGCCGCTCGTGCGTGATCCCGATGCGGCACCGGTCTTGCTCCACCGCCTCATCTCGGCGGGAGAGCCCGTCGAGGTCCGCGCGGCGATCGTCGACGCGCTGCCGCGAACCGGTGGCGACTTCAGCGCGGCGCTTGCCGAACTCATCGCGATCGAGCCCGATCCACGGGTACGCGAGATGATCTGCGGGGCGCTGCAACGTGCCCAAGCGCCGTTCGCCAACGCAGGCCTCGCGATCGGGCTGCGCGACCCATCGCCGGCCGTGCGCGCAGAAGCCCTGCGGTCCCTCGGCGCGCGCACGGGCGACGGCACCGAGCTGGCCAGCGAGATCCTCGCGGCACTCGGTGACACCGAGACCACCGTGCAGATCGCGGCAGCCCGTGCCCTCGGCAACTTGCAGGTCGCCGCCGCGGCCGACGCCCTGGTCGCGCGGCTGTCGTCACCTGACGCCGAAGTCCGGCGTCACAGCCTTCGCGCGTTGGCGCGCGTGGACCCACCCCGACTGCGTGGGTTGCCGCAGCTCGAAACGCTCCGCGACGACCCCGATCCCAAGGTCGCACGACTCGCGAACGAGCTCGCCGCAAAGTGAGCCTACGACGGCACGGCAGCCCCGCAACGACATCGGCCCACCGACGGGCCTAGGCAAAAGGCGGCCGAAGGCGCCGCCGATGGTCGACAAGCGAATCGATGGCCTGCTAATGCCTTGCGCAGTGATCGGGCCGGTCGTTGCTTGCATGTGGTTCGCGGCTGGGCCGGCGGTCGGGTTCGAATGGGACGCGCCAACGGGATGCCCGGAGGCCGAAGCCGTGCGTGCCCAGGTCGAGGCACGGATCGATCGTCCGGTGGACAAAGGGCAGCGCAGCAACCTCGAGGTCATCGCCCGCGTGCGCAAGACCGACGACGGGCGCTGGGATATGCGACTTTGGTTCATCACGCCTGAGGGCACGCGGCACCGCGACGTGACCGATGAGAGCTGTGAGCTCCTCGCCGAGACGGCCGCCACGCTCGTCGCGCTGCGGGTGCAGGAGGACGAAGCCGAGCGGGAACGAGCGTCGGCAATCCCCCCCGCAGCGCCCGCCTCAACCCAAGCCAAGCCGCTGCCTGTCGTTCGAGCTGCACCCGCCGGCCGACCCCAGCGTGGTCGATCGCGGCGCCCGCTGGCGTTCGATCTGCGAGCCCACGGCGCAGTGGGTTTCGGACTGCTGCCGCGGATCGACGCCGGGCCGGTGATCGCGATCAACCTGGATGCAGGATCGCTGCGCGTCGAGCTGGTCAGCGCAGTCCTCTTCGCGCCGCCGGTCGCCGTCGCACGCGGGGGCGAGGCGCGGTTCGTCGCGGCGAGCGCGGCCCTCCGCGCCGGCTGGATCAAGTCACTTTCTCGAGTGCAGGTGGCGATCACTGGCGGCCCTGAACTTGGGGCGGTGACAGCGCGCGGGCGCGGACTCGCCAGCGACGGCAAGGGGACCACCTTCTGGGGCGCCGTCACGTTGGGCCCGGCTGTGACGGTGCGGCCCGTGCTGCGCCTGGGGATCTGGGCCGCTGTCGATGGCTTCGTCGCATTCGCCCGACCGCGCTTTCGCGTGGACGAGATCGGGCTCGTGCATCGATCCGGACCCGCCGGCGTGCGCGCCCTCGTGGGTGTGAGCGTGCGCATGGGGAAGCCCGAGATGGAATCGGGCGGCCGCCGGCAACGCAGGAGTGCATCGTGACGGCGGCTCGGCAATCACGCGGGGCAGCGCCGGGGCTGCGCGAGCTCTTCGACGCCCACCACGGGTTCGTGTGGAGGACGGCGTGTCGGCTGGGCGTCGCGATGGGCGACGTCGACGATGTCGTGCAGGAGACGTTCATCGTGGCCGCGCGGCGCATCGGCGAGTTCGAGGGGCGGAGCTCGTTGCGGACGTGGCTCTACTCGATCGTCGCCCACGTCGCGCACACGTTTCGCCGCAGCCAGGCCCGGCGCTCGCGCAAGGCCGACGCGGTAGCGGCCTCGACCGCGGGCGTGTTCGATCCATACCCGCGCAGCGATGCGGCGAACCTCGTGCAGAAGCTGGCCGCCCTGCTCGATGAAGAGCGTCGCGTGGTCTGGATCCTGTGCGACCTCGAGGGGATGACCGCGCCCGAGGTCGCCGAGGGTTTGCGCATCAACTTGAACACGGTGTACACGCGGTTGCGTAGCGCTCGTCGGCAGTCGGAGGCTGCTCTGGAACGTCTCATGCCGGCGGGGGAGGAGCCGTGACGCCGATGAGCAAGCGTCTCGCTGATGTGATCGCGGCGGAGCGCGCCGCGCGTGTCCCCCCGGCGGGCGCCAAAGAGCGCCATTGGGCGGCGATTTCGGCCGGTCTCGGAGGGCCGGACGGAGACGGGCCCGAGGGCGGAGAACCGGGCCCGGCGAGCGGCGGCGGGACAACTCTACTCGGCGGCGGCGGATCGACACCGGCCGCCGCGAGCCCTTCGTTCGGCGTCGCTGCCAAGGCGACGCTCGTCGCGGTGGCAGCGGGGCTCGCGGGCGTGGTCGCCGTCGCCGCCGCGACTGGCGACCGAGTGCGCGCGAACCCCATCGAGGCGAGCGACCCGGTCGACGTGGAAGCGGAGCACGCTGCTGCCGCGCCGCGCGTCGACAACCCAACCGAAACCGGCGGCGCGGCGCGGGCCCGCGATGCGCGGCGCGTCAATGCCTCTGCGCCCGATACGATCCGCGACGGGCTTCCGGCGGCCGAAGGTGAGCGTCCGCCGGGCACGCCGTCACTGGGCACCGACCGTCCCCGCGAACGGCCACCATCGCCCCCGCGATCTTCGTCGCCACGCGCGCCGGCGTTGCTCGAAAACCACGACAGCCCACGCGGTCTACGGGCCGAGCTGTTGCTCATCGACGAGGCGGAGCGGGCCCTCGGACAGAAGCGGTTCGACGCCGTGCTGCAGCTGATGGCGCGCCACGCAGAGACGTTCCCGGAGGGCGAACTGGCGGCGGAGCGACTCGACCTAGAATCGGCGGCCCACTGCGCGCGCGGGGACCTGGAAGGTGGACGACGCAAGCTGGCCGAGTTGCGTCACATTTGGCCGCACAGCCCCATCAGCGCGATCACGAAAAAGAACTGCGAAGGGCAAACGGATCGCCTCGATGCCGGCCATTGAGTGATGCGATGAAGAGCGTCCGCCACTTCTTCCTTCTCGTTGGCTCGACTCTCGCCGCCTTCGGCTGCACTGAGGAGTCGTTTGGCGCGGCGCACCCCGAGCTCGAGCGCGCGGACGTCGAGAACATCGACGAGGGCGACGCCGAAGGCTCCGCCTACGCGGGTCGCTACACGATCGTCCGTTTCGATATCACCCGCTGCGTCTGCGCGGAAGGATCGGAAGGGGTCGACTGCGACAACGTCGAGCTCGCGGCGGAGGGACTCGTGATCCAACAGGACGACGGCGAACTCACGGCGCAGCCGGTTTTCGATCGCGGGGTCCGCCCCGACACGCACTGGGCCGGTGGTGTCGATGCCGATGGATCTTTCCGAATCGGCGGGACCACCGATGCCACCGGCAGCGCCAGCGGGATCGCAATCGAACTCGTCGAGGGCAAGTTCGGACCCGCGGGGAAGCTCGACGCCCTTTGGCGCAGCCGAGTCCAAGCTTCCTCGCAGGGCGGCAACATCGACTGCGAGCTCGCCTACGCCATCGAAGCCGGCCGCTCCGACTGAGCGCACGCGGGGTGTGCCACCGGGGCTGCCCGTGCGCGTGCCGACGGCGGGCTGCGAGCGACTTGCGATGCGGCCAACGCGACCGACCTCGGCGATCTGTTCACGGCGCTCCCGTAGCCGGCGGGATCGCCCAGCGTCCGGCGGCCATCACTGCGACCACGCGGTGCACAGCATCGATCCGCACCAGTGGGTCGGCGGCAAGTAGCACGAGGTCGGCGCGCTGGCCGGGCGCGAGCTTGCCCCACGGCGCGTCGGCGGCGAGGAATCCCGCGAGGTTCGCGGTCGCGGTGGCGAGCACGTCGGCGCGATCGATCCCGGCGGCGGCGAAGATCGCGAGCTCCTCAAGCATCGACCAGCCCGGGACGATCCAGGGGCCGTGGCTCGGGCTCGCAACGAGTGGGACACCGGAGGCGTGGAGCGCTGCGATGATGCGCAGGTCGGCGTCTGCGGCCGCACGTACCGCGGCGGTCTGCGCGGCGGTGATGCGCAGCTCGTTCGTCGGCGCGCGCCAGCGTTCGCGCTGGGCCGGCGGCACCTGATCGACCCCGGGAGCGTCCTCCCAGCGCACCGCCTCGGCCAGCTGCCACCAGCGCACGAGGAACGTCTCCGTCGGACACACCACCACGCCAGCACGCGCCGTCGCGGCGGCGAGCTCGTCGAGCTGCGCACCACCGGCGAGCGCGGCCCGGAATCCGTCGAGGTGCTCGATCGACTGGCGCCCCGCGAGCACGTCCGCGAGCGGCAAACCGCCCACATGGCCGGTGAACGGCAGACCGGCCTCGGCCACCGCAGCGACCGCCGCGGCGTGGGTGGACGCGTCCGCGCAGCCGAGCAGCTTGACGAAGTCGTAGCCCGCGCGCGCGCGGGCGTGGACCTGACGCGCGCCGTCGTCGGGGTCGCTGGCATCGACGATCCCGCCGACGAACAGCCGCGGACCGACGACCGTGCCAGCGGCGATCCGATCGCGCAGCTCGAGCTGGCCCGGCGTGCCGCGGCAGCTGCGAACGCTGGTGACCCCGGCCGCGAGGCACAGCGCGAGGTACTCGGCCATCGTGATGACATCGTCGGGCTCGGCATCGGGCGGATGGCCGTGGGCGTCGACGAGGCCGGGGATCACGAACTTGCCGGTGCCCGCGACGACCTCGTCGCCGGGCCCGAGCCGCAGGGCGTCGCGCGGCAGCACGGCGACGATCCGATCGCCGGCGATCGCGACGGCGTGATCGCGGAGCATCGTGCGCCCGTCCGGCGCGAGCACATGGGCGCCGACGATCACCGTGCGTCGCAGCGGCGGGGAAGCGGGGGTGGAGCGGCGATCGTGGGCACAGCCGACGAGCGCCGTCGTGGCCAGGCCCCCTTGCACGAGCGTCCGCCGTGACAGTCGTTGGTTCGTTCGAGACACGCAGCGTAACCACACGCCGGGACGGTCGCGGGTTCCAGGCGCGGCGCGACGATCGACCTTCAGGTGAGAATGTCTGGGGTTGTCGCGGGCCGGCTCATCGAACACCCCGCACGCGCACGCGCGTGCGACCGAGGACTGCGAGCACAAGCCCGACTCCAATCGCCGCCACTCCGGCGCCCAGCAGCGCAACGCCGAGGTCGCGGTCCGAGTGCAGCGCGTAGGGGTCGGACACGTACCAACTAAGGAACGTTGTGCCGCACCCGCTGCCGACCGCGCCCGGCCCGACGAGCGACACGCCGGTGACGAACAGCGGCAGACTGCCGCGCACGCTCAGCACCAGCTCCCGCTTGTCGCGCGGCAGCAGGATCTTCGGCGACGGCAAGATGCGATCGCCTTCGACGAACACCGGGTTGCCCTGATCGTCCACCAGCTCGCCGCATGCGCCTTTGCAGAGCTCGCCGCTGCGCCCTCCGCCGTCCCAGCGACTAAGCGTAACGCCGGTGGTGTTGCTCTCGATCCAGATCCGCCTTGCGTTGGGCGACGGCATGACGGGCTGGGCCGGCATCGCCCGACCCGCGACGCCGAGATCCACCCCGAACGCCAACGCTCGCGACGGCGCGAGCGCCGCAAACCGAACTATGGCGATCCCGCGGCGGCCCATCACGCACCGATAGCGCACTAGCACAGCCCAGCGATCGTGGACCTCGGCGACGACCTACGACTTCGCGTTCACGAACGGCGGCCTGTTTGGCTAGCGCTCGAGATCGACGGCCGCGAACTCCAGCGGAGGCGTCGCGCCCAGACACGAGTCATCGACTTGTGCGGCCGGGTCATCCAGGAACGCGACCATGATCGCAGTCGGGCACGGGTTGAAGGGCACGGTGCCAGTCGTGATAGACCGCGGAGCTGGTGTAGATCTCTGGCGGCCACGTCTCCATCGTCTCTGGCGCCCTCGTGTCGAGGTCGAAGTACGGCGCCTCCTCGGAGCAGTAGACGGACACCGTGAACGCCAGGCTCTCCTCGAAGTCCGGGAAACCCTCGGCGGCCGGCAACGGGGGCGGGATTCGGTCCGGGCCCTCGAACTCGCCACTGGCGATGCGCTCGAGGATCTCGGCGTCGCGCTCGAAGACGTAGTGCACCAGGGCCGGTTTTTCGGCGGCGGGGGCCCCGTGAGCGAAGGCCTCGCGAAACCCGCCTTTGCCGTAAGTCATCCCCGCGTCGAGCGTTGACAGTGGTCCCCACGGGGCCGATGCACTCCTTGGCCGCCATGTTGCTCGCGGCGCAGGCCGAACTCGTCGCGGCGGGAGAGCCCGTCGCCGCGGGTGACCCCGTCGCGGCGCGCGAGCCCATCGGCGTGGGTGACGCCGTCGCAGCGGGAGAGCCCGTCCCCACATCGCCGACCCGCGCCTTCTCAGGTGCAGTGCGGTGGGACGCACCGCAGGGTTGTCCGACCCAGGCGGAGGTCGAAGCCAGGATCGCGGCACGGGTACCGATCGAGCGGGTGCGCGTGCAGGCCCGCGTCGCCGCGAGCGGTGAGGGCTTTGCCGCCGAGGTCGCGATCGAGAGCGTCCATGGATCCTCGACGCGCACCCTCGCAAGTCCGTCGTGTGAAAGTGTCGCCGATGCCCTCGTACTGCTCACCCACGTCGCCGCCGAGTCGCAGCCGACGTACGCGCGCATCACTCTGCCGGCGCCCGAACTGGCCGTCGAGCCGCCTCAGCCCACCGACGAGCTGTCGGTGCGGCCGCGTGCAGCCGCGGCGGTCGGCGCTCAGCCGCCGCCACCACCCCGCGCCGACCGACCGCGATCGCGCGCGCGCGCGACGATCGGCATCGCTGCCATCGTCGGCGCCGGCACGCTGCCTCGGTTGGACACCGGCGTCCACGGCTCCATCGGCATCGCGGCGCGCTTCGGTCGGGCCGAGCTCGGCGCCCTCTATCTCGCGCCGCAAGATGCCGCTGTAAAGGGGCACGACGCCAGCGTCCGCATGGACGCCTGGGGCGTCGTGCTGCGCCTGTGCCCTGCGATCCCCCTGCCCACGAGGCGACTGCAGCTATCCATCTGCGCCGCCGCGAGCGGCGGGAGCTTGCGCGGAACCGCGAGCGGCAACGATCTCGCCGTGACTCGCCGTGGCGGCCAACCCTGGGTGCGCGCCACAGCGGGGCCCGAGCTTGCAATCGAAGTCCATCGCCGGGTGCTGCTCGTCGCAACGTTCGAGGGCGGCGGCCATGTGGTGCGCCCGGGGTTCGTCATCGCCGGCCACGGCCGCGTCTGGGCGCCGCAGCGGTGGGCTGCCCATGGGCTGGTCGGGATGCAGGTGCGCCTGCCATGATCGCCGCGAGCCGCGATCTCCGCCGTGGCGGAAAAAAGCCCGACGGATCCGCCGTACCCGCTGGAAGTCCCAACGGAGAATTGGCGGCACCAGAAGCACAGCCGACGGCCACGCCCGTGAGCATCGGCTTCGACGACGTGTACACCGAGCACTTTGCGTTCGTGTGGCGCAGTCTGCGTGCCCTCGGGATCCCCCACGCGTCCATCGACGACGCCACCCAGGATGTATTCGTCGTGGTCCACGATCGCCTGCACACGTACGACGGCCGCGCGCCGCTGCGCGGATGGCTGTTCGGCATCTGTCGCAACATCACGCGGCGGCACCACGAGCGCAGCGCCAGGTTGTCACCCCTGCGGCTGGTCGGTGAGCCAGCGCCGCTTGACGAAGTCTTGCAGTGGCGGGAGACCGCGCAGCTCGTCGCACGTTTCCTCGATGCGCTCGACGACAATCAACGAGCAGTGTTCGTGCTCGCGCAACTCGAGGGCTATGCGGCCCCCGAGATCGCAGAGTCCCTGGGCTTGAATCTCAACACCGTCTACTCGCGTCTACGTACGGCGCGGGCCCGCTTCGCGCGCGCGATGGCGCGACATGCTCTGCGTACGGGGAGCGCGTCCCATGGCTGATCAAACGCCGCACGATGACGATGAGTGTTGGGCTCGCTACGAGGTAGCGATCGGTCCTCCGCCCGGCGCTTCGGCGAGGATCCGCGCGCGCGTCGATCGTGCGGTCGCCCAGCGCAGCGATCTCGGCGCCGCGCAACCGCGGGCGCCACGGGCCGCCGCCGTGATCTTGCTGATGAAGTCGAGCGCGATGGCTGCCGCGTTTTCGGTGGCGGCGATCGCCGGCGTAGACCTCGGTGCGCGCGCAATCTGGCCCGCACCCGCAGAGCTCCCGACGCACACCGCGACCGCTGCGGCTTCGTCTCAGCCCTCGGCATCGACGCCGCCACGGATCGAGCCGGCGTCGATGCCGAACACGACGATGGCGACGATGACAGAGCCGACGATGACACCGCGGCCGAGCCCCCCGTCGCTCACCGCCACGCGACCCGCGGTGCCGCGTCCGGATGCGAGCGCCACGGCGTCGAATTCACCGCCGTTGGCCGTCGACGATCCGCTCGCTCACGAGACCAACCTCGTCGCGCATGCGCGGGCAGACCTGGACCGCGGTGCCCTCGGCGACGCGCTGCGCCAGTTCGCCGAGCACGCCGCGCGGTTTCCCAACGGCGTGCTCGCGCCCGAACGCGACGCCTTCGCTGCGATTGCACGGTGCCGCCGCAAAGCGGATGCCGCGATACTCACGACGTTCGCCGCGGCGTACCCGCGCTCGCCCTACCTCGGTCGCGTGCGCGAGGCTTGCCGAAGTTCCTCGACGGATCGAACGACGCCGCCGGAATGACGAGCGATGAATCGAAGATGGTCGACACGGTCCTCCCTCGTACTGATTTCGCTCGCAGGATGTGTGCTGCCGGATCGCAATCTCGGCGAGCTCGCGACCGACGGCTTCGGAAGCGGCTCCAGCGGCGGTTCGTCCGATGCGTCGACGTCGTCCGCGGGTCCGGGCGCCAGCGGATCGGAGGCGGAAGGTGACGGCACGGAAAGCGGAGAGCCGGCCACGTGCGAGGAACAACCCGAGCCGTCACGCTGCGACGAGGACATCGACCGCGATGGCGTCCGTTTCGCCTGTGACAACGCCGTCGACGTGTCCAACCCCGGGCAGGCCGACCTCGACGGCGACACCATCGGCGACGTCATCGACCTGTGTCCGACCGTTGCTAGCGATCAAAACACCGCGGACTCGGACCGTGATGGCATCGGCAACGCATGCGACAGCTGCCCGTCGACGATGGCCCACTACAACGAGCTTGCAGACGCCCTCGGGCTGACCTGGAACGCCCGTGTCCGCAACATCCCAGATGTCGGCGACGCTGACGGCGACGGCGTCGGCGATGCGTGCGACAACTGCGTTGCGGTGCCAAACTGCCAGGATTACTCGAACGCGACCCCGTGGGCGCCGGGCGATCCGATCGACCGCGACGACCCGAGCTGCCAGCGCGACGACGACGACGACATGATCGGCGACGCCTGTGCCGGGGCCATGCTCGCCGGCGCTGCCGGCCCGGTCGGGTTCGGCCCGGAGGACGACTTTGACCAAGACGGCCTCGTGAACGCCGTCGACGGTTGCCTCCGCCTGCCGCTGACCGCAACGACTCCGTGCACCAGCGACGACGCGTGCGGGGCGGGTACCAGGTGCGTCGTCGAAGCCGGGCTCTGCAATCACACCGACGCCGACGGGGACGGCGTTGGCGACATCTGTGATACCTGCGCGGCGTCGCCGAATCCGAAACAGCTCGACGACGGAGGCGCGCAAGAGGATGACGCCGACGCGGACTTCGTCGGTCGTGCGTGTGAGGCCGTCGCGTGCGAGGTTCGGCGCGACCCCGCACCGATGGCCTTCTTCACGCTCGCCGCGGCGGGCCGGTGCTGCACGACCCTACTCTATGAGGAAGCCGGAGATCTGTTCGTCCGTGAATCAGGGCTTCAGCTCTTCGATCCCGACGGCCTACCCGTGCGGGTTGAATGCTCCGAGGACGGAGACCCGCCGATCTGCGTACGTCTGCCGGACGTCGTCGCGCAGACTCCTGGCGTCCTGATGCTGCCGCCCGGGTGCTCGACCGCGGGCGATCCGACCGGCGTCGACCTCGGTCTGGACACCATGTGGGCGACCCGTTGCGAGCTGCCGCAGTTAGACCAGGACTTCGACGGCGTGGGAGATGCGGGCGATCTTTGCCCGTTCGCCTTCGACCCGGCGAACCTCGCCTACGGCGACAACGACGGCATGGTGTGGGCGTCCGACGGGAGGTATTGCAACGGCGACTACAGCCCGAGTGTGAGCTGCGGCGCGTAGGCCTGCGCCCGCGCCCTGCTCAGCGCAAGCGAGATGACATCGACGACGCGCTCGCGGGGGTCGATCAATCGACTTCAAAGGAATAGTCGACGCCCATCGGCGGGCCATCGTAGCGCGGGAAACGATGGTCGAAGATGACCTTGCGTAGGCACGGCACGATCCCGGCCTCGCGGATCGCCGCGGGTGCTTTCGCGTTGACACCATCGACCTTGCCGCTGGCGGTGAGGCCGAAAACGAAGTCGACCCTGCCGCCGCCGACGGTGACGCCGCCCGCGACGGCGTCGGCGATGCATCGGTTGAAGGCCGGCTCAAGCCCACGCAATTCCCTGCGGACGACTTCGTCGGCGAGCCGTTCGCTGCCGGCATCGCCCAACACGGTGGTGGCCTTGGCGTCGTACGCGGGGATGTGGCGATCGGATACCGGCTGGTAACTTGGGGCGGCGGCGCTCTCGCCGTCCGCCTCGCCTGCGCGCGCGCGTCCCTTGTTCTTGCGCCCGCGTTTGCCCTCGTCGGCCGCGGGATCCGACGCTGCGGTCGGCGGCGCCACTGCGATGCAGCGCCCGGCTTCGCACCGCGTGCCCTCGCCGCAGACGCCATGGCAGTTCGACTGGTTTGCCTGGTCACCGCAGGCTGCGCCAACCATGGCAGCGACGAGTCCGAGGGCATCGGTGAAGCGCACGCGCGGGCTCATCATAGCGCTTCGGCGTTCGGCCGCGAGGTGACCCACCGGCGCGCTCCGATACCGCTTCACCTAAACTTCGTTGGCGCGCCCGCGAGCGTGCGCTTACGTACCTCTCGGTGACGAGCCGCACGCCTGCACGGGATCCCCGACCTCTCCCGAACCCTTGCGGTCGAAGTGAGCCGCTCGGCCGGGCCACGCTTCAAACATGGCCCTCACAGCAACGCCAACCTTCCGACCTTGGTCGCCGGTCGATTTGGTTCGGGGATCGGCGTCACGCGCGGATGCGCGAATTCTCGAGATCCGCGGGTTCTCGGAGGCACGCGCGCGATCGGTTTGGAGCGCGGCTCGTGGCCGACTGAGGCGGGCCGCCGCCAAACTCGGTATCTTGGGATATGCGTCGGACCATCGCTGCAGCACTCGTGTCGCTGATCTCGTGTGCAGGCGCTGACGAAGATGCATCGACCCAGGGCAGCACGACCACAGCGACGGTCTCGCCGACCTCGGCCGGCGCAAGCGGACTCACCGCAGCCGATCCGTCGACCACGCTGTCGACCGCGGCGAGCGCAACGGCGGCCGACGGCGCCACCGAGAGCGGCGGACTCGACACCGGCTCAACCTCCACCGGCGGGGGTCCCCAAGGAACGTTGGAGATAGTTTGGATCGATACCGAAGGTGGTGCGGCCACTCTGCTCGTCACACCCCAAGGGCCGCTGGTGCTGGTCGACGCCGGCTTTCCGGGCGACCGCGACGCCGACCGCATCAACGCCGTGGTGCGCGACGAACTCGGCCGAGAACGGATCGACCTACTGGTCGTCACCCACTACCATCTCGATCACGTCGGCGGGGTACCCGACCTCGTCGAACGGCTCGCGGTTGACGAGTTTTGGGACCACGGCGACAGCGTCGAGGCCCGATGGGGTCCCGATGAAATGGCGCTATGGCAGGACTACCTGACGGTCGCCGACGGCTTGCGCACGGTTGTGAGCTCGGGAATGTCGCGCGAGATCGGCGGCGTCGAGCTCGAAGTTGTCTCGGCCAACGGCGTGGTGATCAGCGAGCCGCTGGCGGGCGGCGGCGCGGCCAATCCCGCCTGCGACGGCGCCGAGCAGATGCCGGTTGCGACCGATGAAAACCCCATGAGCGTGGGCATGGTCGTCCGCTTCGGCGCATTCGAGCTGCTCGATCTCGGCGACTTGACGTGGAGCTACGAAATGTCGCTTGCGTGCCCAGTCAACCTGCTCGGTCCGATCGACTTGTACCAAACCTCGCATCATGGCCAGGGCAACTCCGGCGCAACGCCGTTGGTCCATGGTATCGCGCCAACGGTCATCGTGATGAACAACGGCGCGACCAAGGGCGGTGCGAGCGCGACGTTCGACCGTTTGTTCTCAACCCCGACGGCACCTGATCTGTGGCAGGTCCATCGTGCCGAGAACAACGATGACGCCCACAACGCGATGGATGACCGCATCGCGAATCCCGACGCCGGTGGCGATTTGGGCTGGTCGATCCGCGCGCGCATCGAGAGCGACGGCAGCTACACGGTGATCAACGATCGCAACGACGTGCAGGCGCAATACGCCGCGAACTAGAAGCTGTCTCATAACCCGGGGCGGCTAAGTGCGCGAGGTTTAAGGCGAAG
>CADEGN010000082.1 GCA_902826865.1 uncultured Myxococcales bacterium
AAGCGCGTCGGGCGACACCTGCGCCCCGGCGGACGCCTCTGGTACGAGATCGTCACCGGCGGGGCTTTCGCCGGCGTGGGAGCGGACAGCGCGGCAGAGCGGCTCGAACGAGATCTGGTAGAGGCGCGCCCAGGCGTGCCGATCTCCGGCGCGCGCCGCGACCACGAGCCCATCGACATCCGCGATCTCGGGTCGTCGAAGGGCCCATGCCGGCATCGGATCGGTCGTTACGCGCGGCATCCCGATTGGTTCGTCGCGCGAGGCGGTCGGCGATTACGTGTGCCGGCGCACGAGACTTCGATTTTCCCCGAATCCGGGTCGTTTCTCGCGGGCGGCCAGCTCGCCAGCCGAGATCCGCCGTATGCACCGCTTTCGCGCCGTGTCCGGCCGTCTCCGACACCGTCCGGCCGCGACGAAATCGCCCACTTCCAGCGTCAGTGCCGCGGCGCGGTGATGAGCCGTTGCCGGTCTGCGAATGCGACCGGGGCGTCCTCGTCCCACGGCCATTCACCGGCAGCCGAGGGGTAGATGATCTGCAGGACGTCGAAGCTGTCGCCTTCGTACAGCCACAGATTCCAGCCGAGATACTCGCGATAGTTTCGGGGATCGACGACCTCAAAGGCGACGTCGTAGGCGGCGAAGAAACCGCCGTACCGACGACCCGCGGCGAAGACCTCGCCCGCACGTACCCGCGCGTTGTATTCGCTGATGATCGCATACGCGAGTTCTCGCGCGAGCCCTAAGACAATCACCTCGGGCTGCCTCGACATCTTGCCAATCCCGACCGAGTAGGAAAAAGGCGGCTCGTCGTCGACCTCGCCTGCGTGCACGACATGGCAGCCGTAGGTTTCGATGTCCTGTAGAACCCTGACCTCGCGCTCGTCCATCGAAGTCATACATGAGGGGCGGAAATAGCCCCATCGTCCCAACTTCTAGCGTAACGACCGCCGGCGGTCGCAGCAACCGAGGCCCAATTGTGGCCGATTCGGCTTGGCGTGAATTCGGTCGATCTCGCGCAGAGCTCGGCCGGCAATGCTCTCCAAGCGCGTCCAACGACCCTTTGGCCAGCGCACGCCGCCCTCGCGCGGGTGATCTGCCCAGCGGAGTGACATCATGCGCAACAAGCAGTGAGCATGCCAGGGCAATCGCCGGGCGGAGCGGGAGGCCTCGCCGCACGACTCGCGTTCGTCTATGTCGCGCTGTTTCTCATCGTGGGTGTCTACATGCCCTACTGGCCGGTGTGGCTTGCGGCTCGTGGGGCCGGAACGCAGGAGCTAGGCATCCTCCTTGGCCTCGGAAACTGGGCGCGGCTAGCAACGCCGTGGATCGGCGGGTGGGCGGATCGGACCGGTCGCGCCAACGTCGTGCTGGCTATCGCTTCGATGGCGTCAGTGGCAGCGCTTTCGGCCTTCTCCTTCGTCGACGGTTTCGCGGCCCTTTTCGCCCTTTCACTCGTACTCGGCCTGGCGTTCGCTCCGATTATCCCGCTGCTCGACGGGATTGCCGTCGGCGCAGCCGCCCATGGACGACTCGACTACGGTCGCGTACGCCTGTGGGGATCCATCTCGTTCATCGTTGCGTCGGTAGCGGGTGGATCACTGCTCGAGGACCGGCCCACCGGGCTCGTGCTTACGATCCTGCAGTCTGCGTCAGTATTGTTGGCACTCACCATCCTGTGGCTGACTCGACTCCCGACGGCCCCGCGTGACGTCGGCGAACCTTCGCCGTCGTGGTCAGCGGTGTGGCGGCGACCACAACTGCCAACGTTTCTCGTCGCGACTGCGTACCTGCAGGGTTCACACGCCGTGCTCTACGGCTTCGGCACCAAGCACTGGCTTGCGGTTGGCATCGATGAATCAACGATCGGTTGGCTATGGGGCGTCGGTGTCGCTGCCGAGGTGTTGTTGTTCGCGCTCGGAGCCCGGGTATCCTCGGCGCTCGGACCGAAGGGGCTGCTCGTCGTCGCCGGGCTGGGCGGCGCCCTCCGCTGGACGGTGCTTTGCTGGGCCACTTCCACATGGGTGGTGCTGCTTGTCCAGGTGTTGCATGCGGCGACCTTTGCCGCGATGCACCTGGGGGCGATGGCCTGGATCCGCGACAACATGGCCGGCCCATCGATGCACCGCGCCACTGCGCTCTACGTCGCCCTCGCCAACGGGCTCGCGCTCGGTGTGGCCATGCCGCTCGCAGGGATCGCGTTCGCCCACCTTGAGGGTGGTGCTTACCTTGCTATGTCGATCCTTGCGATCATAGGAACGATCGCTGCCTGGCGCTTGCACGATAGTCCGTAACGCTCTGACGTCGCTAGCGAGACCGCACGCCCAGCGTCGCGGCAACCGCATCTGCCGTGCGGATCCCGTCGAGCGCTGCGCTCATGATCCCGCCGGCATAGCCGGCCCCTTCACCGCAGGGAAACAACCGCGGATGGCTAGGCGACTGACCGTCGTCACCGCGGACGATCCGCACCGGTGAGCTCGTACGACTCTCGAGCGCCACCCCCACACCCGTCGGTCCCGCAAACCCCGGCATGCGACGATCGATCGCGCGCAGGGCGACGCGCAAAGGCTCGCCAAGAGACCCGAGCACGCCATCGAGCTCGACCGGCGCAAGGCCGCGCGGATAGCTGCAGCTGGGGAGTTCGGTCGATTGTCGCCGGGCCAGAAAATCGTCGAGCCGTTGCGCCGGGGCAACAAAGGCGCCGCCGCCGGCGTCGTAGCTCGCCCGCTCCAAAGAGCGCTGCAACGCGAGCCCCGCAAGCGGGTCCGTCGGGCTGAAACCGAAGCTCACGAGCACGTTCTCGTCGATCTCAGTCACAAACCCGCTGTTGGCGTAGCGACCACGGCGTGACGACGGGCTCCAGCCGTTGACCACATGCTCTTGAGGCGACGTCGCGGCCGGGACGATGAAACCGCCAGGGCACATGCAGAACGAAAACACGCCGCGACCACAGGCTTGCTCGACCACGCGATACGCCGCCGAACCAAGCGCCGGGTGTCCGGCCAGCGCGCCATATTGCAGGCGATCGACAAAGGCCTGCTCGTGCTCCACCCGCACGCCAATGGCGAACGGCTTGAACGCGATCATCACGCCCGATCGCGCCATCAATTCGAAGATATCGCGCGCCGAGTGTCCGACCGCGAGCACCACCGCGTCGGCGTCGATTACATCGCCTCCTGCGACCTCAACTCCGCAAACGCGACCATCGCGGAGGCGAAGGTCCACAACGCGGCGCGAAAACGAAAGCTCGATCCCCGCCGACCCGAGGTGTTCGCGCATCGACTCGATCACCCGTGGCAGACGGTTGGTCCCGATGTGCGGCCGCGCGTCCACGAGGATCTCGGGTGGCGCGCCATAGCCGACAAACGCACGCAGTACGCTCTCGGGCGCGCCGCGCTTGTCGGCGCGCGTATATAGTTTGCCGTCGCTGAACGTCCCGGCTCCCCCCTCACCAAAACAGTAGTTGCTGTCGGGATCGATCACGCCTCGGCGTGTGAGCGCGGCGAGATCGTGGCGCCGCGCCCGCACCGGTTTGCCACGCTCAAGCACGATCGAACGCAATCCATGCTGCGCCAGCTGCCAGGCACAGAACATCCCGGCCGGCCCAGCTCCCACGATCGCGACCCGCGGGGCACCACCGAGGCTCGGCAAGGCAACCGGCTCGATCGCCGCCGGTTCGGTCATGCCGGGCAAGACAAGCGCCACGCGCAGGTGCATTCGAACCTTGCCGTGTCGAGCATCGATCGCGCGACGGAGCACGCGGACGCCTCGCACGTCCGCTTCGCGCACGCCCGCCGCCCTCGCCGCCGCCCGGCGTAGCGCGTCAGCGTCGAGAACCACGTCGGGATGAACCGACAGGTCGAATGCAGCCGCGTCGCTCACGGCCGCTGCTTCAAGAGGAGAACCGCAAGCGCGCCGCAGGCCGTGCCCACCACCGGAATCCAGTACAGCGGCATCAGCCACCACAGACCCGGCATCACCGTGATCAGCGCACGCCCCGCGGCGGCACCCACCGGTCGCTCGCGCCGACCTTCGATCTCAAGCACGAGCTTCCGCGCCGGCACGCTCCCATCCGCAACAAACTCGAGGCGGTGACCGAGATCCCACAGCCGCAACAGCGCAGCTTGACGCACGCTCGCCTCACCCGGGTGATGGTAGACGGTATAGATGCGCCCGGGCGCGCGCCAACGCAGGCGGTCGATCGGTGCGAGAGCGTACCGGAGCCATTTGCGCTTGCGAATCGGCCGACCGTGCTGACCCGGGGCCGCCGCGCGCGACAACAGGTAGATCCACACCCGCTCGACCTCATCACCGCGCGGCCACGCGAAGTACGCCGCCATCATCACCTCGGCAAACGTGCCGACGTTGAGGCCGAGATCGATGCCTATGTGCATCGCGAAACCCCAGATCAGCCACACGCGCCGCCCGAGCACCCAGTGGTAGACGAAGTGATACCCCCGGGGAAAGCGCTTGCGTAGTACGAAGTGCAGGGCCACGACGAGAACGCCGATGGCGATCACCGCCGCGGTCACAAGCGGGATCAGTTGTGCTTGCTCGATTCGACCGCGCAGCACCGCCTCTGGAATCCAGTAGTACGCACCGAGCCCCGCGATGTAACTGCCGCACACCCAAGCGCCCGCGAACAGCGCGTAGCCGAGCCATCGGCGCCACGGCGGTGCGCTGACCCATCGTCCTTGGGCACGGTCGCGGTCGTAGGCGTTGACCGCGACGCCGATCAGAACCACCGGGAAAAACACCTCCCACCAGCGCACCCACACCGTGACGACCGGGAGGATCGACAGATACTGCAGCGTGCTCGCGACGTAGATCTGCTCGGGGAACCGGTAGAAGTGATCGAGGCAGAGCGAATAGTAGAGGGCCGTGCCGTTCATCCACGTGCCACCGCTCTTGAGCAACCCCGTGGCGCTATAGATGATGCACAGCTGCAACATCATCAGGTGTTGCGGCCATGGGGGGATCCTCCGCAGCGATGGTAGCTCCGTCGCGCCAGCGAGGATCGCCTTGCGCGTCCGTCGCCACGAATCGATCGAATAGGCCTCACCCCAGCGGCAGAACAGGCCGCAGAACAGCATCACCCGCACAACTGTGTCGCCACCGGTGTAAAAGAGCGGGCTGTACCGGTACACCTGCTCCACCAGGATCCACGACAGGACCGTCATCAGCCGCGTGCGATAGCCGAGCACCATCGCCACCAGGCAAGCGAGCATGATTCCATAGATGGTGTAGACGTACGCTGGATCGCTGCGAAAGTGCAGGATCGAGAACTTGCCCCATGCGGCGATAAAGATGTCGTACCAGTGCTCGAAGCCGTGCTCCGGGTCCCACAGCGTGCCGAGACGGCCGCCGTAGTTCTTGCGGGCCATCTTGGCCAGCCATATGCCCTGGTCGGTGAACAAGAACTGGGCGTCGCGGATCAAATCGACGAAGGTCCAAAGCACGACTGATCCGAGAGCGATGCGCGTGAGCGCAGCGGGCCGTGGATCGATGCGTTCGAACCACATGCGGCGCCAGATCTCGGGCCGCACCACGAAAAACGCGATCAACAGCGCGATCGCAGCGAGTATGACCCGGGTGGCTTGCGGTAAGTGGGCAGAGACGTCGATCTCGCCCTCGGCAAGCAGCACCGAGATCGTCGCGATCATTCGCCACCTTCCACTTCGCCGACCTGCTCGGGCGTACTGGCATCGTCGTCAGCGCGCTCCGCCTCACGCTCGGCCTGCTTCTCCTTGGCCTTGCGGTTGTCCCACCAAGTCCGGACCGAAACGTCGCGGTAGCGCGACTCGGGGTGTTCCGGCAGCCCGTAGCGCTCGCGCAGCTCGGGCGGAAGCTGGGCCTGGTACGTCGACGAGCAACGAATCGTCTCCTCTTCACGCTGGTTGAGGTGGAGCGCCATGGGGTCGTAACCCATGTTCATCAGTCGCTGCCACGGGTTCTTGAGCTCGAACGCCCGCGCGAACACCTTCTCTGGCGTCGGCACCTGCGTCCACATCTTGACGAACTGCACCTCATCTGGGGGTTCACCCCCATGCTCGCGTTCCCACTGTCGACACACCCACGCCGCGTAGTGCCGACGATAGCCCTTCTCCTCGATGAGCCGGCGGTTGATTTTCCCCATGCGGTCATAGAACAGGTACGGGTACGTGCGCCGGCCGTAGATGTCGTGCGCCAGATCCCAGATCTCCCCGTCGCGATCCTTCACCAGCACCTTCATGAACATGTTGCTGCGGTGCGGGTTGGGTGCGAACATCGCCCAACTCTGCGTTAGGCCGGCGGCACGCATGTAGTTGTTGGCCTGGAGGTTCGCGTTGAAAAACGTGTGCACCTCCTTCGCTAGGCCTTTACCAGGGAGGTTGTGCACCAGCAGAACCGTCACGTGGTAGGCGATGGCGAGGCTCATCAACAGCATCAGCCACGGGCGGTAGGTCCACCGCACGCCGGGTCGATCGTCGTCGGGACGCGGTCGACGCAGGAGCCCTTCGGCTAGATCGAACGAAGGAGCGGGTCCCTCATTGGACGAGCCGCGCTCGTCCGCGCCGCCCTCGCGCGCCTTGGGTTCGTCGTCTTCGATCACGTCGCCCACCATGCTACTCGTTCTCTTCCCCATCGCCGCCCTGTCCGTCGTCTTGGGCCTGCTCGATGCGGTCTTCGAGCTCCTCGGCCTCGCGGTCGCGCTTGGTTCGCTCGGCTCGGGCACGGCGCTCCTCAGGCGTCTCGCTCCAGCGCCCCCAGTCCGATCGGTTGTCCCAAGCCGCGCGTCGGTTGGCGTACTGCTTGGCAATCCGCTCGTCCTCGCGTTCGGCCTCCCGCTCATCCGCCTCGGTGATCGGGAGCCCGTAGCGCTGTTTCATGTACAGCGGTAGCCGCCCGTCTTTGCCGCAATCCAAGGTCTGCACCGGGGTTTCGCGCAGGGCGAGGCGGCGGGGGTTGTACGGTCGTCCCGTGATGGCGCCGCTCGGGTCTTTTCGACCCTTGAGCTTCGCGGGTTGCCAGATGTTGACGACCTCGGGCGATGGAATACGCGTGTTGAGCGAGCTGACGTCGATCTTCTCGGGCGGCTCCCCGGTGCGCAGCTCCCACTCGCGACATTGGTAGTTCGCCCAGTAGCGCAGATACCACTTGCCCTTGCCGATCATGCGCCGATGCATCTTGCGCATGCGATCGTTGATGATCCAGGGATTCGGGCGGTACTCAAACGAGTTGTTGCGCAAATCCCATCGGTCGCCATCCGCTTCGACGACGACGGTCTTCATGAATGAGTTCGACCTCGGTGGGTTGGGTGCGAACATCTCCCAGCTCTGGGCGGTCCCGCTCCCCGACATCCACGAGCCAAAGATCGCCCGCGCCGGCGAGCGCCAAGCGCTGAACACGGCGAACGGCGGGAACAGGTGCAGGCCAACCGCGGCGGTGTGCCAACAAAAGGCGAAGAGCGCAATCACGCGACCGGCCGGACCGTAGGCCAGCGCCGGCCCAGCTGCGCGCGCCGCCGCGATGTCGGCGGGCCGCGGTCGTAACAGCCGCAGGGCGACACCGACGATCAACATCGCCGCGAGCCACCACTTCGCGCCGGCACCCACCCACGTCTCTTTGTGGACCTTGGCGACGACCAAGTACGCACCGATCCCGCCCAGCAACAGCACCAGCGCGTCGGGGAAGCGACGGCCTCGAGGGACGATCGCAGTGGCTGGACACGCGGGCAAGAGCGCGCGATCGAGGCCCCTGGGCACCAACTTGGCCAGTCGTTTGCGGCTACGCAGCACCGCCGCAAGCTTGGCGAACACGCGCGCGTATTCGTCGCCCGTCACCCAAGCCGCGTAGGTCATCAGCATGATGAACGGGAACATGCCGATGTTCATGAACCCGATGAGGAAGCCGTGAAAACAGAACCCAAGCGTCAACCACAGGCGGCGACCGAGCAACCAGCGGCGAAGACTCTGTTGTTCGATCGACCACGGGCCAACGTGCAGGCGGGGGAATCGCCGCGTCAGCGGGCCGAAGCTGAGGGTGCGACGCAGAAGTCGTAACGGACCGACCCGTCCAAGCACGAACCACGCGAGCACCAGCGCAGGTATGACGAGGCCGAATACGACGTGCACCTTGGAGAGCTTGGTCGACGGGTCCTGCGGCTCTTCGTCGACCATCTTGAGGCAGAACGGTAGAACCACGACGACCACGCGATAGACCAGGGCGTATGCGGCAAGAAGACCGGCCCGTCCAAGCCACAACCGCCAGCCCCGATGCTGCGTGCGGTACCACGGCGCGTCGCGATGCAGGGCGCCAAAGCGCAGCACTTCGCCGATGACTGCCAGCGGGAACAACATCTCCCACCAGTGCGTCACCCACGTCATCAGGCGAAATACACTCGTGGCGAAGATCGCCGAGAGCACCTGCGTTGTGCCCTCGAAGCGATAGAAATGGTCCATGTTGAGGGCGTAGTAGAGGGCATCACCCTTCGCCCAGATGTCCCCCGTCTTGACGCAACCGGTGCTGCAGTACAAGCCAGCAAGTTGCAGCATGAACAAGTATCGCGGCCAGGCGGGGATCAAGCGATAGATGGGCTCGCGCGGGCGCGTGTCGGAGGGGTCAGGTGGATTGTCCGGATCCTCAAGTCGTCCGCGCTTGCGCAGCCGGCGACAGCGAAGCCAGTTGTCGATGCTCCACGCCGCGCCGGTGTTGGCGAAAAGCAAGATGAACCAAAATGCGCGGTAGACGGTATCGGTACCCTCCCAGTACAGCGAGTTGCGGTTGTACACGCTGCTGAGAAGCAACCAGGTCATGAACCCGGTGAACCGGCTGGCGATGCCGGCGGTGTAAAGCCCGGCGAAGCCGATCAACACGAGCATGTGTCCGACAACGAAGTCGGGCGAGCCGTACATGTAAAAGAACGACGGTTTGTTCCACAGGAAGGACAACACCGCCCAAATGTCGAAGAAGCCCTCGTCGGGGGTCCAGCCACGTAGGGCCGCGCGGCCCATGCGGTCCTGGGCGTAGGCCATGTCGAACATGCCCTCGTCGCTCCACAACATCCGCCAGTACGGCCCGAGGTTGGCGAAGTTGATGATCGTCATCAACCCGAAGCCGATCCGGAGCACGGCAAACGTCCGCGGATCTTCGAGCGCAAGGATCGACCGTCGAACAGACTCGGCACGGGTCCAGGCCCAGGTCAGCATGCACAGCGCTAGCGCGAACGTCAGCCAACCCACCTGGGTCGCAAACTCAGGCGGTACCGACGGGTAGCGCGCCTTGTCGTCGAGCAGGGCGACCAGCACGTAAGCCATGAACCAGCAACCGACACTACCATGGCGAGGCCCGCCGCCAGCACGGATCGACCGCAATCAGTGCGCCGATCGGGCGTTGGCGACGCCTGGCCATGGCCAGGCACGGGATCGGGTGAGACGCCGCACGAGCTCGAGCGACCTTTCGTCGACCGCTCGGCCGCCGCACTGAGGACCACCCGCAGGTGGAAACGACCCTTGCTGAGGCCCCGTCCGACAATACGTCAGCCCTCGGCCGCGGCGCCGGCCACCGACATGAGGAAATCGAAACGCGTCTGATAGAGCTTGACCTGAAGGGCGAGGCCCTCGATGCGGTGGCCTTGCCCCTCGAATTCGACGTATTGGACGGGCCGGCCAAGCGAGGTGGCCTTGCGCGCGAACTGACGACTCTCCTCCACAGGCACGCGCCAGTCAGCACTTCCGTGGGTGAGCAAGAGCGGGAACTGCAAGCGGTCGACATGCGAGAGCGGGCTGCGATCTTTCATTTTCGCGAGGTCGGCCGGCTTGCGAGGGTCGCCGCTCTCCAGGACGACCCAATCGGGGATATTGGTGGCGTCGTAGAACGACTTGATGTCGGAAAAGCCGGCGTGGGCCATGCCAAAACCGAACGGGTATGACTCATTGCGCCCATTGGTGTGGGCTGGAAACGTCAGGGCACGCATGGTGGCGTATCCCCCGTGGCTTCCGCCGTACACACCGATGCGCCGCGGACCCAGGCCGGTACGCTGCTCGAGCCAACGCGCCACCCAAAACAAATCGACGATCTCGTCACCACCAAGATCCCGATCGTTGAGTGCCGAGAAGTCGCGGCCGAATCCGGAGCTGCCACGCACCGACGGCGACACCACGGTGAAACCGGCGGCGCACAATACCTGATCCAATTCGCTGTACGCGTTCTCCCCGCCGTAAAATGCAGTGATCAGCGCCAGCTGATGCTTGGGCTCGGCAAGCGCCGCCCGCGGTTCCAGCAAGAACGCGTGCAGCTGGCGGCGTTTCTTGATGCGCGAGTCGTCGTCGAAAGTTGGAATCGCGACCGGCGTGGCTTTGCAAGCGACCGAGGACGCCGCGAGCTTGGGGTCGAGCGCAGCGACCAAGCGCGGCTCGAAGCCAGACTCCACGTCGATCTCGTAACCCTCGAATACGATGTCGGGTGCCTCCTGGACGACGAACGCTCGTCCACCATGGCCCTCGCGCACGGCAGCGCTGCCCGGCAACCGTTTCTCAGCCACGACCTTGCCAGACGACGGATCGATCAGCACGATCGTCGACTGCACTGGGGTGCGGTGAACCGCAACGATGCCGCGGCTCGTTAGCTCGGCACCCGCCATGTCGTCGGTGAACCCCGTCAACTTGCGCGTTCGTCCGGTCTTCGACGACCAGGCGTAGATATTCCCGAATCCGTCGTCATTGGCGACAAACAGAAGTTCGTCGCCGGACCACTCCTCGACGACTTCGATCTCGCTGCGTTTGGCCTTGCGATCAGTGATGACCTTGACCTTTGGCCGCGCGGCCTTCAGGTCGACCCAGACAAGCTGAGCCTTGTTGCGATCACCATCCACCAGCGCTGCAAACACCACGGCCCGAGCATCCGGAGTGAACCGAATGTTCGACCAGGTGAACGACAACTTCGGCGAGTCACACACGATCTCGCGCTCCACCCCGGTGGCTACGTCGCGCAGGCGCAGGCAGGTGGAATATGGCGCCGCGGTACCCCGCCGCGGCAAGTACGCGATCGTTGCCTCGTCGAGGGAAAAACCGAATCCGTAAACGTAGTCGGCGTCCGTTACTTGGGCCAGGGCTCCCGTACCGAGCGCCAACCTCCAGAGGTTCATTCGCTCGTCATTTTTCGCGTCGGCGTGAAGCCATAGCGAATCACTCGGCGCATGATGATGCATCGACCACAGGCTGCGCTTCGACCAGTCGACGTCGCTGATCGCCTTGCCCGCCCGCAGATCCCACGTCGCGAGCGGCTGCGAAACGTCGAGCATTCGCAGGGTGTAGGCGTCTCCCCGCTCGAGATAGAACAGCTTGCCAGTGGCGAAATCGGGGCGCACGTGGGCGTACGGGAAGCCAACGAGGTATGGCGCGATGTCGATCTCGCGATCGAAATAGCGAACGGTGCCTTTGGCTGCGGGTGCGGCCGGCGGCTCGGTCGGCGCCGCATCTTTCTCGCCACCGAGATCCGGCACCATCGTCGCCGGGTACGGTTTGGCCTTGTTCGGCGGCGCGCAGGCGAGCGAGAAAAACACGAGGGCAAGCGCGGTGCGCATGGGCGGCATCTTGGCAAACTCAGCGGCCGTGCAAAAGGCCGCTGGCTCACGGCGTGGGCAAATCGGCGCCGGGAGCCTCGGGCGAGCCATCTGTGTTGACGCGCATCTCACCGTCGAAGTCGATCGGAGGATCGCCCGCCCTCCAGACGGCAGCGGAACCGAACGCCTCGATTCCACCCGCGGAGAGGTGGAAGTCGCCGTTCGCGACGCTGCTAAACCACGCCTCGTCATAGAGGCCGACACCGACGTTGCCTTGTCCGCCTGGCGTGGTCTCGAAGGCTGAGTAGCTGAGGGTAGCGCCTGGGCAGTCGACCGTGGTGACCGGCGCGCGACTGACGACGATCGAGTTTCGCACCGTCGTGGTCGCACCTTGGTCGCAACGCAGCGCGGTCGCCGTTCCACCGCCGGCGAGGAGCGTGGAGTACACGATGTCCGCGGAGCTGCGCGCGTCGACGTCGACGACCGCGGCGTCCGAGATATCGCCCCCGAGCATCGAGTTCCGCACGATTGCATCGCCGCCGAGTTCGATGTGCAAGCCTCCCCCCTCGTTGAGCACAACCCGACTCGCATCGAGGTAGACGCGTCCGGGGTTGACGCGAATCCCCGGGTCGTTGGCGGTACCGCGAATCTCGAGGTTGCGCAGGTACGCCGTCCCCGCCACAAGAATGCCCGGAATCCCGGCGCCGCGGATCCGCGGGCGCGGACCGTCCTCGGCGCCGAAAAGAGCTATTTGCCGCGCGAATGGGATTTCCGCGCCATCATAGGAATTCGCACCGGTGAGCGCGTGCAGGATAATCACGCACGGACCATCGGTGGTGCGAAGCGCACCTTCGATGGTGGTGTGGTCTTGGCCGCCGTCGCCATCGACGTGAACAACACAGTCGGTGATACAGCTGCCGGTGATGAACGAACAGGCCGCCTCCGGCCCGCACTGTTCATGCGCAGTGCATTTCGTACAGGTGTTGGTAGCGTCGTCGCACACGGGTGTCTCGCCCGAGCACGCCGTGGCCGTCGCGCTTGTGCACTCAACGCATGTGCCCGTCGATCCGCACGCCGGGAGCCCAGCGTCGCGCTCGCCGCAGGCCGCGTCCGGCATCTCGGCCTCGGTGCATGCGACGCAGGCACCGTCCATGCAGATCGGCGACGCGAGATCGGTACAGTCCGCGGCCGCCAGACACGCGGGCTGGTTGCCTGTCGTTGGCGAGTCGCCGCTCTCCGCGGTCGCTTGCGTCATCGAACTCGAGCAGGCCTCGGGGTCCGGATACCCGCCGCAGGGAAACGCACACGCCGGCGGCTCGGCGACGCAGCCGTCGTTGTTCCGACTGTCGACACACGAACCACCGCAGTGGTCCATCTGGCCGCCGTGCCGGCTTCGGCAGGTCGCGTCGCCCTCCAGCCGGGCACAATGAAGCTCATTTGGACTCGTCGTTACGCAACCGATGATGGCGAACGGCAGGCTTCCGAACGCCGCGCCCCTTCCGCGAACTCGCACGAGCACCACTGTAGCGTGACGGCTCGCACACCACCAGATCGGTGCACGTCCGCCAGCGAGGTGTCGACGGGCTATGACCGCGGCGTCACAGCTCGTCCTCACTTACCGTCTCGTCGCTTATCTCGGCGCGGACGCGCTGCCCGGCGCGTCCGCGGGCTTGCACGACCTGAACGAACATTGCCCAGAGCCCACCGTAGTTGATCCACCCGGCGCTAGATTCCTCCAGCACTCGTCCGAACACCGTGACGCGGAGCGGAACAGGGGGCTCAATTCGCATGCTCTTTTGCGACCAATACGAAAGGGGCGAACTCCAGTAGGTATCGATCGTCTCCCAGGAGTCGTCCGCGCGAAACGTATGCGCCTTATAGTGCGTCGCCACCGGTGCTCGACGCGGAATGGCCGCGTCGCTGCCGCGAGTGTACCACGATCCGTGACGCGGTCAGCCCGGCTGACGGGCCGCCCAGCGCTCGGTCCAGTTCAGGAAATCGCGGCGCGCGGGGGCGAAACCGCCGCGCACAAATGCAGCGCGGCGGGGACACCAACGCGAGGCGGATCGCGGGCTCACGAGACGAGCGTAAGCATGCGGCGGATCGACGAGGGCGCGGTCTCCTCGTGCTTGAAGAAAACGTAGACACGCGGCCAATGCGCGGCTAGCTGATCGCGCCAGGCCAACAATGACGGGTGGTCGTATTCCGCGGCCCGCAGGCGCAGGTAGCCGAAGTCCGCAGTTGGCACGAGCGGCGGGTCAGGCCTGTCCTCGTCGCTCATGCATAGGCACGCGCGATAGGCCTTGAGTGCGTCGAACACTTCGTCGCAAAACCAGCTCGTGTGGCGGAACTCAAGGACGGCGCGCGCATCGCCAGGGAGAGCCGCGAGAAAGCCGCGAAGGCGCTCGATGTCCATGCGTAAGTTCGGCGGACACTGGAACAGAACCGCGCCGCACTTCTCGCCAAGCGCCTCAAGCTGACGGTACAGGTAGCTGAGGTTGTCGCCCACGTCACCAAGCCGGGAGACGTGGGTAATCCGCCGCGAGGCTTTGATCACGAAGCGGAAGGTCGCGGGTACGACTTCATACCAGCGGCGAAGCACGGCGGCATTCGGCATGCGATAAAACGTGTTGTTGATCTCGACCGCCGGGAACGCGGCGGCATAAAACGCGAGCATGTCTTGCGACTTGATGTCGGCCGGATAGAAACTGCCCTTCCAAAAGTCGTAGCTGAACCCGCTGCTCCCGGCGAAGACCTCCATCGGCGGGGCTACTGTACAGCGGGTGCTCGGGTCGCGCACGCGCGGAATACACTGCCCTCACGCTGGGCACCGAGCACGATCGACTCACAATCCGCGCGACCATTCCGGACGCAGCGGGATCCGACCAGCGAGCGCGGCATCGATGACGGCGACGATGCGCTCGCGATCCGCCGGCAACCGGTCCCCGAGCGGGAGGTAGTTGGACGCATGATTGGTGCGGAACAGGGCATCCCGCGGGCGCGCCAGATCGACGATGGTCCGAAGCTCCCGAAGAAGGTCGGGCACCGGAGGCACGGCAAAGCGTCCGCGCTCGGCGAGCTTCGCCAGCGGCGTGCCCGGCACGACTGTCACCGTCAGCGCCGAGACAAACTCCGGATCCATTTTGGTCACGAGCTCGGCGCTAGCGACCGCGTGCTCTTGGGCCCGACCGCCCCCGATGCCAAGCAGGAGGATCACACTCATCTCGATGCCTGCGGCGCGCGCCTTGGCGGCCGCCTCAATGTGCGCGGCCGC
Source organism: uncultured Myxococcales bacterium (assembly GCA_902826865.1). Taxonomy (GTDB): domain Bacteria; phylum Myxococcota_A; class Polyangia; order Nannocystales; family Nannocystaceae; genus Xiheibacterium. The sequence goes on from CADEGN010000082.1 coordinate 14,814, forward strand.
GTCGTCGCCCTTGGCGATGGACTTGAGCGTCACGTCGTCCCCGGACTCTGGACCGATGTACACGCGCGACAGACCGGCATCCCGAAGCTGCCTCAGCTCCGTGGGCGACTTCGCGAGGATGTTGCGCGCCATCGCGTAGCAGGACACTCGTCCAAGGCGGGGGAATCCGGCCCGGGCACGCTCCAGGATCGGCAGCCAGTGATCAAGCGCCATCACGAGGGCGTCACCGTCGGCGACGAACAGCTTCTCCACTCGTGGGCCGACCTGCCGCACGGCATCGTCGAGATCGGCCTGGACGTCAGCAAGGTCGCGGACGCGGAACGTCTTGTCGCTGTACATGTCGCAGTACGTGCAGTGATTCCACGAGCAACCGATCGTGGCCTGGATGATCAGCGCATCGGCCTCAGAGGGGGGACGGAAGACGCGGCCCTCGTAGCGCATGTTCACGCGGAGCATAGCGGATTGCCGGTGGTGAATCCGCGTGGTTCACACCGTATGCCCCGGACTTGCCTTTGCCCTGGCGCGAGCGCGCCAGTTGGCATACAACCCGGCGCGACCATGGCGATCAGCACGAAACCGCTTTCGGGCATGCGCGACTTCCTCCCGGCGGACGTGGCGCGGCGCAACTACGTGGTCGGTATCGTGCGTCAGGTGTACGAGCGCTACGGGTTCGTGCCGCTCGAGACGCCTGCGCTCGAGAGCTTGGATGTACTACTCGGAAAATACGGCGAGGACGAGAAGCTCATCTACCGCGTCCTCCACCGCGGTGAAGAACTGCAGCGCGTGCTCGCCTCACCACCACAGCGCGGGCTCGATGCCGACGCGCTCTCCGATCAGGCGCTGCGTTACGATCTCACGGTGCCGCTCGCGCGTGTGCTCGCCCAGTACGGCGATCTGCCGCGCTACTTCAAGCGCTATCAGATTCAGCCGGTGTGGCGCGCCGATCGCCCGGGCAAGGGTCGCTTCCGCGAGTTCTACCAGTGCGACGTCGACGTCACCGGGACCGAGGCGGCGATCGCTGAAGCCGAGGTATGTGCGGCGGGCTGCGAAGTCCTCGATCGCCTGGGATTTCGCGACTACACGTTCGCACTCAACCACCGCGAGCTGTTGCGCTCGCTGATCCGCAGCGCCGGGATCGAGACTGGCCGAGAAGGCTCCGCGTTGCAGGCCATCGACAAGCTCGACAAGATCGGCAAAGACGCCGTGCTCGACGAGCTCGGTGGACGGGGCGTCGACCGCAGCGCCGGGGAAAGGCTGCTCGCGCTCATCGATCGGCCCGAAGACGAGAGCAACGACACTCGCCTGAGCGATCTGCGCGAAGGACTTGTCGACGACGCCGGTCGGGCCGCAGTCGATCGTTTGGAAGAAATCCTCGGCCTCTTGCGCGCCACCCCCGTAGGCTCGCATGTGCGGATCATGCCCAAGCTGGCGCGCGGCCTCGGCTACTACACCGGTGCGATCTTCGAGATCGCCGCCGCTGGGCTCGGTAGCAGCATCGGTGGGGGCGGCCGCTACGACGAACTCGTCGGCATATTCGGCAAGCGCCGCGTGCCCGCGGTTGGCCTCTCGCTAGGGCTCGAGCGGATCTTGGTGATCATGACCGAGCAAGGCATGTTCCCCGATCTGGGCGTCGGTCCGCAGGTGATGTTGTGTTGGCTCGACGTCGATCGCTCCGATGTGCTCCGCGTGGCTCATCGATTACGCGCGCAGGGCCTTCGCGTCGAGGTATTCCCCGAGCCGGCCAAACTCGGCAAGCAAATGCAGTACGCCGACACCCCAGGGGTGGCCGCACCGTGGTGCGCCATTGTTGGCGCCAGCGAACTCGCGAACGGCGAGGTTGCGCTCAAGCACATGGCGAGCGGCGACCAGGCCGCGGTCGCGATCGACGCGGTCGCCGAGGCGATCGCGCGTCGATAGCAGCCTGTGGTGAAGCCCCGCGATCGCTACGCCCCGGCGATCCGAGGTGCAACCGCTCACACTCGCAAGAGCGCTCGCACCGCCGACTCATCCTTGCCGACGACGATCTGCTTACCGCTGACGAGGATCGGGCGACGCAGAAGGTTGGGTTCCACCAACGCGGCGGCGACGAACATCGCCTTGCTCGGCGGCTTCTCGCGCCACCCGTTGGCCTTCGTGACGGCGTGGCGGGCGTTGAGGACAACCGCGACCGATCCGGCGATGTCGACGATGCGGGCGACTTCGGGCTCGGTCAGCGGCTCTTTGGCGTAGTCGCGCTCGACGACGCGGGCTCCGAGCCGGCGGACGAAGCTGCGGACGTCGCGACAAGTCGTGCACGTGCTCTTTAGGAAGAGCGTAGCGGCCATGGGGCGCTGACCCTACCACGAGCCCGGCGACCTCGGCATGATGGCGTCGACGATGAACAACGAGAGCAAATCGCCGACCGACGGAAGTGCTCTGCGCGGTTGCGTCCTGGTCGTCGACGACGAGCGCAACATTCGTCGCACGCTCCGGATGGTGCTCGAGGGCGAAGGCGCGGAGGTACTCGAAGCTGCGACGGGTGAAGAAGCGCTTGGAGTTCTCGCACAGGGTTCGTCCGCCGTCGGAGCGATTGTAATGGACGTAAAGATGCCGGGGGTGTCGGGCATGCAAGTGCTCGAGCGGATGGCCGAGTACGCGCCACGCAGGCCGATGCCGCCCGTCATCATGATAAGCGGGCATGCCAGCGTCGAGGATGCCGTGCGCGCGACCCGTCTCGGCGCCTTCGATTTCTTCGAGAAGCCCCTCGATCGCGATCGCGTGATCGTGAGCGTGCGCAACGCCCTTGCCCGCTACGGGCGCGAGTGCGAGCTTGAGACGCTCCGCGCACGGATTCGCGGCGAGATCCTTGGCGACTCTGCGATCATGCGTGGATTGCTTGCCCAGGTGCGCAAGGTCGGTTCCACGCGCGCCCGCGTGCTCATCACGGGCGAAAGCGGCACCGGCAAGGAACTGGTCGCGCGCGCGATCCACGAGGCGAGCGAGCGCCGCGACGCGTCGTTCGTGAAGGTGAACTGCGCGGCGATCCCCCGTGAGTTGATCGAAAGCGAGCTATTCGGCCACGAGCGAGGCGCGTTCACCGGGGCCGTGCAGCAGAAGAAGGGTCTGTTCGAGCTTGCCGACGGCGGCACGATTCTCCTCGATGAGATCGGTGACATGTCCATTAGCGCCCAAGCCAAGGTGCTGCGGGTGCTGCAGAGCGGTGAGCTCATGCACGTCGGCGGAAGCCGACTCGTCAATGTCGACGTCCGGGTACTTGCGGCGACCCATCGCAACCTGCAAGAGCTGGTCAACGCGGGAGAATTCCGTGAAGACCTCTTCTTTCGCCTCGCGGTGGTCCCAATCAACGTCCCGCCGCTGCGCGAGCGGATCGACGACATCGGCGTGCTGGCCCGCCATTTCATCGACGAGGCGTGTCGCGAGAATGGGCTCACCGAGAAGCAACTGTCCGCCGACGCACTCGCCGCCTTGTCGACATACGCCTGGCCTGGCAACGTTCGCGAGCTCCGCAACGTCATTGAACGGATGGTGATCCTGTCTGACGACGGAATCGAGCTATCCGACGTACCTACCGAGATCCGTGGCAACACCGAGGCGACCAGCGAGGACGGGGAGCCTTCGCTCGTGGATCTCTCAGACGGCAAGCTGCCACCCGGGATGTCGCTTCGTGACTTCCGCGAGGCGGTTGAGCGCGCGTTCATCCTTCAGCGGCTACGCGAGCTTGGCTGGAACGTGTCCAAGACCGCCGAGTCGTTGGGTATCGAGCGCACGCACCTGCACAAGAAGATGAAGCTGCTCCGCATCCAGCGCAGCGGCGCATGATCCGACGGCCAGCCCTGCACCTGACGCGGCCTCTCGGCGATGTCCGCCCGGAGGATTCGCCAAGAACTTCCAGGTGCGAAAGGGCGATGCTAAGGACGAGGAGCCATGGCTGGGCAGGGCCACGAACGTCCGCGGAGTGCAGGCTGCCGCGCCCTGTTTCTTGCTTCGCAGCTCGCCATCGCTTCAACGGCGTGCTCGCCGCCCGCCAACGCCCCCGACCGAACGGTGCTGCTCTCGCCGGGCGCGCTTGCGCAAACCGAGATCCCAGTGCCCTCCGACCGAGACGGCATCCTCGCCGAACTCGCGCCGCTGCCAGCATCCACGATCGTGATCGTCTACCAGGCCACCGGTCCCGCGGGATTGCACGGCACGCTTGAGAGCATCGCGACCGTCGGTGGGTTCGAGCGGCAAAACTGGAATCTCTCGCTCACGCTTCCCGACGGTGTCCGCGCCATTACCGGCTCGGTTGTCCGCACGCCCGACGAGTTATGGCGCGCCTCCGGCGACGACGTCGGTCAGGTCGAGGCGGCACCGCTTGGCACGGTGGCGGACGCGATCCTTCGACGTTCGATCGAGCAACGCGAGCGTATCGTCGCGGAGATCCGCGCGTGGCGGCTTGAGCTCGAACAGGCTCGCGACGAAGCCCCCGGCCAGCGCGAGCGCATCGCCGGCATCGAGTGTTTGCGCGTGCGCGTGGGTGGTGGCGAAGTGTGCACGTGGGAACAGGCTCGCATGCCCCTTCGGTACGGTGGAAGCGTGTTCAGTCTGCGAGCGACCCATGTCTCCACAGGCGACTCGATCGGAGCGTCGGCCTTCGAGATCCCTCCCCTCGCCGAACGACTCCCCGCCCGCGTTCGCGCCGATCTCGACCAGCGCCTCACCCGCGTGGCCGATGGCGACCGGGCGGAGCTCGTACGGCTGCTCGAGCGCGACACCGTCCTACGCGCACCAGCGTCAACCGAGCCGCAACCGAGCCCCTAGCGAAACACCGCGACGCGGCAACATCGCGGGAAGGGGGGCGGCTCCGCTGAGCCGGGCGCAAGATGTCGTGCAACGGCAGGGCATCGTGGGCCGACCTTGGTCAGCGCGCGAACGACGACTTGCCGCGCGAGGTGAACCATGGCGAGCGAAGACGGCGAGCTGTACGGCGCCGAGGTGTTGCTGATCGGGTGTGACTGCGAAACGACGATGGCAACTGCCGCGGCGCTTGCCGAAGCCCGCGCGCTTGTGACGGTCGCGCCCACGCCGGCGATCGCCCGAACAAGCCTCGCAGACAACCACAACGGCTTCGATGCCGCGGCGATCCTAGACGAATTCGGTGACGAGGTTCGCGCCGAGCTCGTCGCCGCAATCCTCAGCCACCGGCGACCATGCCACTACGTGCTGGTCGGCCCGCCCGAGCGCTTCCCGGATCTCGGCGCCGCGCTCAAGAGCGGCGCCCACGAAGTGCTCATCGCTCCAGCCGCGCGCGCCGACCTCGTTCATGCCATTCGCCGGACGTGCGCCCAGACATCCATCCAGCGCGCACGGTGGTTACCGACGCGACGCCCGCCTATCGCGCCGGCAGCGGCCGACGTGTCGAGCATCGGGCCCCGGGTCGGCGTCAGTGGCGTGGTCGATCGCGTTGCGTCGGGTTCGGGGTTGTCGGAGCGCGAGCGGGTGGTGCTGCAATACATCGCCCGTGGCTACCGCTATCAAGAGATCGGGCGGGAGCTCAGCATCTCGACTCGCACGGTGAAGTCCTACGCCAGCAGCCTTAAACGCAAGGTCGGCGCGGGAACACGTTGGGACCTGCTTCGGAAGATGTTCGCGGCGTGAGATGCACCTGCGCCGCATGTGCTAGTGGCCGGGCGCTTGTGCCCCCCAGAGCTCGCGCAGGTCGTACCTGCCGTGGGCTTCGAGGCGTTTCGCGTTCGGTCCGAGTATTCGGGCAGGGCTGACCGTCGTCGCCCGCGTCACAAAGCCGGGCACGGCGGCTCGATCGTCCGTGATGGCACCGCACCGGTCGTTTCTCGCATCCACCGCCTTCTTGATGGCCCTGATGGCGCCCGCCCTCGCCGAGGCCGCCGGGGCCAAGCCCAGGGCGCACTCGCCTGGGGCCACCCCGGTCGCCGTGACGAAGTCCCTCGCACAGCTCAGCAAGTCGGAGCTAAAAGCGAAACTCGCGAGCGTGCGCGTGGCGAAGATTGCTCCGCTGTTCGAAACGCCTGAAGGCGACGAGATCCCGGAGATGACGGGCGATGGCACCTCCGGTGGATTCGACCTGGTCTACCGCGGCGTGAGGGCCAGTGCCTACGACGACGCTGACGGCAAAGACGAGGTCGCCGTCTGGGTCGCGCTTGTCCGTCCAACCGCGACCGGTTACACGAAGTCCGTGCACAAGGTCGCGGCGCCGACAGCTTTGTCAGCGGGGCGGCCAGGTAGCGACGCGGGTGCCGCGACCGTGTTTCACGGCGATCGTGGGCCTGCCCTGCTGCTCGGCGCGGTGATCGAGGACGACGACGGCAACTCGGCGCAGCGGATCGCCGAGCTCGATGTACTGCTCGAGCAGGCGATTGCAGCGGCGACGCTCCTGCGCGACGACAATGACGATCCGATCGACGTCCTGCACGGGATGATCGAGCTCGGGGGTGTCATGCTCGGTGCGGACCCGGGACGACCGCATCTCGGCATTCGACCGATCCGCACCACCGACTGGGATCGACTGTGGGACGTCGACCCCACACGCGAGGGTGGGCGGCCTAAATCGGTGTCCGCTGCGACTTCCAAGGCCGCGACTGCGCCCTCCATGCCGCTACTTGTTTACAAACTGTCGCTGGGCGGTCAGGTGGGCGCCGGACGTTATTCGCTGCGCTTTGACGTGCCCGCCAAACCCGGCCGCAAGCCGCGTCGCGCGGTGAAGGTCGATCTCCAGAAGCTGCTCGTCATCACTCCGCCGGCCGAGCTGAAAGCCGGGAATGACAAGACATACTTCGCCCGCGTATGCATGGTTCAGAGCGGTTTCGCGGGGCTGAACATCGACCAACCCGCCCCGCAGAGCTGCATCACCAAACAGCTGTCATGGGCCCACGCGGCGGCGAACTGGGAGTCGCTCAAGGTCTATCGGCGTATGCGCCAAGGCGAAACGAGGATCACCGTGCTGTCGTGGTGGAAATGGGACAGCGGGAGCGAATACAAGTTCCTCGATCTCGACGCAGGCAACGACGGCTTCGCTACGATCACGCGCAACGTCGGCGCCACGCCAGGAAGCTCGCTCGTGACGACGATCGGTGATGGCGAGGGCGGCGCGAGCTACAGCGGGCATTGCTACGCGTGCGGATTCCCGAGCGGAGCCGCGATCGGGACATTGTCGGCACGGGTGGATCACTAGCAGCCCGTGGTAGAACGCGGGCGCGAAACCGTGGTCGTCGGGTCTGCGCGTCACCCCACCTTGCAGCCCAAGAACCCGGCGGTGAGCTCGGCCCGATCGAGCGCGTAGCCGACGACGACGAGTCGACTTCGGCGCAGCGCGGCGCCCCAGGGCTCGCCAAAGGTGATCTCCACCGAGTCTGCGACGCCCTGAACGATCATCCGTTCGTCCAGGCCCGCAACCGCGAGGATCCCCTTGGTGCGAAACAACCGCCCGGCGTACGGCGCAAGCACGGATTCGACGAACTCCGCAAAACGATCGCCATCCAGCTCACCATCGATCGACAGCGACACCGACTCGTACGCGTGGGTAGCCGGCTTTTGCGGCACGTTCCTCGGCCCTATGAAGTCGCCATGCCGGAGCGCGAGTATCTCATCGAGCGATGGGGCGATCGAGACGAAACCACGCCGGCTCTCCACCCAGGTGGCCGCGCCGTTGTGCGACGCGATCACATCCGCTGCGTGGGCAACGACGCCGGGCTCGCTGGCATCGACGCGCGAGAGCACGACGATATCGGCGTAGCCGATCTGCTCGATCGCGAGATCATGCCGAACGACGGCGTCGACGCGGGTAGAATCGACGACGGTGATCACACCGTCGAGGGCGAATGCTCGATCCCGGCCGCCTCGCGCGATGGTCTGCAGAACTCTCGCCGGCGACGCGGCACCGGAGGTCTCGATCAGCACGCGCTTTGGCGGTGCGGGCGAGCCAGCCAGCTCGTCGAGGGCGCGCACCAGCTCGGCATGACTTGCGCAGCAGATACAACCGCCAGTGATCTCGATGATGGCCTGCGCCCGCGCAGCGAGCAGCTCCCCATCGATTCCGAGCTCGCCTAGCTCGTTGACGATCACCGCCACGGTGCCGCGCACAGATCCCGAGAGCCAATGATTGACGAGTGTCGTCTTGCCCGCACCGAGAAAGCCGGTCACGACCGTCACGGGCAGCGGCGCGGACACGTCAGACAGTATAGACGGCCGCTCGACGCCGGCTCCGCGCGGCGCTACGCGCCCATGAGGGCCCGCGGGAACGCTGCAATGACGCTCTCTTCGGCCGGGTTTCCGCGGAATTCGTGTCGGCCGAGGCACCCGAGTGAAATCACATCACCGCCGAAGTCGAAGAAGCGGAAGCGAACGCCCTTGCCAGTCTTGCTTGCGAGCTCGAGGGTGGCGACGTCGTTGATCCCAACGAATTCTTGGGCGCGATCTACGACGGCTCGCGCGAGTGAGGCAAGCACTGCGAGGTGCTCTTGGGTCACCTCGCGCCCCGTGCCTCCGAGCACGAGTCCTTGATCATCCGAGAGCACTGTCGCTTCGCTCGCTTGATCGCGGGCAAAACGACTGAGCTGCTTCGACAGCAGGGATTCGACGGTCTCCTCCCGGCCGTCGAGCGCCAACCGGGGCGCCGGTGTCGCGATGACGGTGTTCTCGCCAGATCGTTCGCTGCGCTTCAGCTCGCCGGTCGCATCCGAGCCCCCGACCCGGGCCAACAGCTCGTTGTGTCGGCGACGCAGGTCCGTAAGCTCGGTCGCAACTTTCGTGAGCTCCTTGAGCCGGGACTCCGCCGCGGCACTACGCGTCTCCGCCGCGCGCGCGCGGGTTTCGGCCTCGTCCAGTTGCTTGCGATCCACAAGCGACGCTTGGGCCCGCTCAGCCTCGTCGACACGGCGCTGCAACGCCAGTTGTGCGTCACGTTCGACCTGGAGCGAACGCTCGAGTTCCGTCACCTTCGCTGCGGCCACCGCGAAATCGCTCGACAGTTGCGCCGTGCCGGCGGCCGGCGTGGGTGGTGCGGGCACCGTGGCCCCGCGACTCGGGCGCGCGGCCTGGGCATCCGCGAGGGCGCGCTCGAGCTGTGCACCGCGAGCCACGGCCTGTTCAAGCTGTGCGGCCGCCTCTGCGAGCTGCCGGCGGATCGCCACGGAGTCGTTCGCGGCAGCAGAACTGTCGGCCTCCTCGAACGCGGTGTCAGTGGCTGGCCCGCGCAACCGTCCGCTGAGAAACCCGGACCCAAAGAACAGCGCAGCGCCCAACACTGATGCGATCCAAAAAAGTTCGATGGCGCTCATCAACGTCCTCCCGCTCAGCTCTCCTCGATGAAGATCTCCACGCGCCGGTTGGCCGCACGGGCCGCGCGGCCGCTCCCCCGAGCCAGCGGCTCGAGTTCCCCCGCTGTCTCGATCACGATGCGGGTCCGATCGACGCCGACGCGCTCGAGCTGCGCGGCGATGCCCTCGGCCCGTCGCTGACCGAGCGCCCGATTGAACGCTCGTTGGCCCATCGCGTCGGTGTGGCCGCGCACCCGGACGCGATTAGACGCCCCGATCGATGCGGCGGCCTTTCCAACTTCGGAGTCGGCCTCGACCTCGCTCGCCCCGATGACCGGAAAGCGAACGGTCGCCACCTGCCGCCAGCGCAGCTTGCCCGCCGCGCGGGTCGCAATCACCCCCTCGGGCGACGTCGCAGGGATCGCCGCTTCCTCGTCGCGCTTCGGCGCCACGGCGACGCGGCTCGCCTCGACGTTGGCCGACGGCGCGCCGGCTCCCGTTTGGGCAACGGTGGTGGATTCAGCCGCGCGCGGCGGCGACGACGGTGCCGAGGCCGCCGGTGCGGGAAGCAAGCCCGCGTTGGACACGGGTCCGACTCCGGCCATCCGTACGGACAGAGCGTCCGTCGTCGCAGGAACAGTACGAGCCGCGAGCCATTGCGGCGCGATCACGACGTCGAGCACGACAAGGTCGGCGATTCCGAGTGCACCCAGCAGCAACGCAGCAATACGCATGGCCCCCTCGCCGACTACAGGAACCTCTCCAGCTCGGGAACCCTGCGCCGGATGTCGAGGAAGACAAGCCCGAGTTTCGCCTTTTCCGTGGTTAGCACGACAAGAACGGCATCGTCAGCGACACGGTTGAGGATGATGAAGCCCTTCGTCGTCCGCACGTATGTCTGGACGATGTCGGCCGACATGAGTTCGGTGGAGATGCGCTCCCCGACACCGAGGAGCGCAGCCGCCATGCCAGCCACGACCTCCTCGTCGACCTCGCCGGGCAACAACGAAGCTGCGGGCAAACCCTCCGAGTCGACGAGCGTCGCGCCGATGACTTCGGAGGAGGAGGTCCGCAGGTTGCGGAGGATCGCCTGGATCTGTTCCGTGCGTCGCAGGTGAGTCGGGACTTCCGCAGGCTTGACGGGGATTGTGTTCGCCATGGGGCGTTCTCCTAGCTTCTGTCGTCTTGGCGTTCAACCGCTCGCAAACCGAGCCTTGCAGAACACCCCGGATCCCGCGCTGCGAAGCATCGATCGGGCACCGAGGGCGCTGCCGCAGCGGATGCCCATACGCGTTGCGGCGCCCACACTGGCGACGCCCACTCTGCCCGCGCGTCTGCTGGCCGAGCGGCCCCCCGCTGCGCGTGCGAGCGGATTACAGCGTGAGGGCACACGCGCATCGAAACACACGAGGTCATGCTGCGTCAACGCGCAGGGGCGAGAGGCCACGCGTGTTCGGGTGTCCTCGGGCGTCTTGTGATGATCGACTCGCCGAGGCCCGTTCGTCGCCGGCTGAACAGGTGCCTAGCAGCCTGTGGTGGCGCCCTGCGACGCAATAACACCGCCCTCGCCTCCTACGGTGTGGCGGTGGCAACCCAAGAAACACGGCGGACGATTCTTTCGGCGCGCCTTCCCTCGGGGGAGGTTGACGGCGATCTCACGCCGCGGGGTATCGCACAGCCAGCTAGGCGACGTACCGCGCTCCCGCGGTTACGACGTTCGCGCGACCGTGAATCAGCGTTTCTGGCAGCGGGCGCGCACCAAAATCAATGCTCCGACGCTGCCCCCATCACAATAGGATGCTGCGAAGAAACATGCCCTTCACGCGTCCTTTGCGCGGCGCGCGCGTGCGTTGGCCTCGGCATTGGAACGGTCCCGCGGTTGCGTTCGCGAACGCACGCTGCGAGTCGTCGACACGCTCGGCTTGTTCGAGAAACGCGCGGGGATTCGCGGGCCCGTTCCGCGTTTCGACGAACGCGCTGACGCGACGCAGCGCACTCACTGGCTTCCTTCGACAGTGGCCACGAGGACGGAAGTCGGTCACTGTTCCGAGTGGGAGTTGGCCTTGGCACCCAGGACCACCGAGAACCCGCAGCTTCGGTGGCCCAGGCCGCCAATGCAGGTGATCTCTGAGGCCTTCGCCTTGCGGCCGAGCGTGCTTTCTACGACGCCCGCGATCAGCCCCCCTTCGAACGAGCAGAGTTTTCGCCCGACCGGCTGCAGTCCCGAGCAAGTGACGCATTCGAAGACGTCGACGTATAGGCCGTCGGAATCCATCTTGGGCACTTCGATGCGCCCGATCTTGAGATCCTTGCACAGCTGCAAGAACGCCTCGAGGTTCGGCAATCCGAGCGCGTGCCCCAAGCGCCTGCCGGCGATGTACGCAGTCGCCGGTGCACCTCGGCCGAGGATCTCCTCGAGCGCCACCAGCCGAACCAGGCGAAACAGAGCAAGCGGCGCGTCGTTGCCGAGCGTCGCGCGATCGATGCGCAGAGCGTTCTCGGCCGTGACCGGGGTGGACGACGCGTGGTGCTGGGCCTGGGTGCCAACGAGATCGACCATTGCGCGGCACGATAGCAGGCGGAGGATTCGGCGTCGACCGACGATGGCGCGCTCCGGACGAGTCAATCGTGCGTTGATCGCGAATGGGTCCCTCACAGTCGGACTGCGAACCACGTTCCTTGGGGAGCGACGGCGATGACTGACCCGGTGATCTGGATCGTCGAACACCCCCCGGAGGAAGCCCTCGCGATCGCGCGCGGGATCCTGTTCAACGCACCGGGTGTGGCGGTCCACCTCTCGACGCACCGACGGCCGCCGCCGACGGCGCTCGTGCATGAAGTTCCGGGTGTCGTCGTGGTCCGAGCGTGGGCGGGGGATCCTGGCTTCCTCGAGTGGCTGCGCGCGCTGACCGACACTCCCTCGGCGCCACGCACAGTGGTCGTGACCGACAAGATCGACGACGAGCAGCGCGACGCGTTGGCGTGCGCCGGGGCCGATGCCGTAATACCTCGCGCTGCCCAGCCCAGCATCGTCGCTGTCGCGGCTTGTGGCCTCCGCGATCCAGGCCTCGAGACCCTCGCAGGCGAGTTGCCGGGGCTCGCGAGCGTCGACATGTTGCAGCTATTTTGCGCCGCCGGTCGCACCGGGATCATGCGCGTGCTTGGCGATGGCACCCAGGCGGGCCTGTGGCTCGAGGGCGGAGACGTCGTGCACGCGGTGCATGGAAGACTGAGCGGCATGGCAGCGTTGGTCGAGTGGGTGCGCACCGAACACGGGCGCTTCCGTTGGAGGGGGAAGGTTGCGGCCCACCGCCGCTCGATCGGCCTGCCGTGGAAGCAGGCGATCCTGACCGCTGCCTGCACCGCCGACGAGATCGCCGCCGGTCACTCTCACAGCGAGACCTCCGAGGCACCTCGGGTCAGCGGACCACCGGTCGTGGCTGCCGTGACGGACTCGGGCCCCAGGGATGAGCTACAGGATCTGGTGGAGCTCGGATCTGCTGCGCTGCGGCGCGGAGATCTGGCTGCCGCGCGCGAGTACTGGGCGCGAGCGAAGCAACTCCAACTCGAAGCCACCGCCAAGCCGAGCGCTCCGGAAGCGCACTTGCCCCGCGTGAGCGCGTAGCGGGCCCGCAGCCCTATGTGGCTGAAGCGACGCGAAGCCGACCGCCACCAAACTCGCGCCCGTCGAGCGCCATCTTGGCGACGATCGCCGCGGTGGCTTCGCAGAACTCCACGTAGCCGAAGCCGCGGCACATGTTGGTCGAGGGGCGCATCACGACTCTCGCGGAACGGAGCTCGCCGAATTCCGAGAACATCGCATGGAGTACGTCCGAATCCGTGTCCGGCGGGAGGCCGCCAACGTACAGCGTCAGCAGCGGACTTCGTCGCGTTCGTTGCCCGAGCCCTCGGTCCATGGCGTCGCCTTCGAGTCTGCCTGGTCCTAGTCCGATCAGCTCGCCAAAATTACGACTTCGCCACGCTGCAATCGACGGACCACGGGTCATGCCGGCTCAGAAGCCGCCGTGCCCTTGCGCTTGCGATCCCGAGCCTCTGCGCTTGCGATCCCGAGCCTCCGCGAGCATTCCGCGGATGTTGCTCACATGCCGCCCCCAGATGATCGTCGCCGTGGCGAGCGCGAGAAGCTGGAACGGCAGCGGTCGATCGGCGATCCACAAACTGAGTGTGATGGCGGTTACGGCCGTCAAGGATCCAAAAGCCGAAACGCGAGAAAGCCACACGGTTTGTCCGTAGAGGACGACAGCTGCCACAGCAACGGGCGGATCGAGGGCGAGAAATACGCCCAGGGCGCATGCGACCCCCTTGCCGCCCCGAAACCCCAGGTAGACCGGGAAGATATGCCCCACCACAGCGGCAAACGCGACCGCGGCCAAGCCGACCTGCGCATCGGACCCGGCCCCGAGGGCGAGCGGATGCGCGGCGAGCCACACAGGGGTCGCCGCCTTGAGGATATCGAGCACCAGCACCGCGACGCCGAGCTTGGCCCCGAGCACACGCCCCGCGTTCGTGGCACCGATGTTGCCCGAACCGTGCAAGCGAAGGTCGACACCCTTGAGCCTGGCGACGAGAACACCCGTGGGGATGGCCGCGATGAAATACGCGACGATCGTCCAAAACCCGACGCTTTGTGCCAGGGGCCCCATCGGTGGCGGGAGCATAACACGCCAAGCGGAGGTCACGAGGCGCTGCGTCAACCCAATCGGTCACCCGCACGCGAGCTCAGCGTCCGCGTGCGGCCT
>CADEGN010000083.1:0-17867 GCA_902826865.1 uncultured Myxococcales bacterium
ACGCTGCCATCGGGTCGCAGAGCCGTGCATAACCCGGCACGAACTTCCGACACCGCGCACTAGTTCGCGAGGGAGCTGGTACCATCGCCGGCGGTTTGGTCAGCCCGTTCTCGCTCGTCGCCCTGCTGGCCACGGGGCCGGTCGTGCGCTGGACCGCACCCGATGGTTGTCCGGGCGTGGACGCGATCCTCGCGCGAGTGCGTGAGTTCGGCGTCGAACCGCCTGAGCTCGAGCTGGTTGGCGACGTGCTCCCGGCCTCCGAGGGCACGTTCGTGCTTACGGTATCGGTCGCCGGCGGCGGTGCTCGGAGCTATGTCGCCGCTGACTGCCACAAGCTCACGGATGTGGCGGCGTTGCTATTGGCAGCCGCTGCAGATCCGGTTCAGCTCGCGCGCAACCCTGCATTCGACGACGTCGACGACAGTCCGCCCCCGCCTTCGGAGGCGCGCGGCGATGTGCCAAGCCCGGCGAAGGCGGAGGGTGTTGGGGTTGTCCCCGAAGCCAGGCGACCCCCGCGCCCGCGTCGCGATCGGGCGACGGGGTCCGTGGCGCTGGTCGGCCTCGCCGGCGCGGCGCAACTGCCGGGTGTGGATCTCGGCACGGGTCTCGTGTTCGGCGTCGGTGTTGCAGCCGCGCGGTTCGAGCTGCGAACCGCCTACCTTGCGCCGCGTAGCGCGCGGGTACCCACCAGCACGAGCGCGACGATCTCGATCTCGGCGTGGGACATCGCGCCCGTCGCCTGCGGCGTGCTCGGCCGGCGGTCGCTGCATGCGGTCCTGTGCGGCGGCGCTGAGGTGGGGATCATGCACGCGCGTGGCGACGGCTTTACCCACCGTCGCGCAGGCCTGGCGCCATGGGTCGCCTTGCTCGCCGCGCCGCGGCTGGAGTGGACTCTCGGCCGATGGCGGTTGTTCGCCGGTGTCGAGTTGCTGGTCGCCGTGGCCCGTGGCCGATTCGCGGCCCGCAATGTCCCTGCCGCGAGTGTGGTCTCCGGCACAGGCGGACTCCGCGCGGTCCTGGGTTTCGCCGCCCAGTTCGGTTCGGGCCGTCCGCGTCGATCAAATCGTCCACAACCGGAGACATGATGCTCGTGACCCGTGGAGCTGTCGCTCACCATGGTCGAGCGAGCCCGCGTCCGCCGCGAGTTCGCCGACTTCTACCGCCGCGAGGTCCGCTTCGCCTGGCGGGTATTGCGGCGTCTCGGGGTGGATCCCTACGACTGTGAAGACGCGCTGCAAGACGCCTTCACCACGGCACACCATCGCTGGGACACCATCGTCGATCCTCGCCGTCGACGCGCGTGGCTCGCGGGCATCATTCGTCGCGTGGCGTGGCGATACCGTCGCACCCGCGACCGACGCGCGCGCCGACTCGAAGCCGTGGCGGAGCGCACGTTGGAGACACCGGGACTCGACGACGAGTTCGCGCGCCGAGAGGCATGGGCGGCGCTGCTCGCCTTTCTCGATGGGCTCGACGCGGGAAGGCGCGAAGCCTTCGTGCTGGGTGAGCTCGAGTCGCTCGGCCGGGTCGAGCTGGGCCACGCCCTCGGGATCAATCCGAATACCGCTTACTCGCGGCTGCAGTCGGCGCGCCGATCCTTCGTGGCCCATTTCGCCGAACGTACGGACGTGGCGCTCACCACGATGATCGCCTCTTCGGCGATCTCGTCTGGCACCGAGGAGCGATCGTGGGCGCGCGTGTGGAGCGGACTATTGATGTCCCTCGAGCTTCCGGCCGTCGGGATCTTGCCCAAGGTCGCCGTCGCGTGGGCGATCGCCGGGCTCGCCACCCTGGGGACGACGGTGGCGATGGCGCGGCTGGGCGAACCTTCGCGCTCGCTCCAACCACCGCCCGCGTTCGCCGCGCGGGTGTCGATGGGTGGTGCGGTCGCGCCTGCGACTGCGCCGACGGAGGTCCGCGAGACGGATCTGGGGGCCGACGTGCGCGCGGAGGTCCGCGAGACCGCTCCGGAGGTCGAAGCGCCCGCATACGCCCGTGCGGGCGCTCTGGGGACCGACGCGCGTGCGGAGCTCGACTCGGGGTCGACGCCCGAGTCTGCTCCGACGTCGGTCACGCCCACGTCCCAGCCGGACGCGGCGACCACCGGCGTACGAACGGTGGACGCCGAAGTGCGGCTCCTCGTCGCCGCCCGTGGTGCCCTCGCGCGCGGGGCGAGCGAGGAAGCGCGACGGATCCTCGGTGAACACCGCCGCCGCTTCGGCGATACCGGCGATCTCGGCGACGTACGTCGCGGGCTCGAGATTGAACTCATGGGCTCGATCACACCAGTCGCAGGTGGAGACTGATCAGGGGCAGATGGTGAGCATGCGGGAAGTTCACACGGCCCTTGTTGGCGTTCTCATGTCGTCGCCGGGCTGCCTGCTCGGCCCCACGTTCGTGGGGGACCTCGAGACCGCAAGCGGTGAGGGGGGAGGATCGGTCGGGGGCCCGGATGATTCCGGGGGCCGAGCAACGTCCACGACCGGCGTCGATGGGTCCGGTGGCTCCGTCGGCAGCGACGGATGCGGTGAAGCGTGCGACGACTCCGGCGGTATGGGCGTCGAGCTGCACGGGACGAGAATCCAACTCGCCGTGGATCCATCGGGCGATCTTCTCGCCCTGGGCCACGGCGTCGGCGATGCCGTCACCCTGCAGCGGTTTACGCCCGAGGGTGCATTCGTCAGATCCGAGTCGATCGCGGACGTGCCGCCCGGCACCTTGACGGAGTTTGTGATCAAGGGCGATATGGTTGCGGTTCTTTTTGACGATGGCGACAACGGTTACACCGTGCAGCGCCGTTCGGCCGACGTGTTGACCGCGATGTGGACGACCTCCGAGCCAGGGATCGACGCGCTCGACGCAGCGTGGATGGCCGCTGATGACCTTGCGATCGCCGATGGCCAAATCCTGGTGGTTGGCGAGTACCTGCTCGATGATATCCCGCCGATCTTGCCCCACTACCTGCTGTTTCGCCGTTACTCGAGCGCTGGGGCGCGGCTCACAGACCAGACGTGGGACATGGAGAACCAGTCGTCGTGGTACCGTTTCATGGAGGGGCCGGCGTTGCACCCGTGGGTGTGGCGGATGCGGGCCCGGCGCGGCCTCGAGCTGGATGCGAACCTCGATGTTGCACGTGCACGGATGCCGCGGGTCCCATACGTCCTCGCGGACGCGCCCGTGCGCATAGGCGACCACTGGGTCGCGGTCGCCATGGCCGACGATCGCCCCGCGCTCGCGATAACCGTGGTCGATGCCACCTTCCACGCCGCCGTCACGCAATACGAGGATGCCGATGAGTTTACGATGGCGCTGCGCGTGGTGGCGACCCGAGACGGCTTTGGCGTCTTCACATGGCGGTATAAACCTGAAGAGGAGAGCCTATTGTTCCGGCGCTATGACGCGGCCGGGACGCTCCTCGCCATCGAAGAAATTCAACACGGAATACTCGATGTGTACTGCTCCGGCGGTGTATTTGAGGTTGTCCACGGCGTGGACGGGTCGCTGTTCGCCGTGGTGCCGGGCTGCGACGCCGACCATGAGGGGCGAGCGACGTTGCAGCGCCTCGCGCCGTGAGCTGGCCGCTGCCGCCGCGAACGCGTTGCGCATGACCGTGCGATGCACGGGCGCGGCCGTTGGCATCACAGCCGCGCGACGGATCCGGCTGTCGTAGGCCTGCCGAGCGAAGGACGCGGCTGTCATAGCGCGGCCGCGAGACCACACGGAATTGCTGCCTTTTTTCTCGAGCACGTGCCTTGTACACCGGGGCATCATGATGGTTAGGTTGGGTTGGCAGTTGGGTGGTGTGATTGTGGCGGTCGTTCTGGCCAATGGCTGTGGTGGTGGGGACGACCCGCCGACAAACGAGGAGTCGAGCGGTAGCTCGGACACGGAAACCGATCCGACCGAGGGCGTTTGCGTGGGGATCGGGGAGTCGTGCGCGGACGCCTCGTGTTGCGGCGAGCTGTTGTGCGACGCGGCGCTGATGGTCTGCGCCGAGGCGGCCTGCGCGCCGGTCGGTGTCGATTGCAGCGCCGCGCCATGCTGCGACGGTTTTCAATGCGATGAGGCCACCAGCGTATGCATTGCTGAGGATCCTGAGTGCGCGCCAGAAGGCGAGGAGTGCGCCGGTGACGAATGCTGCCCCGGGCTGGTCTGCGGCGAAGGCGGGGTCTGCGGCCCTGACAGCAACGTCTGCGGCGAGATCGGCAACGCCTGCTCGGAGCTGGAACCGTGTTGCGATGACCTCGTTTGCGACGAATCCGGCGCGTGCGCGGAGCTGGCGTGCATGGGCGATGGTGAGTCGTGCGTAGACGCCCCGTGTTGCGATGGCCTTATCTGCGACGGCGAATCGTCCCAGTGCGGTGCGCCGCCGGTGTGCCTCGAGCTCGGCGCTGGGTGCGATCCGGTTGGACCCGGGTGCTGCGTCGATCTTGTGTGTGATGACAAGATCGGCAGTTGCGTCGAAGACCCGTCGTGCACCGGCACAGTAGAGTGCGAAAGCGACGCGGACTGCTGTGCGAGCTACTTCTGTGACGTTGACGCGAAGTTTGTGATCTGCGTACCGCGGCCAAGCTAGCCCAACTCCAACCACCGACTACGGTGACGATCGGGCTGAGCATGCCACGCCGCATGGATGGCTCGCCAGCGCCGGGCGAACCCGTGGTCGCGACCGTACACCTGATGTTGACGCTCAGCTTTGGTCGCCAGAAACGCGCCGAAGGCGTCCACGCGGGCCTGGCGGTCCAAGGCGCAGAGCAGCGCCACGCTGTGGTGCTGCTCGACCAGCGCGACGAGTGCGGGATCAGGATCGTTCCAAACCGTGAGCACGCGCGGCCCGCCCTGACGCTGCCATGGCCGCAGGCCGAGCACGCCGCCCCAGCCGAGTATCGCGTCGAACACGTTGTCGATCGCGGGACCACGGGCCCAGAACTCGAAGTCGAGCCAGGCAAGCCCGTGCCGGCCCACCAAGACGTTGTCAGGGCACAAGTCGTAGTGAACGATGGCGTCGTCGCCCTCCGCGAGGGTCGTGCTCAGATCGAGGGCTGCGCGTAGCTGGGCGAGCAGTCGCTTGCGGCCGAACGGTCGACGCCCATCGACGGTCCCGCTCCGCCCGGTTTGCCAGGGACGCCACAGCCAGATCTCCTCGCCCACCGCGAACGGCGACGGCACGGCGAGTCGGTGGGCGAGGCCGGAAAGACCACGTCGATCGAGTTCGTGGTGGAGGGCGGCGTGGCGCTGGGCGAGGGCTTCGCGGGCGCTCGTCGAACGCGCGCGGGAGAAGAGCGCCCGTGGGCCGCGGCCATCGCCGACGATGTACTGGACGGTGCCGTCCTCCGCATTGTTCTGGGCCCAAAGGCACACGCACAGCGACGCCGAGTCCAAGCGTAGGTCAAGCCGATCGATCGCAGCGCGCAGATGGGCAGGCACGTTCATCGCTGGGCCAACACGATGAAGTGAGGCGCGAGTTGAGCCGCGAGTCCGATCTGTCCCAGGCCGCGCATCAGGGCCGACAAGACCGCGTCTTTGATCGATCGCGGACGATAGTGGGCAAAGAACTGCGCGAGCGCCCGGTTGTCGGCCGGGACAAGGCAGCGCGGTTGGGCGTAGTGCGGATGGCTCACCCACAGCTGGACCTCGCGGAAGCCTTGGGCGCGCAGAAGGCGATCGAGCTGCGCGCCCGAGTGGGTCAGGGTGCGGTACCCCGCGGGCGCGCGCTCGACCCGATACATGGGGCGGCGGAGGCGAACATACGCGTCGGCGACGGGCCGCGGCATCACACCCGTGAACCGCAGCCCGGTGTGGTCGCGCGCGCCGAGCAGGTTGTTGATGCCCCAGCGGTTTTCGATGCCGATGCACAGCCATCCACCTGGACGCAACGCCGCGTGGGCGCGGGCAAGTCCACGGGCCTGCACCTGCTCGGGTGGATCGTTGCTCGCGAGGCCGAGCCACTCGAGCACGCCGATCATCGTCACGAGGTCGAACGCCTCGGTGTCGATCGGCGCGCGCAAGAAGTCCCCACACGCGACGTCGAGGTTGGCGATGCCGTCCTGATCGCGGCGCAGGGCGATGAACTCGGCGCGCGCACGCACCTGCTCCAGGGCGAGCACATGGTGGCGTGGGTCGCAGGCGAGCAGCACACTCGTCTGGCCCCAGCCGCTCCCGATCTCGAGGATCCGGCGCGGACCGGGTGGCAGCAGCAGCAGCCAGTCGACGCGGGCGTCACCCTCGACCATCTCGCGCAGGTGGGCGTAGCGGCCGGCAAGCACTTCGCGGACTGCGACCCGCCACCCGTGGGTGTGGGCCAGCGCGAGCGCGCGCTCCATCTCGTCGCGCTCGATCTCTCCCCAGTAGCTGTCGTCGGATGGCCCGAGGTGGATAATGCGACTGGTGCCGATCGGCGCGTTCATGGTTGACCTCGACGTGGAAGGGCGAGGGGAAGGGCCGGTCCGAGCTGCAGCAGTCCCTTCTGAGGCCGATGTCGTCGTTTGTCGGCGTCGGCGCGGTCGTGCCGGCGTCCGAGTCGGAGCTCGCCGGACCATCGTCGACAGACGGCTCGGATGCCGAGGTGCAGGCGATCACCATCCACGACGCACCGGCGAGAATCCCTCTGGCCGCGCACTCCTTCGTCGACGCGCCGCCGGCGTCCCGTGGCGTGATTCACACCGCATGTCCAGCGCCATGGCGCTGGGCGTCCGAAACCGTGATCGGTGGTAGCGCGCGCGAGGCGGTTGGGCGATTCTCCTGCAAACGGTGTGGGAGCCGTGGTGCGGCGGTGGACAAGCCACACGGAAGTGTCAACGACAGAACGAGACGCCGGACGGCCCGGCTCGCGCGAGGAGGGCCGGGACGATTTCGAACAGCTGATGCGCGCCCTTGGTCCGGGTCTGCGATCGGTCGCACGAAAATCAGTAACCGCGACCGCTTCACCAACCAGGAAACGCAGGGTCGCGAGTCGGGCGGCGTCGGGTTGGTCTGCCGCTGGCCGGTGGCTTCGGCAAAAGCGGTATGCTAGCCAAGCGATGGCGGACCTGCATCTATGGATCATCGGCGACCCCGACGGCGGGCAGGGCCTGCACCGGGCGCGGTGGGCAACTCGCAATGGCTATGCCTACCTGCGAGCCGATGACCTGGACCATATGGTGAGAGTCATCCTCCAGAAGCTTGGCGGAACCCATCGAATCGCCGCGCTTCGCCTCACGGACCACGCGCGTGCGCTCGTGGAGGACGATCCCAAGCGCGTGGGTCATGGGTATCAGCGCATCGGACGAACCCATGTCTACTCGCACAATGATATTCCCGGGTCGGTGGGCCCCGAAGCGCTCGCGGAAGCGCTCGCCCCGCTCCGCCCCCGGTTCGCCCCCGGGGCAAGGGTCTTTCTCGAGGGTTGTCGGATGGGCATCGCGGATCTCATGCTCGCCGCGTTGTCGCGTGCGCTCGGCGGAGTTCCAGTCGTCGCTGGCAGCGGCTACCAGACGGACTACTACCTGAGCCCCGGCGACGGCGGCTACTTCCGTACGTGCTTGCAGCTGCCCGGAAAACCAGCCGTGTGCGACTCGGCGACGAACGCCAGTGGTGTCGGGCCGCTGGCGCATTGGGAGGCGGCCAACCAGCCGACGCTCTCCGTTTGGGACCAGACGAGGGCGACCGGCGCCGCCATCATCGAAGTCGTTTCGGGCTTCTGGCAGCCGACGCATCGGTAGCACCTTCGTCATCGCGAGTCCGTCACCCTGCTAGCCGGCCAGTTGCGTGAGATAGTCGTCGCCGGCCGCGCAACCGCGACACGATCACCACGGCGTGTTCGACCTCGTGGTGGAAGGGCGAGGGGAAGGGCGGCCGACCGCCAAGCGGTGAAGACACCCCACCAGGTGGCGGCGCCGTAGATCCAGTGCGTGCGGACGATGACCGCGGCAGCGCCCAGCGCAGTCGTGAAGTCGAGATCGCGCCGGGTGAATCTCAGCGATCCCATCGCCGCGAGTCCGTGGAATGCCAAGGCGACGCACAACGACCAGGCGGGGGCCGCCGCGGCGATCGCGACCACCGAGGCGACTACCATCGCCGGCGTCCAGTGCAGCGGTCGTGCCGCGGCGCGGTTGTGCATCGCGATCCAGCCGACCGCGGCGCCGTTGCGCCACTTCTGGCGATCGAGTTCACCGACGCGGGTGCGAACGTGGTGCCCCGATGTGATCGCCGGATCGAATACGAACCGCAGGCCAGCAGCACGTGCGCGCGCGTGCAGTTCGGCGTCCTCGCATGCGTACGGGAGTTCGCGGAAAAGGCCGATGCGCTCGAAGACGCAGCGATGGTAGAGGCCACGCGCGACGGTTGCGACCGAACGCACGCGCGAGCACGGTCGGCGAAACGCCGAGATCGCCACCAGGGGGCTGCGCTCGGCCACGAGGATGCAGCGGGGCCAAAACCCGCGCGCGCCGGCGGGCAGGGTCGGTTGGCAAGGTCCCCCTACGACCTGGGCGTCGTGGGTTCGCGCGGCCGCCAACGCGCGCGAAAGGAAGTCGATCGGATAATCCCCGTGGACGTCCCAGCGGATGATCCGGTCCGCACGCGCCGCGACGATGCCCTCGTTCCAGCCGGCCGCCAGGGACGGGTGTCGACCGAGGATGACGCGGTCGCAGGGGCCACCCCCACGCGCCAAGACGGCTTGGGCCAGGCCGAGGGTCTGGTCCCGGCTCGCGGGGTCGACGACCACGACGATTTCAAAGCGATCGCGCGCGAGATCCTGGGCCAGCGCCTGTGCAAGAACCGCTTCGATGCACGCGGCTTCGTCGCGCGCCACGAGCAACAGGCTCACCTCAAGCACGGGCGCCTCCAGTCAGCGCGTTCGTGCGGGCGAACATCGCCGCTACGGTTGGCCAGAACCCGGGCGAGTGCACGTAGTCGTTGCCGAGTAGAAACACGCATGCGGCCACGTAGGCGATGCACCAATATCGACCGAGTGGATCCCGGGCGGTGGCTCGCCACGCCTCCCTGGCCGGCTGGATGAGCGCGAAGCTGAGGAGCGCGAAGCCAACGATTCCCGTCTCCGCCAGGGTGGCGAGCACGATGTTGTGTGGGCGCGCGACGTAGTAGGCCTCGATCCCGGATTGGCGGAGGTGCTCGAGGTATCGGCCATAGCCGACGCCGATCAACCCGTGGTCGGAGATCACGTCGAGCGCCTGACGCGTGAGGATCGCGCGCCGCAGATCGGACCCGTCGGCCGCGAGGTCATAGGCACCCAGGGTCGCGTCGATGCGATCGCCAAGGTCACGCACAAAGGCCGGCTCAGCGATCTCAAGCACGATGAGTGTCGATGCCACCAGCGCGATCGTGGTGAGCACGACGACCGGCCGGCGTGCGCGGCGTGAACTCGCGATCGCCAGGATCACCGCGACGGCACACGCCATGAGGGCGCTCCGCCGCCCCGCAGCGAGCAACACGGCGACAACGCCAAACGCGACCGCGCCACCTAGCACCTGGGCACGCGCGATGGCGAAATACAACCCGAGCACAAACCCCGGAAGCAGCACCATGGCGCCGAGGTTGATGTTGGCCGGCAGCACGCGCAGTCCGGCGCGGCGCACCAGCGCGAGAACGGTGACGACTGCGAGACAGCCGACCCAGACCCGGGTTGTCCGCATGTCCATCTGCACGCGCGAGGCGATCGTCACCGCCGCGGCCGGTAACGCGAGTCCAGCGGCCAGGTAAAAGAAGCCCTCACCGGTCGGCCCGCGGGCGACCATCGTCGTCGCACCCCAAGCGAGAAACCACAGCCACGCCCAGGCCGCGGGCCCAAGCCGGATGCTGTGGATCCGCGGGCGACGAAGGGCCACTGCCGCGGCGCTCGCCCAGGCCAGCACGAACAGGCAGGTAAGCACCGGTGCGCCGATGCCAGCGGCGATTTCCCAGCGCGGTTCTTTCACCGATACCGAGCCGAATGCGCCGACCACGGCGGCGGCGAGCAGCGTCAGGGGGACGAGACGGTGGCTCATCGTCCCTCCGGCGTTCGAACAAGGAGCGGGGACATGGCGCCCACGAGTGCGAGTGCCAAGGCGATTGCGACGACAAACATCGCGGCGGCGAGCCCGGTCGGACCCGATTGCGCAGCCGAGACCGGACCAACAATGGCGACGGCCACGACGCCGGCGCCCATAAGGGACGCGACCAGTTTGGCTCGACCCGTCGCGCGCAGGACCTGGCCGATCCAGAGAGCCAGGGACAGGACCGTCCATGCGGCGATCAACCAGCGTGCCGGTACGATCGCGGCTGCGAAGGGCGGACCGAACAGCGTGATGACGATCCACGGTGTGGCGATCCATGTGATCGCGCCGGCCGCGAGTGCGAGTATCAACGCCTGGGGGAGGCGGATGCGGAGCTCGCGTGCGCGCACACGTGGGTCTTTGGCCGCCGCAACGTGGGCGAAGGCGATCTGGCCGTGGGCCTCCATCGCGCCCGCGGACGCGAAGGCGATCGCGAAGGCCACCGAATAGTGGCCGACCTCATCGGGCCGGAACATCGCCGCGGCGATGACCAGTTCGATACGGCCGATCGCGGTCGCGGCCAGGTGGGGAAGCTGGAGCTGGAGGCCCTGCGTGAGCAGACGGCGGGCGTGCCAGGTGCGCCCGTGCTCCCCGCCTCCGCTCGCGACCGAGCGCAGGCGCACGACCACGGCAAGGGCGGCCGCGATCAGGTAGCTCGCCGCCACCGTCGTCACGCTGCCGACGCCCGCGACGGTCACGGCTGCGATGCCAGTCACGTATGCGATCGGTTGGATCCCCTGCAGCAGCGCCCGCCGGCGGAAGCGAAACGCGCCTTGATCCGCCGCGGCGAGCACCTGGCCCACCAGCAAGAGGGGCAAGCTGGCGGCGACGAGGGCGAGGGGCAGCGCCGTCGATACGGCGAGGGCGCCGACGACCGTGATCATCGCGACGCACGCCGCAACGCCCAGCGCGGCGGCCAAGAGCCATCCCGCGCGCACGATCGCGGCGGCGCTGGCGGGACGCTGGCCAACCTGCACGCACGTGGCCTGATCGACGCCACAGGCGCCGAGCGCCGCAAACACCCCGAGCCAGGCCAACAACGCCACGAGTTCACCGCGCCCCGCCGGTCCGAGTAGCCGCGCCGTTGCGACACCGGAGGCGATGCCTGCGAGTTTGACCACCGCCACCCCGCCTGCCGACCATGACAACGCTGCGAGGTCCCGCCGACTCATCGGGCACCGATTCCCGCCAGCATCACGAACCCCGTGCGCAAGAGGATCCCGAGATCGATCAGCACGCCGTGATGTTCGACGTAAAAGAGGTCGTACGAGAGCTTGTCGATCGACTCGTCGACTGAGCCGGCGTACCCGCAGTTGATTTGGGCCCACCCGGTGATCCCTGGCCGAACGAGGTGGCGATAGCCGTACGTCGGGATCCGAGCCTGCAACTCGGAGGCGAGCGCCGGCTGCTCCGGGCGGGGACCGACCACCGACATCTCGCCGCGCAGCACGTTGTAGAACTGCGGGAGCTCATCGATGCGCGTCCTTCGGAGCAGGCGGCCGATGCGGGTAATCCGTGGATCGGCGGCTGCCGTCCAGGCACCACCGGGTGCGCTCGACATCGTTCGGATCTTGTAGATCCGGAACGTTCGGCCGGCGCGACCGACCCGCGGCTGGGTGAAGAACAGCGGTCCCGGGGAGTCGAGCCGCGTGACGAGCCACAGCAGCGGCAGCATGGCAGCAAGGCAAGCTAGGCCGACGCTGGCGATGGCGAGGTCGAGCGCGCGTTTTGCCGCCGCTGCCCCCGGCCGCGAAATTCGACCGACGACGTCCACGGTCCAACGATGCGGCAGGGAATGCGTGGCGAGCACGCCGGCTTCACTCAACTCGGATGTCGTCGTCACGCGGACGCCGTGCTCGGCGAGACCAGCCAAGGCCGCGGCTTCGGTGGGGTCGAGGTTGCGGTCGAGTTCCACCAGCACTGTGCGCGTGCCGAGCTGGCGACACAGCGCCGCAAGCCCCTTGAGGCCGCGGTGGATCGGCACCGGGAATGACCGCGCGCTCTCGTCGAGCGGAACGAACGCGACGATCTCGACGCGACCGTCGACGAGCCCGCGAGGTCGATCGAGCAGATCGTGCGCCCGGGTTCCGCCGCCGACGAGCACGAGCGGAAGCCGGGGGTGTCGCGACCGCTGCAACATGTAGATCGCGCGCCACCCGACGCAGACCGCGAAGAGTGCCAGTGCCTGCACTGCGACCGCCGTGTGCGCGCTGTCGCTGGGGTCGGTCTCGGCGGCCCAAAACCCCGAGAACACCGCCGCGATGCCCGTTGCGACCAGACGTCGTCGACGTCCGGAACGCTGGGCTAACGCTGATGGTCGCGACAAGCCAGTGAGGTAGAGCCCCACCGTCGATCCCACCAACCCGCCCCACGGCACAGCACCGGTTCCGACCGCTACGGCCGTCGCACCGCCGACCAACAGATCCAACGCGACCGCCGGCCACGGCGACATCGTGTTGCAACACCTCCTGTCCGTGGGCTATGGCCCCAGCCGGAGCCGCCCGTGCCATGCGCGAAAAAAAACCGCGCCAAGCTCTCGCGGTGCCCACCCGGGCCGGCGACGCACGCCGAAGTGGGTCGCCGCGCCCGCGCAGCGCGGTACCCGTTGGGCGCGCCCAAACCATGCCACGATTGCGGCGATGCTCCCCGGTCTATTCGCCTCGCTTGCGATGCTCGCAGAGATCGAGCGCGGCACCGCCAACGCCTCCGCTGACTGCATCGTCGCCACGTCCCTATCGCCGATGTCCGCGATGGGTGAGAGCGTGACGTTGACAGCGAGCTACACCCACTGCGAGGGCCCCGCGGCGTTCCGCATCGTCCAGCTTTGGATCGGCGAGGAGGTCACGCCAGAGGCGGTTCGCGTGAGCCTGAGCTACGAGGCCGGCGTGTTCGCGCTCGAGTCGGCGAGCACGTGCATGGCTGGGGAGGCGAAGATCCTCAATGGGCCCTACGCTGATTTTGATTGCGCAACGGCCACCGCGACTCCCGTCGGCAACGACCTTGTCATGCGATGGCCACTGGCGTTTGACGCGGCGGCCTTCCCCGGGGAGCATCGCCTGTTCGTCGACGCGAGGGGAGGCACCGGCAACCCGGAGCCGAGGCTTGGTTGGACCGAGATGGGGACGTTCACCGTTCCCGCGCCTTCAACCGACGAGACCGGCAGCAGCAGCGGCGGTGACGTCGACACCGGCGCGGTGTCGACGGGATCGACAGAAAGCAGCTCGGGCGGGCCGATGCCGGGCTCTGACGATGGTGCGATCGACGTCACCGGGGGTGTGGGTGCGAGCCCGCGGGACAACACTGGGTGCGGTTGTTCCTCACCGACGGGCGCGCCCAGCCCGGCAGCGATGCTCGCGTTGTTGGCCTGGGCCGTTCGCCCGCGGCGGCGCGCGTGACCGGATCTGCGCGGCTCGTGTTCGCGGTCGCGATCATCGCGTGCGCGCCCGCGGACGTCGATGAGACCGCGATTGGGGCCGATGTCGTCGATCGATACCTCGCCGCCCGCTGCGGCGCGATGTTCCGCTGCGATTGTCCAGCGACCGGCCAGATCGATCGAGCGATGTGCGAAGCCGAGGGGCGCGCGCGCTACGATGCCCCGTTTGCCGAGCTGCGCGCGCAGGCAGCAGTATTGGACGCTGACTGCTTCGCCGAGGTCATCGATTGGTGGGAGTCGCCGGCGGCGTGCGAGCGTTCGCTGGCGGCGCCGTATTGCGTGCTCTCGCGTGGAGCGGGCGCGCGCGGCGATGCGTGCGTGTCTGCGGTCGGCCGCAGTTTCACCGCCTCTACGTGTGGCGATGACTTGCGCTGCCGCGCGGGCAAGTGCGCAACGCCAACCGAACCCGTCGTCCTTGGCGATGGTACGGTCTGTCGAGACCGGGCCCCCGAGGCGGTTTGTGCCGATGGGTTGTTCTGCGACGCGCAAAGCGGTGTCTGCACGGCACCCGCACAGGCCGGGGCCACCTGCGCCCAGAGCGACGCGTGTGAGGACGACGCCTGGTGCGATCTCGGCGGTGGCACCTGCGTCGTGCGAGTCGACGTCGGCGACTCGTGCGCGTCTTCGCCGTGGGATCCACATCCGTGCCTGCGCGCGTCCGATGGCGCCTCGAGTTACTGCGTCGACGGCCGATGCCTGGCGCCCGTGGCACACGCCTGCGGCCCGTGGCTGTGAGCGCCGCGGTCCCGCAGGCGCGTATGGTCGGGTTGCGGGGATACACGCGCGCGCGCTATAAGCGAGCGCTCGGCGCCACGCCCTGTTTGCGGATTTCCCATGGCTTCCCCCAGCGACATACCGACGATCCGCGACATTGGCATCATGGCGCACATCGATGCGGGCAAGACGACCACGACCGAGCGGATCCTTTATTACACCGGCATTACCCACCGGATGGGCGAGGTCCACGATGGCGCCGCCGTGATGGACTACATGCCGCAGGAGCAGGAACGCGGCATCACCATCACCGCCGCGGCGACGACGTGCTACTGGCGCGAGCACCGGATCAACATCATCGATACGCCGGGCCACGTCGATTTCACCGTCGAGGTCGAGCGCTCGCTGCGCGTGCTCGATGGGGCGATCGCTGTGTTCGACGCCGTGTCAGGGGTTGAGCCGCAGTCGGAGACGGTCTGGCGCCAGGCCGATCGTTACAAGGTGCCGCGCATCGCCTTCGTCAACAAACTCGATCGGGTCGGGGCGACGCTCGAGCTTACGGTCAACATGTTACGCGAGCGCCTTGGTGCGCACGCGCTCGTGGCACAGATTCCGATCGGGTTCGAGAGCGAGTTTGGTGGTGTGGTCGATCTGCTCGAGATGCAGACGGTGCGGTTCGCCGGCGATAGCGGTGAGCAAGTCGTACGGGGTGCGCTGACGGCTGCTGTCGATGCCGATCTGTTCGAGCGGGCGATCGCCGCCCGCGCGCGGCTCGTCGAGGCGGTCGGCGAGGTCGATGACGAGATCATGGCCGCGTATCTCGAGGTCGGCGCCGACGTGGCGGCCGAAGCCCTGCGCCCTGCCATGCGTCGGGCCACGTTGGCCAACCGCGCGGTGGTCGTGCTGTGCGGCAGCTCGCTCAAGAACAAGGGCATCCAACCGCTGCTCGACGCCGTCATCGATTTCTTGCCGTCGCCTGGGGATTTGCCGCCGGTCGTGGCCCACCGCGCCGATGGCAGCGAGGTCCTCCGGCATCCGCGCATCGAAGATCCGTTTCTCGCGCTCGCGTTCAAGGTGCTGCACGATCCGCACCGCGGCCCGCTCGTGTTCTTCCGCGTTTACTCCGGCAAGCTCCGGATCAAGGACGCCGTTCAGAACGCGAGCAGGAACCGCAAGGAGAAGCCGCAGCGGCTGCTTCAACTCCACGCCAACAAGACAACCGAGATCGATGAGATCTCTGTGGGCAACATCGCCGCCGCCGTCGGGCTGAAGTTCACCGGGACCGGCGATACGCTGATCCTCGCCGACGACAAGGATCAGGTCGTGCTCGCGGGGATGCAGATCCCTGAACCCGTGATCTTCCGCGCCGTCGAGCCGAAAACAGCCTCGGACCAGCCGGCCCTCGACGAAGCGCTCGCACGCCTACAGCGCGAAGACCCGAGTTTTCGCGTCCGCCAAGACACCGACTCTGGTCAGCAGCTGGTCTGCGGTCAGGGCGAGCTCCACCTCGAGATCATGGTTGATCGCCTCGCACGCGAGTATCGACTCGAGGTCCACGTCGGCAAGCCGCAGGTAGCCTACCGTGAAACTGTCGCCAAGGCGTTCAAGAAGACGCTGGAGTACGACCGCGACCTCGGGGGCAAGCGTCAGTACGCGAAGGTCGAGCTCGAGATCGGCCCGCGTGCCCGCGGCGACGGCAACAGCGTCGATGCCGTGATCCCGAAAAACGACCAGGGCAACCCGGTGCTCACACCGCAGTTCGTCCAGGCGGCGAAGTCCGGATGCGACGATGCGCTGACCCGTGGTGCGCTGCTCGGCTACCCCGTTGTCGATGTCGCAGTGCGGATCGTCGGCGGGGCCTACCGTGAGGGGGACTCGGGTGAGGCGGCGTTCCAGGCCGCTGCCGCCATGGCGACCATGCAGGCGATCGAGGCCGCGGCACCAACGCTGTTGGAGCCGCTGATGGCGGTGGAGGTGGTCGTGCCCGACGACTTCACCGGCAACGTCGTGTCGGATCTCAACGGGCGCCGTGGCCGGATCATGGGGATGGAGCCCGCGCGCTCGGCGAGCGGAGGGGCTAGCACCGCACAGGTCGTGAAAGCCGAGGTTCCCCTGGCGGAGATGGTGGGCTACGCCACCGCGATTCGCTCGGCGACCCAGGGTAGGGCGAGTTACACCATGCAGTTCAGCCACTACGCGGACGTGCCCCGCGATCTGCAAGCGAGCATGTTGACCCAAATGCGCGGATACTGAGTCGCGTGCACGCACCGCTCCTCGTGTTGGTCGCAGGGCTCGGTGCGCCCGAACCGCCGGGGGTGCCGGCGCCGGTCGAAGTGCCGGCACCGCGGAGCGATCCCGAGACCCCCGACGCGGAGACGATGCAGTGGTCGGCACCGGCGTCGTGTCCCGACGTGACTGAGTTCCGCGCCAGCGTGGAGCGTCGGCTCGGGCGCGCGCTCGTCGACGACGAAGTGAAGGTCGAGGCGCGGGTGGAGGCCACCACCGGCGGCTATCGCCTCGCGCTCCGCACCGTGGCCAGCGGAGTCACCGACACGCGCACATTCGAGGCGGGCGATTGCACGACGCTCGTAGACGCGGCGGGGCTTGTTGTCGCGCTCGCAGTCGATCCGCTCGCGGTCGCGGCGCGGGTCCTCGATCCGCCACCTGCCGCGCGCGACGAGTTTTCGGATCCGGTCGCCGCCGAGCCGACGGTCACAACGGTGCGCACCCGCGGCTCGTCGGTGGCGCCTGGCGTATCGTCGGGCCCGGTTACGCGCCGCGCGGACGCGCGGATGCACGATGTCCGTCCTACCGGCTTGTTCCGGGTTGGCGTCGGCGTTGGTCTGGGCGTGGTGCCGCGGGTGAGCGGCGCGGTGTCGGCTGCGGCCGGACTGCGATGGCGTCGCGCGCGGCTCGAGCTCGAGGGCAGCTACTGGATTCCGCGCGTCGCCAAGCCGATCGGGCCCTGGGTGCGCGTGCAACTTGGGACGGTCGCGGTCCGCGGCTGCGGGCAGCTCGCCCGCGAGCGCTTTGACGTCGTCGTGTGTGCCGGTCCGCAGATCGGACGGATGGGTGGTCATGGGGTCGGCACTCGCTACCCCCGCCGCGCCGACGCGATCTGGTTCAGCCTCAACGCCGGGGTGGCCATGTCGTGGTGGTTCCGCCCGCGTTGGGCCCTGGCGGGCGGGCTCGACGTCGCCGTCCCGGTGGTCCGTCCTGCGTTCGAGCTGGCCG
Source organism: uncultured Myxococcales bacterium (assembly GCA_902826865.1). Classification (GTDB taxonomy): domain Bacteria; phylum Myxococcota_A; class Polyangia; order Nannocystales; family Nannocystaceae; genus Xiheibacterium. Next base: position 17,413 of record CADEGN010000083.1, read on the forward strand.
GGGCCGAGCGGACGCAGCTCTATACCCCGGCGTCGGTTTCCGGCCGCCTCTGGCTCGGAATCGAGGTCCGCACGCGGGCGCCGTGACGGATCCACGACACTCGCGGAGAAGATGGACGTGGAGCTGGCATGCGATGGATCGGTGGAGGGTCTCGACGAAGTGGGTTGTGCTGTCATTGGTGATCGCGGGTTGCAGCGTGTCGAAGGCCGCCGAGCCGACGGTCACGACGGTGCGCACCCGCGGATCGTCGGCGGCGCCTGGCGTATCCTCGGGTCCGGGTCCGCGCCGCGGGGACGCGCGGAGGCACGATGCCCGTCCGGCCGGCTTGTTCCGGGTTAGCGGCGGCGTTGGTCTGGGCGCGGTGCCGCGGGTGAGCGGCGCGGTGTCGGCTGCGGCCGGCCTGCGATGGCGTCGCGCGCGGCTCGAGCTCGAGGGCAGCTACTGGATTCCGCGCG
>CADEGN010000083.1:17967-28713 GCA_902826865.1 uncultured Myxococcales bacterium
GTGGTTCCGCCCGCGTTGGGCCCTGGCGGGCGGGCTCGACGTCGCCGTCCCGGTGCTCCGTCCTACGTTCCACCTGGCCGGGGCCAACCCGACGCGGCTCTATGCCCCGGCGTCGGTTTCTGGCGGCCTCTGGCTCGGAATCGAGGTCCGAACGCGAGCGCCATGACGGATCGACCCCGCGACCGGAGAAGATCCTGGATCGAGCCCATGTCCCCGGCCTTCGCCTCGGTGTTTCGCCGCGAGTTCCGCTTCGTGTGGATCGCCGCCCAGCGTTTCGGCGTACACCCGTCGGCGATCGACGATGCGGTTCAGGACGTGTTTCTCACCGCCTTGCGGCGCTGGAGCGACCTGCGTCCGTCCGCTTCGCCACGCGCCTGGTTGTACGGCATGACGCGGCGCATCGCGTTTCGCTATCGGCGCGGCGAGGGCCGTCGCGAGCGTCGCCATCGAGCCGTCGCCGGTGCAGCCGTCGATCGCGAGCCCGCAGGCGCCTTTGCGTCGATCGACGAGGAGCACGACGTCGATCGGATCCTCTCCGAACTCCCCGACGAACGGCGCGAGGTGTTCGTGATGGCCGAGCTCCTCGGTTTCACCGCGCCAGAGATCGCCGCCCACCAAGGCGTTGGGGTGAACACGGTCTACTCGCGGCTTCGTTTGGCCCGCCAGCAACTCGAACGGCGGCTTGCCGGCGGTGCGGCAGCGCTGGCCGACGCGATCGAACGCCGCGATGCGCCCCCGTCCGGGGCCGACGCGCGGACGTGGGCGGTGTTGGTCGGTGCGGCGCCTGCCCTCGCCGGCGGTGCGACGCTCGCTTCTCCGCTGGGCGCCTGGCTGATCCCTGCCTTCGCGGCCCTCCTCGGCACCGTGGCGGTGCTGGTGTGGCCGGTGTGGCCCGAGGATCTCCGCGCCCCTGCCGAAGCGATCGCCGACCCCGTGGCCCGCCAAACCCCGGAGCCTGTGTTTCAGCCGACCACGGTCGCTAGGTTTGAGGCGCCCACGCCGTCGCAGCCCCCGCCGTTGCTGCGCCCCTTCGCGACGCCGCAGGCCGCGACGTCACCGCGGCGCGTCGGTGCACTCGCGAGTGCTCCCGATCTCGCCGCGCAGGTCGAGCTTTTGGATCGCGCACGCGCCCAGATGCAGACCGGTGATCACCTGGCAGCGCTCGCCACGCTCGACGCGCACGCGCACGCGGCCACGGACGGAACGCTCGCCGACGTGCGCGAGGCGACCCGCGTACGCGTGCTGTGTCGGCTCGGTCGCGCGCGTGAAGCAGAGGACCTCGCGCATCGCCTACGCCACGCCCGCCCCGATTCAGCCGTCGTTGCGGCGCTCGATCCAAAATGTGCGGCGCCGTGACGGATGCGCGACACTCGGGGAGAATATGGACGAGGAGCTTGCATAACATGGATGGATGGATGGCCTCGAAGAAGTGGGTTGTGTTGGCGTTGGCGATCCCGGGTTGCATCGTGCATAAGGCCGTCGGCGATGGGCCCGAGGGCAGCTCGGGGACGAATTCGGCGACGAGCGGGGACGAATCCGGGGACCCGACGGCTGGATCGGCCGGTGAGACAGCTGGGGGCCTGTGTCCGGACTCGCCGCAGTTCCTATGCACCAAGCCCTACCCGTGTTCCGCCGAAACCTGCGGGGGCCTCCTTTCTTGGTTTGACGTCGACGGTTGTCCGCGGCCCAGCTGCGGTCAGCCGGAGGACTGCGCGGCCGATGAGGTCTGCTTCCGGCCGTTCGACTTCGGTGGTTGCCAATCGAGCGCGCCCGTGTGCGAAGACGACGCCAACGGCGAGTGCAGCTGTGGTGGCACCGCCGATTGCAACGGCAGCTTCTGTCTGCCGGCGGACGAGGCACCGCCCGCGCAGGGTTGCTACGGGATTGCCGATTCAGCTGCGTGCTTGGCCGCCAACTGTTCTGAATTCGAGACCGTCCCGCTCCTGGCCGCGGACTGCACTTGCACCGCCGGGGCTCCAGCGTGCCTGCTGTTCGCCACGGGCATCGGCGGGAGCGCCGCGCCGAGCGCATTTTTCCATGAGGTGTCTGGGGACGTGGCGATCTTCGACACCGATTGGCTGACGCCGCCGATCGGCTGGCGGCCGTGCAGCAGCGAAGATGCGCCCGCCGGCTGCGGTTGTTGGGTCCCCGGTGAACCGATCCCGTGTTGATCGACGAACGCCGCGGTGAACGCATGTGCGCGGTCTTGGGCGCGTCGGATCGGCACGCTCGAGGGCCCGCGGGCGGCATTTCCCGCTCCTCGCGCTGGGCCGAACCGGCCGCCGCGCGGAATTAAGGTGGATGCAACGCTACCGGACCGGGATCGGTGCGCGCATCGTCGCTTCGGCCGCGCTATCCTCGAACACATGCCTTGGTCGTCGTTCCGCGTCTCTTGCCCGACCCGTTTGCTTCTCGCCATGATCGCGCTCGCCGGCGTCGGGCAGTTGTCCGGTTGCTTCAACCCATCGGGTGCTGGCGACGGCGGCACCGAAACGGACGGGGGGACGGCCATGCAGAGCACCGGCGGCCCCGCGGGCGACACCACACAGTCCCCCCTGGACACGTCGGGCGCAGCGACGAGTGCGGCGGCCGAGACCACCCCCAACGCGACATCGTCGTCTGGCGACCCGGACGACACCAGCGCCGGGCCGTCCGATTCATCGACGGGCGAGCCGTCGAACTGCCCCGGCGGCGATCCAACGCCTGCAATGGCCCCCTACGTCGTCTCGGATCTCGTCGCCGGGCAAGAGAGTTCCGACCTCGACGTCGGCGACATCAACGGCGATGACCACCTGGATTTCATCCACCTTGCGCGGGTGGCCGGGTCGATCGAGGTGTTCTTCGGCGACGGCGCCGGCGGTTTCCTCAGCGATGGCGTGACGGTCCTGAACTCCAACGGGTTCCCCGACACGATCCGCCTCGGCGCGATCGCCGATGAGACGCTCGACCTGTTCGTGCATATGGAGGGCCCGGTCGAGCTGTGGGTCATCCGGGGCGACGGAGCCGGGAACTTCCCGATCCAGCAGGTTTACGAACCCACCTACGTGCGGGCGATCGATCTCGCGGATCTCAACGGAGATGCCGTGCTCGATCTTGCCTACGTCGGCGCGTCGAACCTCGAGGTCCGCCTGGGCAACCCGACGGAGACCTACCAGAGCCCGACGCTCTACGGCCAAAATTTCGGCAGCGCCGTCAGGATCGCCGACATCACGGGTGACGGCAGCGTCGATATTCTTACCGCGGACTACGGCTCCACCGAGCTGCAGATCTACGCCGGCGCCGGCAACGGGACCTTCATCGCCCAGCCCACGGTGGTCACCGGTTCTCCGGTATCGGGCATCGACGTCGGGCATCTCAACGCCGACGACAACATCGATCTTGTGCTCACCACCGCCGACGATCTTCGCGTGTTCTATGGGGAAGATGACGGGACGATCTCGTCCACGCCTGGAACGGTGCTGCCGGACGGGCTCAGCCGGGTGCGCGTGGCGGACATCGACGCCGACGGCGTGGAGGACCTCATCACGCGCGCCGGAGCCAACGTCGAGATTCGGTTCTCCACCGGCAACGAGAGTTTTTCCGACCCGGTTTCGTTTGCGTGCAGTTCGTCGATCCTCAGCCTCGAGGTCGGCGATTTCAACGAGGACTGCGTGCCTGACCTTCTCGGCACCCAGGGCGGAGCGCAGAGCCTGTGCCTGCTGCTTTCGGATCGCGAGTAGTCGCGGCGCCCGGCCCGTGCGGCAGCGCTTCAGGGCGACGTCCGCATGCCGTAGACGATCCAACTGCGGCCGTTGGCGCCGTCTGTGTACCAAGGGCTACCGACGACAAGATCCGAAATGCCGTCATCGTCGAGATCGCCCGCGCCGCTGAGAAAGAAGAACTCGGAGGTGTCACCGAGTTCTCGCGCGATGGCGTATCCACCCTTGCCCTCGGCGAGGTCCTCGATCGCAACCGGCGTCGTGTCGCTCTTACCAAACACGACGTAGTTTCGGGACGCTGGCGAGTCCGACGTATCGCTGATCGCGATGTCTGCGAGGCCGTCCCCAGTGACGTCGCCCGCATCCGACGAGTACTTCGCGTTTTCGTTCGACGCGGTACCATCGACCATGAATCCGCCCACGCCTGCCGCGATGTCTTCAAGCTCGACCGGTGTGCGATCGCCGGTGCCGAAGATCACGTAGCTCCGATCACGCTGCGCTCCGACCCACGACCGCCCCTCGCCGACGACGTAGTCGGGTAGGTCGTCGCCGTTGACGTCGCCCAGCGCATTTGGAACCCACATCCAATCCCCCGCCGCTCGACCGTCGATGGCGAATCCGCCGATCCCATCTGCGATATCGGGGAGCTCAACGGGTGATGTGTCGGCCTTGCCCCACACGACGTAGACGCGACCGCTATTGGTTCCGGCCGGCGTGTCGGCGCCGGATACCCCGATCAGGAGGTCGGCCAACCCATCGCTGTCCAGATCGCCCGCGCCCGACACCTTGAAATAGTCACCGACGACAACTCCCGCGATGGCGAATCCGCCGGCGCCCGCGGCGATGTCGGCAACTTCGACCGGGTTGCCATCCGCTTTTCCGAACACGACGTATGCGCGCTCCGGGATCGTGTTACCGCGCGACGTCGCGACGATGACATCGGCGAGCCCATCCCCGTTCACATCGCCCGCGCTGCTCATGCTGCCGCCCAGCTTGTCACGGCTGAGCTCGCCGTGAATCGCGAATCCGCCGACGCCGAGGACCACGTTCGCGAGCTGGATTTCTGCCGTGGCGGCGGTCCCGAACACCACGTAGCACCGACCGCGTTGCGGGTCGGGGACCTCGGCCAAGGTGTAGTAGTAGTAACGCGCGCACACGAGTACGTCGTCGTCGCCGTCGCCGTCGACATCGCCGGCGGCATCCGTCGCGTCCACGCCGCCATCGTCTTCGAGCGCCATCGCAACGCCGGCGTTGTCCGCGATGACCGCCGATAGCGAGGATGACGCCGGCCGATCGCCTCCGAACACGACGTACGTGCGTCCCCCGTAGACCGTCGAAGGACCGATCAGAACGTCGTCGATGCCATCGCCATTGAAGTCGCCCGCCCCACCGATTACCCCCCCATCGTCGGGCCCACCGTCGAGCGCGAACCCGCCGTGACCCGCCGTAACCTGCTCGAGCGGAATAACGCGAGGCGTCACCCAGATCGATACGTTGGCGATCGCGATGTCGCCGGCCTCATCCGTCGCTGCGTACTGGAACGTGTCGAGGCCCCAAAAACCCGCGGCGGGGGCGTACGTGAGCGCGCCGTCCTCTCTTACGTCGACCGTGCCCCCTTCATTCCCCATGGCATCGGCGTTGGTGACCCAGACGTTTCGGCCGCCCGTGTGTGTGTCGTTCGCCAAGACGCCCTTGGGAAACGGGACCGAGAGCGACTCGTCTTGCTTCACGAAATACACGTCATCGGCGGTTTGCAACGTGCCCGCGTTGGTTTCGCTCGTCCCTGACGTGTCGCCTTCCGTCGCAGTCGTGTCAGGGCCCGCCGAGCTTCCATTGGTCCCGCCCGTGGGCGAGAAGGTGTCGTGGTTCGCATCGTCGCTCGTGCTTGCATTCGCGTCGGTGCTGCTGGACATGCTGTCAGCTAGGTTGGCGTCGTCGGTTGTGCATCCGGCCAGCACCGCGAAAACCAAGAGATGTCGGGTCTCGGAATGGCGCATCGTCTAGGGGAGACGCCCCGGCCCCTCCTTGGATCACGACGCCAGCCGCGCAGCGGCCGCCCCTCAACGACGCGCTGGCCCCTCGGGTGGTCCGGTCGATGGGCACGATGGTCCTGCCGGACCGGGGCTTTGGGGGCGGGACGCCGGAAACGGCCCGAGGGCCCATGGCTACCCGAGGCAGCGGCCCGCGGACGTGCATGTTCATGCGTGCCCTCACGGGCCCCCGTCGCCGACATGGCGGCCGCATCACTCACCCCGCTTGCGATCACCACGCCGCTTCGATATAGAAGCGCGCCCGCGTCGGGAATGTCCCGGGCGGGACTGCACAGAGGCACCGAGAAGCGACCGACAGACCCACGTCTTTCATGCGCCGCGATGCTGCACCAACCGAGGGTGTGACATCCGGTGCGTCCGCCGAGCCGAGACTCGGGCAGGCCCCAGCCGAGCGACATCACCTCCACGCGGAGGCGGATCGCCTGGCTCGCGGGCTTCGCGTCGTACCCCGGACCAACGCTGCACCACCCGAACCGCCCAAACACCGCTTCAAACCCAGAGGACACGAGACATGGCGAAGGAAAAGTTCGTCCGCGACAAGCCCCACGTGAACATCGGCACGATCGGCCACGTGGATCACGGCAAGACCACGTTGACCGCCGCGATCACGAAGGTGCTCTCGTCGCGCGGCTGGGCGGCCGCCGTGCCGTTCGACCAGATCGACAAGGCTCCCGAGGAGCGCGCGCGTGGCATCACCATCTCGACCGCGCACGTCGAATACAACTCCGAGAAGCGGCACTACGCCCACGTCGACTGCCCCGGCCACGCCGACTACATCAAGAACATGATCACCGGCGCGGCGCAGATGGACGGCGCGATTCTGGTGGTCGCGGCGCCCGATGGTCCGATGCCGCAGACCCGCGAGCACATCTTGCTCGGTCGCCAGGTCGGCATCCCCCGTATTGTCGTCTTCCTCAACAAGATCGACATGATGGGCGAGGGCGAAGAGGAGATGATCGAGCTGGTCGAGGTCGAGCTGCGTGAGCTCCTCTCGAAGTACGAGTTCGACGGCGAGAACACCCCGATCGTGCGTGGCAGCGCCCTCAAGGCCCTCAATGCGCCGAACTGGGAGCACCCGGATGCCAAGTGCATCTTCGAACTGATGACTGCATGCGACTCCTACATCCCGGAGCCGGTGCGTCAGCTCGACAAGCCGTTCCTGATGCCGGTCGAAGACGTGTTCACGATCTCCGGTCGCGGCACCGTCGCAACCGGTCGCGTCGAGCGCGGCATCATCAAGGTCGGCGAGGAAGTCGAGATCGTCGGCATCAAGCCCACGGTCAAGACCACCGTCACCGGCGTCGAGATGTTCCGCAAGCTGCTCGACCAGGGCCAGGCCGGCGACAACGTCGGCGTGCTCCTGCGCGGTGTGAAGCGCGAGGACGTCGAGCGTGGGCAGGTGCTGTGCGTGCCGGGGTCGATCACCCCGCACACCACATTTATGGCCCAGGTGTACGTGCTGAAGAAGGAAGAGGGCGGCCGCCACACGCCGTTCTTCAAGGGCTACCGCCCGCAGTTCTACTTCCGCACCACCGACGTGACCGGCAACGTCCAGCTCCCCGCGGGCGTGGAGATGGTGATGCCCGGCGACAACATCGAGCTCGAGGTCGAGCTCATCAGCACCATCGCCTGTGAAGAAGGCGTGAAGTTCGCGATCCGAGAGGGCGGCCGTACGGTCGGCGCCGGCGTCGTGACGAAGATCCTCAAGTAGCGATTCGACGAGCGCGCCCCCGAACCCCGGGGGCGCGGTCGTTTCTGGCTCGATCCGTCCCCGGAGCACTCCGATGGAGAACCTCAAGATCCGCATTAGGCTCAAGGCCTACGACCACAAGCTGCTCGACCAGTCGGCGCGCGAGATCGCCGATACGGCGCGGCGCACCGGGGCGACGGTTGCGGGACCCATCCCGCTGCCGACCAAGATCAACAAGTACACCGTGCTGCGCGGCCCGTTCATCGACAAGAAGTCGCGTGAGCAGTTCGAGATCCGCACGCACAAGCGCCTGCTCGACATCCTCGAGCCCAACAAGCAGACCCTCGACGCGCTGATGAAGCTCGATTTGTCGGCCGGCGTGGACGTCGAGATCAAGACCTGAGGTTCGCCATGGCCAAGCTTTCCGTCATCGATCTCTCAGGCAAGGCGGTCGGCAGCATCGAGGTGTCCGACGCGGTGTTTGCTGCCGAGGTCAAAGAGCACCTCCTATGGGAGGCTGTTCGCTCGTTGCGTGCGGCCAAGCGCCGCGGCACGGCCAAGGTCAAAGGCCGTAGCGAGGTCAACCTGACCAAGGATAAGTACATCAAGCAGAAGGGCTCGGGCGGCGCGCGTCACGGCAACAAGCGCGTCAACCTCTACCCCAAGGGCGGCCGCGTCCATGGCCCGGTGCCCCATCTGTACATCCTTCACGTCAACCGCCGCGCGATGGCGGGTGCGATGCGCAGCGTGCTGTCGCTGCGAGCCAAGGCGGGTGACCTCCTGGTGGTGAAGGAGTTCACTGGCGAGGCAGCCAAGACCAAGATCTTGGCCAAGGCCCTCGAGACGATCAAAGCCCCGCGCGCCCTCCTGGTCGACAAGGGCGAGAACACCTGGCTGCGGCGCACCTCGGCCAACCTCGCCAAGGCCGACTTCCTCGACGCCCGCGGCGTCAACGTCTACGACATCATGCGCTACCCCAAGCTGGTCATCGCCGAGTCCTCGCTGCGCGAGCTCGAGGCGCGCCTGCTCAAGACGGTGTCCAAGCGCGCCCAGGCAGGTGCCCAATGATCACCCCGCATCAAGTGATCGTGCGTCCGGTCGTTACGGAGAAGTCCAACGACCTTACCGCCCAGAAAAACCAATACGTGTTCGAGGTCCAGAGCTCGGCCAACAAGATCGAGATCAAGCACGCGGTCGAGATGGTGTTTGGCGTCCGGGTTTCGGGTGTGCGCACGCAGGTGGTGCGCGCCGAGCAGCGCCGCGTCGGCCGCTACTACGGCCGCCGTCCGGCGTGGAAGAAGGCGATTGTGACCCTGCACCCCGAGGACTCGATCGACCTCTACGGTGAGGAGAGCTGACGATGGCGCTCAAGAAGTACAACCCAACGTCGCCCGGCCGCCGGCAGATGACGGTGTCCGACAAGGCCGCCGTCACCTCGGAGACCCCGCACAAGAAGCTCACCGGCTTCCGCCATCGCAGCCAGGGTCGCAACAACGCCGGCCGCATCACGTCGCGCTTCCGCGGCGGCGGCCACAAGCGGCTTTATCGCGAGATCGACTTCCGTCGCGACAAGTTCGGCGTGCCCGGCAAGATCGCGACGATCGAGTACGACCCGAACCGCTCGGCCAACATCGCGCTCGTCCATTACAGCGACGGCGAAAAGCGCTACATCCTCGCGCCCGTTGGCCTGCAGGTCGGCGCCACCGTGGTGGCCTCGGCCAAGGCCGACATCACCCCCGGCAACACGTTGCCCTTGCGCGTGATCCCGGCCGGCACCGAGGTCCACAACGTCGAGCTCAAGATCGGCGGTCGCGCCCAGCTCGTACGCAGCGCCGGCGGTGTGGCCCGGTTGATGGCCCGCGAGGGCGACTGGGCGCTCGTCCGACTACCCTCGGGCGAGCTGCGGCGGATCCACGCCGACTGCCGCGCCACGATCGGGACGGTCGGCAATGGCGAGCAGGGCAACATCAACATAGGAAAAGCCGGCCGCACTCGCTGGCTGGGTCGCCGTCCGCACAACCGCGGCGTCGCCATGAATCCGGTCGATCACCCGATGGGCGGCGGTGAAGGCCGTACTTCGGGCGGCGGCCACCCGCGCTCACCATGGGGCAAGCAGACCAAGGGTCTGCGCACCCGCAACAACAAGCGCACCGACGTGTACCGCGTGTCGCGGCGCGCGAAGTGATCGAGATCCGAGGGAGCACGCACCATGCCTCGTTCCGTACGCAAAGGCCCGTTCGTCGACCCGCACCTGATGGAGAAGGTCGAGGCCACCGCCGGCGAGAAACAACGCCGGGCCATCAAGACCTGGTCGCGCCGTTCGACCATCTTGCCGCAGTTTGTGGGCGCCAACCTCCTGGTCCACAACGGCAACAAGTTCATTCCCGTCTACGTGACCGAGAATATGGTCGGCCACAAGCTCGGGGAGTTCGCGCCGACGCGGACGTTCCGTGGACACGCGGCCGATCGCAAGGCGAAGAAGGGACCGGCGTGAGGCCATGTCGACTGCACGTCTCAGCCACGTCCGCATCGCACCCCGCAAGTTGCGGACCATCGCCAAGATGCTCCGCGGGATGCCGGTGACCAAGGCCATCAACAGCCTGCGCTTCATGCAGAAGTCCGGCTCGCGCGAGTTCTTCAAGCTGCTTGTCTCGGCGGTTGCGAACGCCGAGGACAGGGGCGAGGTCGATGTCGACAAGCTCGTGATTCGCACGGTGCTGGTCGATCAGGGCCCGGTGCTCAAGCGCTGGCGGCCGCGCGCGATGGGGCGCGCCAATCGCATCAACCGCAAGACCAGCCACGTGTTCGTCGAAGTGGCCGAGCCGGCGACGGCGGCCTGAAAGCAAGATTATGGGTCAGAAGACACATCCAGTTGGATTCCGCATCGGAATCGTCAAGACCTGGAACAGCAAGTGGTTCGAGCACGGTCGCTACCGCCAGTGGCTGCACGAGGACCTGCGCCTGCGTCGCTTCCTCAAGGACAAGCTGGGCGGCGCGAGCATCAGCGAGATCACCATCGAGCGCGCGGCCAACAAGGTGAAGATCAATATCTTCTCCGCGCGCCCTGGGATCATCATCGGCAAGCGCGGTGCCGGCGTCGAGCAGCTCAAGAAGGACGTGCAGAAGCTGACCGAGTCCGAGGTGTTCATCAACATCCAGGAGGTCCGCAAGGCCGAGGTCAACGCCCAGCTGGTGGCCGAGAACATCGCCCAGCAGCTCGAGCGCCGCATCGCTTTCCGCCGCGCGCTCAAGCGCGCTGTGCAAACGGCGATGAAGTTCGGCGCGAAGGGCATCCGCGTCAACGCGG
>CADEGN010000084.1 GCA_902826865.1 uncultured Myxococcales bacterium
GGCGTCGAACCACCGTCAACGGCTCAGCTCGAGGCGCTTCGTAAGAGGCTTACGGTGCTTCGAGCACCGGCCGTCGCACGTTGCGTTTATCGCTGTCGCCGCCGGCACTGCGCGGCGCCGTGAATTTCGCCTGGCGACGTCGGCGTTGGTCGCTGAGCCGCCAGGCCTCAGGCCGGCGCGACACGCTCAGCAAGATCCCAATCGCGCCCAAGCTCGCCAGCAACGAGGAACCGCCATAGCTGAGAAACGGCAGCGTAATCCCCTTGGCTGGGATGATCTCGAGCACAACGGCGATGTTGATCACCGCCTGAAGCCCGAACATCGCCGATAGCCCGGTCGCCAGGTACATGCCAAAGCGGTCCTTTGCGGCGCAGGCAATGACAATCCCGCGCCACACGATCACGCCGACCAGCAAGACCACCCCGACCACGCCGACGAAGCCGAGCTCCTCACCGATCGTCGCGAGGATGAAGTCGGTGTGGTTCTCCGGAAGAAAGCCAAGCTTCTGGCGACCGTTGCCAAGCCCGAGGCCCCAGGTTCCACCTGATCCGAAAGCGATCAGCGCTTGCCGGACCTGATAGCTCTCGCCCGTGAGGAATTCCTCCAGTCGACCGCGTCGGTAGCCGACGCCGAGGATCTGCTGCCACACCAACGGTGCCGCAAGCAGGACCACGGCGACGACGTAGCTGGCGCGTGTTCCCGCGGCGAAGAGCAGGACGAGCGTGAGCGTTCCGATCAGGATGGTGGCCCCGAGATCCTTCTCGAGCAGGACCAGCAGCATCGTCAGCGAGGCGACGAACATGACGGGCAAGAAGCCGGTCCGAAACGCGCGCACGCGTTCGCCCTGACGCGCCAACGTGGCGGCAAGGAAGATCACGAGGGTGACCTTTGCGATCTCGGAGGGTTGCACGCCAAACGAGGCGACGCGGATCCAGCGACGCGCACCGTTGATTTCCTGGCCAACAAACAGAACCGCCACGAGCAGACCGACGGCAGCAAACATCAGGTGCGGCGCAAAGCGACGAAGCACGCGGTAGTCGACGCGCGAGAGCAAGACGACGCCGATGAGGCCCACGGCGACGAATGCTCCCTGGCGCCACAGAAAGTACTGCCAGTCGCGATGCTTCTGGAAGCCGAGCCATGCGCCGGCGCTGTACACCATCACCATGCCGAGCCCGGTCAGGGCGATCGCGGCAAAGAACAGCCACGGATCCATCGGCTGTCGCACACCTTCAGTGTCGACGTCGGTATTCGTCTCTTCGGTGCCCGACGCTCCCGCGTCCATCACTGCCCGAACAGAGCACACGTCCCCCCCGCCCGGCCAGAAACCGGCACGATCGCCCGCGCGAGCAGCGCGCCGCCATCGGATCCGAGGGCGGTGCGATCCGGTCGCAGAGGTTCACGGGCCGCGGCGATGCGCGCTACTCGAGCAGGTGCGCGACTTGGTCGGCTCCGACCTGCAATCGAGTCGCGATCGCCAGGATCGCGTCGCGCTCCACGCTCGTGACCCGTCGCCCGAGGCCGAGAATGCCCCCGCTCGCGTCGGCGATCTCGATGCACTGCTGAACGATGTCGTGTGACCGTCCACTGCGCTGCGCGATCGCTCGCAATAGCTCGATGCTCTCGTGCATGAAAGTGTCGGTCGGTCGTTCCTCGAGGAGCGCCTCGATCGTGCGAAACGCTGCGGTGCCAGGTGCGACCCCGCGGCCGGCGACGAGGTCGAGGATCATCGTCCGCTCCTCGCGATGGACCTTGCCATCGGCCCACGCGACATGGACGAGCGGAAGTACGTCGAAGACGCGCGCGGTCTCACCATCGAAGCCGAGCTCGTGGACGCGCGCCGCCAGCGTGGCGTCATCGACGGCGAGGGTCGCGGCGATCTTGCTCGCTTCCGCGAGTTTGTGGGCTTTTTGGTCGAGCTCAACCCGAAGCTCCCGCCGGAGCTGGGCCTCGACCTCGGCAAAGTACTTTTCCTCATTTTCGTTCCGCTCGATCGCCATTGGCATCAATCGTACTGCAGCCCGCGCCGCGACCCAATCGCCCCGCCGTCCGGGCCGGTCATTCGCGGCCGGTGGGCGCTCGGTTGGGCCGGCGGACGCGCCCTGGGCGGTGACGCGCGCAGTTGCTATCGTATCGGGGGCTGTGGGGCGATTGCGCGTGAGGCAGTGGGTTCGTGCGAGCGCGTTCGTGTGGGTCGCCGCGTGTCGGTTCGACCCCGACGGCGTGGGCGGTAGCGGGGCACTGGGCTCGAGCGGCAGCGGTCCCACTTCGGACGCGGCCGCCACCGCTGGCGACGGTACCTCGAATGGTCCGGGGACGTCCGAAGGCTCGGGAGGCGTTGAGGGCACCAGCGCGGGCAGCGGGGGCGCTGGCAGTGGATCCTCGGGTGCGGCCGATCCGTGTGCCATCGACCACGGTGGTTGTGACCCCATTGCGATCTGCACCGCCGTCGATGGCGAGGCGACATGCGTGTGTCCGGATGGCCTCGGAGGTGATGGCACTGTCTGCGAGCCGCTGCCGGTTCTCGCCCCGCTTCGTGCCGAGCTCCCCTGTGACGTCCAGATCCTCGGCGGCTGCACTACGGATGATGTGGCGGTCTCCACCACGATGGTGGGCCCAGAGGGCGGGCATTTTTTGGCGACGGTTCGCGTTCGCGGCGCAATCGAACGCCTGAGTTACATCGGGGGGGCTCCCGACGACAGCTGGAACCCTGGTGGCGAGGTGCCGCTGGCAGATATTGCGACGGTCGCGACGCTTCGTGTGTCGGATCCTAAGCAGATGATCCGCCTCAACCACGGCAGCGAAGGGGTCGTCGTCGCAATCGACGAGATCCACGCGTTTGCGGTCGCCGTCGGTGCGACCGTTGAGTTGAGTCTTGAGGCGGGTGGACTCGGAATTCTCGGCAACAACGCCGACGTCGTCGTGCCGGGCGTTCCTCCCGATCCCTTGCCGTTTGACGGCCAGTTCATCGACCTTCAGTTCACCGCGTTCACGCCGGTGTGACGCCCGATCCCGGCGGCGGCTACTGAAGCTGCGCAACGGTGTCGGAAAAAACGTCGCCGCGGTGGGCGTAGCTACGAAATTGATCGTAGCTCGCACAAGCTGGTGCCAGCACAACCGCATCGCCGGGCTTCGCCATCATCCGCGCGATCGGAACCGCGCGTGCGAGATCACCGGCGATTTCGGCGGGGATCTCACCGGCCGCGAGCGCATGGAACTGCGCCGCCGACTCGCCGATGCTTACCAAGCCGCGCGCGCGCCGGCGCAAGAGCTCGCCCAGCGGGCGCAGATCATCGCCCTTGCCCCGCCCACCGGCGATGAGGACGAAGGGTTGGTCGAGGCCGCCGAGACTCGCAAGTGCGCTGGCAACGTTGGTTGCTTTCGAGTCGTTGTACCAGCGGACCCCATCGAGTTCGCGGACGAGCACCATCCGGTGAGGGAGTCCGCGAAACGAAGAGAGTCCGGTTTTGCACGCCGCTGGCGAAACGCCAAGATGCCGCGCAGCGGCCAAGGCGAACAGAGCGTTGCTGGCATTGTGCCGGCCCGGAAGCGCTAGCAACGCGCGATCGTAGCGCTCTTCGCCAAGGACGAGAGATCGCCCGGAACCGTCACCTTCGACGACAGCCTCGCCCGAACGCCCGACGTGGACCAGGCGCGGTGGTGGCTGGGGCAGCTCCGCCAGGAGCGTTCCTTGATACGGGTTTTCTTCGTCGATGAGGGCAAGGCCGTCGCGAGCGAGATCGCGAAACACACGGCCTTTGGTGGCCGCGTAGTCGGTCATCGTGGCGTACCGATCGAGGTGGTCCGGCGTCACGTTGAGGACGATACCGACTGCGTGGGCGAAGCGCGGCAATGTCTCGAGCTGGAAGCTCGAGCACTCCAGGACCAGCGAGCCGGGCCAAGGATGACGGCCCGTGAGCACATCAAGCAGCAAACGACATAGCGGTGTCCCCAGATTCCCGCCCGTGAAGGGAGCAAGCCCGCCCTGGCGGAGGAGCTCGCCCGTAAGTGCGGTCACCGTACTCTTGCCGTTGGTGCCCGTCACGAGCACGGTTGGCACCGGGCGCCACGGCTCCACACCGACGGTCTCGATCAACTGAAGAGCCAGCCCGAGCTCACCTGTGATGGTCGCCGCGGGCGCGTGCTCGGCCGCGAGCGCTCGCGGCCGCTCGGGCGGCACTCCCGGGCTCAAGACCACATTGTCGACCCCAGTAAAGCTCGACGCGGGCGCTTCATCCTCACCGAGAAATCCGGTCGCGCCGCTCGGGATCGACGCGGACGGGTTGCGATCGTACACGCGTACCCGCTGCCCAAGCGCGAGCAGCAGCTCAGCAGCAGCGCACCCGCTGGCGCCGGCGCCGACGACTAAGCTGGTGGTGGGCTGCACAGGTTCGTTGGTCATCGCAACTTCAGGGTGGCCAACGCAATCAATGCCAGCATGACGCTGATGATCCAAAATCGCACGATGACCTTCGGTTCCGCCCAGCCCTTTAGCTCGAAGTGGTGGTGGATCGGCGCCATTCGGAACACGCGCTTGCCCGTGAGCTTGAACGACACGACCTGGACGATCACGCTGACCGTCTCGAGCACGAAGATCCCGCCGACGATTGCCAGGGTAAATTCGTTCTTTGAGGCTACGGCGAGGAATCCCAGTCCGGCGCCGAGCGGGAGCGATCCGACGTCACCCATGAACACGCTGGCTGGATAGGTGTTGTACCAAAGAAAGCCAATACCGGCCCCCACCATGGCGCCGCAGTAGATCGCCAGTTCCCCTACCTGCGGGATATGCGGGATGTGCAGGTAGTGGGCGATGTCGAAGCTCTTGTTGATGATGGTGCCCGCGGCGTAGGTGAGGATCAGAAAGGTAGCGGCCGAAATAACCACCGGTCCGATCGCTAAGCCGTCTAGTCCGTCCGTCAAGTTGACGGCGTTGGAGAACGCGACCACCACGAACACGGAAAACGCGATGTAGATGGGAGGCTCGAGCGGGATCTGGTACTCGTAGAAGTCAATGAACGGCAACGCGAGCTGGTAGCGGATGCTCGAGGGCATGATATCTCCGCTGTACAGGTAGCCGACGGTACTGCTGGCGACGAGGATCTGCAGGGCCATCTTGACCTTGCCCGGCATACCGCCCGAGTGCTTCTTTCGGACCTTGAGGAAGTCGTCGACAAAGCCGATCACGCCGTA
Organism: uncultured Myxococcales bacterium; assembly: GCA_902826865.1. GTDB lineage: Bacteria > Myxococcota_A > Polyangia > Nannocystales > Nannocystaceae > Xiheibacterium. The sequence goes on from CADEGN010000084.1 coordinate 5,191, forward strand.
CCCTGCGGTCGTGAGGCAGACCAGCAAGATGTACGGGTTACGCATGTCAGCCCACAGCAGTGTGGGAATGATCAACGTAAAGAGGAGCAGGCTTCCGCCCATCGTCGGCGTGCCGCGCTTGGCCAGGTGCGACTGCGGACCGTCGTCGCGTACGACCTGTCCCAGCTGGATCCGCTGCAACGTGCGGATGAACCAGGGGTAGAGCACCAGCGAGAGCAACAAGGCCGTGAGCGTGGCGGCGATGATCCGCGTCGATGTGTAGCGCAGCACGTTCAGCCAGCTGAGCGCGGCGAACTTGGTGCTGAGCGGGTAGAGCAGGGTGTAGAGCACGACGGCCAGGGGGGCGCCGCAGGGCACCCGCGTCCCGAGTAGTCGTGGCACGAGGGGGGCCTTGCGCGCAAGAACTCTAGCCACTCACGCGCGCATGCAGCCATTCCGGGCGAGGCGTCGCGCTCTGGGTGTGGGCCTGCGTACGTGGAGCGGCGGCCGCAAGGTGGTGGTGGATCACAGCGTCGGCAGACGACGGACCGCGCGGCGGGGGCGACGGCGTTCGGCGCCGACGTGCGCCTCGCGCGGGGCGCACGAGCCGGCGATCAATGCAGCCAATCACGCCACACGGGCGGGACCTGTTCTTCGCCGAGATTCAGCAACCGCGGCGCGAGCCAAGCAGGCTTCTGTGGAACGGCGCGCAACCGCATCCCGGCCTGCTCCGGGGAGTCCCGGCCCTTCTTGCGGTTGCATGCGACGCACGCGGTGACGACGTTCTTCCAGGTGGTCTTGCCGCCCCCGCTGCGCGGAACCACGTGGTCGAGCGTCAGCTCGCGCGGACCGCAACGCACCCCGCAGTACTGACACTTGTGGTTGTCGCGAAGGTACACGTTCTCGCGCGAAAACCGAACGTGCAGTGGTCTGGTCACCTGACGGCGAAGCAATCGGACAACAGCAGGAGCTGGATACGACAGCTTCACAGAGTGCACGTGCCATTCGTGGGCGCTCAGCACCTCGACCTTACCGACAAAGTGCATGCACAGCGCGCGTTGCCACGGGATGACCTTGACGGGCCGGTAACTCAGGTCGAGCAGGAGCGTGTCGCGGACGATCATGAAGAACCCCAACGTATCGATTACCAAGGTAGCACGAGCGCACGGGCGCGCGACGGAAGCTATCCGGCGGTGTGCGCCCTGATCGCGACCGCGCCTTGCGACGTCGGTGCGGACAAGGTGGCATTCCTAGGTAGGAATCGGCATGCTCCCGGCTCGCGACACCGAGGAGCGGCGATGCGCTGGACCCCCGAAGAGTTGACGCAGCAGGCCCAGGGAACCCTTGTGCGCCCTGGGCGCCGCGAGATCCACGGTGTGTTCATCGATAGTCGGAGTCCGCGCATCGGCGGGCTTTTCGTCCCGATCGTGGCCGCGCGCGATGGCCATGACTTCCTCGGCGCTGCGATCGACGCCGGGGCGAGCGCTGTCCTCGTCGCGCGCGGACGCGAGCATCCGACCGGCGATCTCACGGTGGTCGAGGTCGACGACACTCTGATGGCTCTGCAGCGGCTCGCGCGAGCACGGCGCTCGCATGTGCACGGCCCAGTCATCGCGATCTCGGGCAGCAACGGCAAAACCACAACACGGGCCATGATCGCCGCCGTACTCGGCACTGGATTTGCGCCGGTGTTGTGCACCCGCGGCAACCTCAACAACCACCTCGGAGTACCGCTCACGCTGCTCGACGACCCGGACGATCCGGCAGCGCTGGTGATCGAGCTTGGTATGAGCGCGCCAGGTGAGAACGACTTCCTCGCGGGAATCGTTCGCCCGACGGTCGCGGTGATCACGAGCGTTGCGATTGAGCACCTGGAATTCATGAAATCGATCGAGGCCATCGCTGAGGCCGAGGCCGAACCGCTCCGCCACGTCCAGCCCGACGGACTCGTGGTAGTGCCGTCGGATGAGCCGCTGCTTGTGCCGCACCTGCCGACCGAGGGGCCGCGCGTCGTCCGCGTGGGCCCGAGCGAAGATGCAGATGTCCGCATTGTCCGCGCCTCCCAGGGTGAACAAACGACAGCGACGCTGGCTGGGACCTTTGGCGAGGTCACGCTCCGACTTCCGTTGTTCGGCTTGCACAACGCGCGCAACGCTGGGGCAGCGCTCGCTGTCGGTCTCCACGTCGGACTTCCGCTCGCACCCATGGTGGCTGCGCTCGAGGCGATCGAGCCCGTGGGTGATCGCGGGCGCACGCTTACCTGCGGCCGTCACCTCGTCGTCGCCGACTGCTACAATGCCAACCCTGGATCGGTTGCCGCGGCACTGGCGAGCCTCGGCGCGCTTCCCGACCGACGGCGCATCGCTGTGCTTGGCGACATGCTCGAGCTCGGCCCCGACGAGATCGAGTTGCATCGCGCGGTGGGGCGCGCGTGCGGGCGGATCGGACTCACGGGTTTGGTCGCTTTCGGTCCACGCAGCCGCGCGATGGCTGAGGCAGCCGCGAGCGCTGGCGTTGCGGTATTGGCAACGGACTCCGTGGACGAGGCCGTCGTGTGGATCGGTGAGCGCGTAGGCGACGGTGCCGCAATCTTGGTGAAGGCGAGCCGAGGCATGAGGCTCGAGCGAGTCGTCGAAGCATTGTCGCAGGCTCTTGCCGAGTAGTCCGATCAGGGCGGGATCCCAGAGTCGAGCACTATCGGCGCGCAAGCGCGGCTGCGGCGTGCTCGCGGTCGTCGAAGTGGATCTTCTCGTGGCCGAGGATTTGATAGTCCTCGTGGCCCTTGCCGGCGATGAGAACCACGTCGTCGTTGCCGGCTTCAGCAATCGCCCGTGCGATCGCCGTCGCGCGATCGACCTCCTCGACCACGCGGCCGCGGTGTTCGGCGGCGACGCCGGCGACCATCGCCGAGAGGATCTGGGCCGGCGGCTCCGTACGTGGGTTGTCCGAAGTGGCGTAGAATCGATCGGCATCGCGGGCCGCGATCGCGCCCATGAGCGGACGCTTGCCCGGATCGCGATCGCCACCACAACCGAGAAGAACCACGAGTTTGCCGCGCGTGACCGGGCGCAGCACCGCAAGGGTGCGCTCGACGGCGTCGGGTGTGTGGGCATAGTCCACCAACACGCGCGGGCCCAATACCCCGTCGACCTGGACCACCTCGAGTCGTCCCGGTGCACCCCGAGCGGTGGCCAACGCCTCCGCGATCACCTCGAGGTCGACCGCGAGCCCAAGCGCCATGCCGATGCTGACGAGGACATTGTCGAGATTGAACGGCCCCACAAGCGGAGTCGCCAGAGCGATGGGGCCGTTCGGCGTATCGACACGCGCCCGCGTGCCGTCGGCACTCGTGTGGTCCACTTTGGCGCGGATCTCCGCCCGTGGATCGGCTCCCCGAGACGCGCGCCAAGCCCGGGCGCCACGGCGGCGCGCGGTGGCGAGAAATTCGGCGGCGACGGGCTGATCATCCACCGCCGCCACCGCGATCCCATCGCTGCGCAGGTAGCGGTCCGCGAGCAAGCACTTCGCCGCCAGGTAATCGGCCATCGTGGCGTGAAAATCGAGATGATCCTGGCTGAAGCTGGTGAGCCCCACGGCATGGTAGCGCAGGGGATCGACGCGCCCCTGCGCGAGGGCGTGGGACGAAACCTCCATGATCACGTCGGTCGCGCCGCGAGTACGCGCGTCGCCGAGCAGTGCCTGGAGCTCGATGGGAAACGGGGTGGTGAACGTCGATGTGTCCTCGTGGTCGACGATCCAGTTTCCGGTGGTGCCGAGCCGGGCGTGCCGCCGCCCTGCGCGGTGCAGGATCGCGCCCACCAAGTGCGCCGTCGTCGTCTTACCGTTGGTCCCGGTAACGCCCGCGAGGCGGAGGTGATCGCCAGGATCGCCGGCCGCATGGGCGGCGATGCTCGGTAGCGCGGCCCGGGTATCGTTCAGCCAAACGTGTGGGCCCGGCGGCGATGCGATCGCGCCGCGCGCGATCAGGACCACACGGGCGCCGCGGGCGAGAGCGTCGCCGACGAAGCGATGTCCGTCACTGGTGCCACCAGCGGCAGCGATGAACACTCCGCCCACCTGAACCGCGCGCGAGTCGGCGGTCACCGATGTGACTGAGGTGGATGCATCGCAACCGACGTACGCGGCCTCGGAGCAGTCGCGAAGGAGTTGGCCAAGGCTGAGGGCCGACACCGCCGCAGTGTACGCCGGATCGGTCAGTTCGGCCCAGGCGCGCCGTCCTTTGCCAAGGCGTCGCGGGTGAGTCCGAGCAGCCGTGGGGCCTCGCGCACGAGTTTGTCGATGTCGATCTCGCGTTTGCTACGGTAGACCATGCCAATGAGCGCATCGTCGCGACGCCAGGTGAGAAGGTAGGCGCGCTCGGTCACCTGGGCACCGGCATCGAGGCGATCGAGCGAGCTGAATCCGATCTTCACCCCATCTATAACCTCGACGCGTGGCATCGCTGCGATGGCCTTGTCGACCTCCGCGGGATCGCGGCCCTCGAGCGATTGATAAATCGGCTCTATCGCGGTCTCGCTGTCGACGGCGCCATTGAGCACGCGTCCGAGCTCGAGCGCGACCGGAGCCACTTGGATCCCCTTTGCGAGGAGGCCACGCATGTCGCTTCCCTCCTCTGTTTGGCTCGAGATCCACGCCAGCGCCGCCGCGCTGAGTTCACCATCGCTGGTAAGTCCCGCCCACGCGCGCTTGGTGGTCGTCGCGGTCGAGTCGAACGCCGCCTTTGTCGTATCGGCAAAGGTGGTGGCCGTCTTGGTGGCGTCGTCGATCGCCTTGGTGGCGTCATCGGCGGCCTTGGTGCTGGCTTTGGCGGCGTCGTCGATCGCCTTGGTGGCATCATCGGCGACTTTCACGGTGGTTTTGGTCGCGTCATCGATCGACTGTTTGGCGCGCTTGGTGGCGTCCGCGACGTCCTTTCCGGCGTCGGTGGTGCAGCCGAAGGCGAGGACGAGTGCGACCGGAAGCGCGCGCGACATTGTGGGATCCTACTTTGGTGCCATGGGATTGGCGAAGGGGTCGTCGCAGCGCTTGCGACAGGGCGCGGGAGGCAGTGCCGCCAGCGACAGGGTGCCTTGCAGGGTTATTCCTGTGGGTGTGATCTCGAACAGCTCGGTTCCGTCGCCGCCGTCGCCCAGCTCGACCCACAATGTCGTGCCGTCGATGCGTCGGACCCGCAATCTCGAGCCCTTCCGTTTCTTGCCGGCGGTTGCGACCAGGCGACCACCATCGAGGACCGTCATCTGCCAGCTGTCGCCGCACGCCCCGTGATCGGAGAGCAGCGCACGTCGGCTCGCGCCGAGCTCACAGATCATCCACTCGCCGGGTCGCGCGACATCGGCCTTGGGGTCGACGGCAACCAACGGTTGCAGCGCGTCGTCGCTGGCCGGTCGGCAACCCTCCGGTGGCCGCCGGATCAGCGCGCCACCGCGATCGAGCGGGGCCGGGTCGACATTCCATTGCCCAAACGACTGCGGCCCCTCGGTGTCTGACAGTCGTTGGGTGCGGCGGTGCTTCAGTTTTTCTTCCTCGAGAACAACGCCCGCCAGGTGGGCGGTGAGGTCGTCGGCGTAGCCGTGGACAAAGCCGATACCCTCGCGTTGGCGGAACACCTCGCCACCCATCCCGCCCAGAGCACCCAGCGGGGCGAGCAGACGCGTGTCGCGGTCGAACGCGAAGAAAAGACCATCGTGGCGAGTGCAAGATGTTGCGCTCAAGTTCTCGACGAGCAGAAGCCGATCGCCAGCAGCCCCGTAGATCGCGGTGGCGGGCATCAGGCGCGTGCGCTTGCCGTCCTTGCCGATCGTGACCAAGAACGATGGCGCCCGCGTCCATTCGTCATTGGTCTTGGTCCACCCTCCACCCTTGCTCTCAATTACCGTGCGAACGGGATCGATGATGAGCGGTTCGCGAGCAGTGCCGCCAGAGCCGTAGATCTCCAGGTCGGCGACCGCCAGCCCGAGCTTCTCGCGCCCACCCGCGGTCTTCGTCACCTCGACGATGATCGAGCGCGTGGGAACCTGCTTGCCGAGCACGACATACGCGAAGTCCTGGAGGTCGGGGACCTCCGCGTCGAGATACCCGGCGTCGGTGTGCAGTCGCACCTCCGTGACTCGGCTGTGTTCGCCGAATGCCTTGGTATAGCTCGCATTGGTGAGGCGCACCGCCTTGACCTCGGCCGGCGCGGCGAAGTGGATTCCGATCGCGCACGGTCGTTCGTGCTCAGCCTTGCACGTCCATGCCGTGTCGAGGTCGTCGTCGCGGACGGTTCGCGCGTCGCTGTTCGTAACCGCCGACCACTTGGGGATCTCGACCGAACCGGCGAGCGCGTGCAGCCCATCGAGGGCGTCGAGGTTGAAGCCGATGTGCGTTGCGCCGCGGGCCATGAAGCCTGGGCGGTCGCGCGCCCGTCCACGTCAGGGCAGGTCGCTGTCGGCGACGCTCGGCAGCACACTGTGCTGCTGTGGTGCAGGGGCAGCCGGCTCGATAGGGGCGGTGTCGGCGTACTGGACCGGATCGTCGTTGTCGCTGAAGAGCGGCAACCGATCGCATGCGCTGACGGTGGCCAGCGCGGTGAAGCTGAGCTTCGCACGATCCAGCGCGCGCACCGAGCCGTCTTACCACGCCCGAGCCGGCGCGTCAGCACAGTCGCGCAAGGGCCTCGATGATCGCTGTGGACGAGCGCGCGAGCGAGTGGTCATCGTCGCAACGCACGAGCTCGACCTGGTTCGCGCGGCAGTAGGCCTCGCTCACACCGATCGGGATGACTTCGTCCTGCTCGCCGTGCACCACCACCACCGGACACGGGCGACCGAGGGCCACGGTCCACGGCGGTGGGACCTCCAGCTGCAGGGCCGGCGCGCACAGGAGCAGACCGGCGACGGGGCGGCCCCGGCGGGCCGACCAGTGGGCGGCAACCAGGCTCGCGATCCCACCAAAGCTCGAACCGACCATGATCGTCCGGGCGGGCATCGCTGCCAGCTCTGCAAGCAGCCGGGCGACGCGTTCCTCGAGGGTCAGGCCGCGGCAGTCGGGCGCAGTCACCTCGAAACCTGCGCCGCGCAGCGTCTCGGTCTTGCGCCCGACCGGGCCCGACTCGAGCCCATGTGCAAACAGGATAGGGCACCGTTCACTCATCGTGCTTTCCTCGCGTTGGCGCGGTCTAGCGGCGGTTGCAAGCCGCGAATCTCGTCGTCGCTAAGGTCGCGCCAGCGCCCGAGCGGGAGGTCGCCCAGCTTGATGTGCATGATCCGCACGCGGCGAAGCGAGACGACGCGATACTCGAGCGCTTTGCACATGCGCCGGATCTGACGATTGAGGCCCTGCGTCAGCACGACACGGATCGTTTTCGGCCCCACGCGACGGACATGACAGGGGTTGGTGACCGCGTCGCCGATGTCCACCCCGGCCGCCAACCCGCGGACGAAGGTGTCGGTGACCGGCCGGTCGACCGTGACGACGTATTCCTTCTCGTGGCCGTGCGCCGCGCGCAGTACTTCGTTGACAATGTCGCCGTCGTTGGTGAGCAGGATCAGGCCTTCGGAGTCTTTGTCGAGCCGGCCCACCATGAAAATGCGCTCGCGATGCCCGACGAAGTCGACGATGTTGCCGACGATCCGGCGATCGGTTGTGCATGTGACGCCAACGGGCTTGTTGAGTGCGATGTAGACCGGGCGGGTGCGCTTGCGTGCGCTGCCGACGGATTCACCGTCGATCCGCACGTCGTCGTCGTCGCCGACCTGCATGCCGAGCACGGCGATCTCGCCGTTTACGGTGACGCGCCCCGCTGCGATCGCCGCGTCGGCCTCGCGACGCGAGCACGCGCCGCTTTCGCCGAGGTACTTGTTGAGGCGCATGGATCCGCTGGAGACTACCGAAATCCGCGGCCGGGGGCCGTGCCGGGCCGTCATCGTGCGCCCGCGGGGGTATGATCCCGGCCGCGTGCGGATCCTGCTCGTTACGCCGCCCATGACGCAGCTCAACACGCCGTACCCGGCGACGGCGTACCTCATCGGCTTCTTGCGTCGTCACGCGGGGGCACTCGGGCTCGAGCTGGCCCAGGCCGACGCCGCCTTGTTGTTGTTCCTGCGCCTGTTCTCCCGCGCTGGGGTCGCGTCCGTGCTCGCAGACCTCGCGGCACGTCCGCGCAGCGGTCGAGCAACGCCTGCGGTCGCGAACCTCATTGCTTCCGGCCCGCGCTACCTCGCCACGATCGAACCGACGATCCAGTTTCTTCAGGGTCGCGACAGCTCTCTCGCCGCGCGCATTGTCGGGCGCGAGTTTCTGCCGGAAGGGCCACGGTTTGCCGCCCTCGCCGGCGATTCGGGCGACGAGCACCTCTCCTGCGCCTTTGGCACGATGGGGCTTGTCGATCGCGCGAAGCACTTGGCAAGCCTGTACGTCGATGACATCGCCGACGCAATTCGGGACGGCATCGATGCGCGCTTTGAGTTATCTCGCTACGGCGAGAAGCTGGCCGCGAGCGAACCAACCTTCGATCCGCTCGCCGATGCATTGGAGGGCGAGCCGACGTTGGTGGATACCATGCTCGATGCCATCGCCAGCGAGTTGATCGCCCACCATCGCCCAGACTTGCTCGGTTTGTCGGTGCCGTTCCCGGGCAATGTCTACGGTGCTCTAAGGATCGCTCGCGTCGCCCGGGCCAGCAGCGGTTCGCCGACGATTGTGCTTGGAGGCGGCTACGTCAACACCGAGCTACGCGAGCTCGCCGATCCGCGGCTGTTCGACTACGTGGACTACATGACGCTCGACGACGGCGAGCGACCTTTGCTGTCGCTGATCAACCACCTGCGCGATCGAGCCGCCCCCCTCGTGCGGACGTTCGTTTGCAGCGACGGGAAAGTCGAGCTGCGCAACGACACAGCGGTGCATGACATTCCGTCGCGCGAGTGTGGAACCCCAACGTATTCGGGCCTCGCGTTACACGACTACGTCTCGTTGGTCGAGATGCTAAACCCTATGCATCGTCTTTGGTCCGACGGGCGTTGGAACAAGCTCACGGTCGCCCACGGTTGCTATTGGCGAAAGTGCAGCTTCTGCGACGTAACGCTCGATTATATCGCGCGCTACGATCCGGTCGGGGCCGACCTCGTTGTCGATCGGATCTGCGAGCTTGTCGAAGAGACCGAGACCCGCGGCTTCCACTTCGTCGACGAGGCTGCGCCGCCCGCAGGGTTGCGCGCGATGGCCGAGCGGTTGATCGCTCGGAACGTCGTCGTGAGCTGGTGGGGCAACATCCGCTTCGAAAAGGCGTTCACTCCCGAGCTTGCCCGGTTACTGGCGGCTTCTGGTTGCGTGGCGGTCAGCGGAGGGCTCGAGGTCGCCTCCGATCGTCTGCTCGCGCGTATGCAGAAAGGAGTTACGGTCGAACAAGTGGCGCGGGTGACCCGGGCGTTTACCGATGCTGGTGTGATGGTCCACGCCTACCTGATGTATGGGTTTCCCGGCGAGACGACGCAGGAGACGATCGATGCGCTCGAACGGGTCCGGCAGTTGTTCGCCGCGGGCTGCCTACAGTCGGCATTTTGGCACCGCTTTGCAGCGACGGTGCACAGCCCGATCGGACGCGCTCCTGAGTTGTTTGGAATCCGTCTACGGCCCACCCTCGGCACCGGCTTTGCGCGCAACGAGGTCGGCTTCGAAGATCCCACGGGCACGGATCACGACATGCTCGGTGTCGGGCTGCGTCGCGCGCTCTACAATTACATGCAGGGCCTTGGGCTGGAGGCCGACGTTCGTGGTTGGTTCAATGACGCGGGCCGACGCGGTCGCTCGGCTCGCGTGCCCGCTGCGCGCGTCGCCCCCGATCTAATCGAGCGAGCGTTGTCCGCCGCTTCGCCGAGGTGAGCCTCGGCGCCATGATTGATGCCGTCTCACCGGCTGCTGTGGTCGCCAAGACGGCGGGCGTCGACGCGATCGAGGAGTGCGCGCGGGTAGGGGTTGTCGGGATCCTCGCGGATCATCCGTTGGAGCTCGCTCAGGGCCTCTGCGAGCGCGCCGGCGGCCTGGGCCCGTGCGAGTGAGCCGCCGAGGTCGTGCGGCCACAGCCAGCGATACCCCGTTTCCGCCAGCGCCGCGTTGATCCCGTCGCGTCGCACGTACACCAACGAGCGGCGCGATACGTGCACGAGCGCCCAGCGTGGGTCGCGATCGAGAAATACCCGGGTGCTGCGAAATGGCGCATTGTCGAGCCACACCCACTGGAGGTCCCATCGCTCGACCTCGCGGGCGAACACATCGGGATTCGCCAACGCCGCGGCGTGGCGGGCCACGAACGCCGCGGGGTAGACGAGGTCTGTTCGGCCGTCGACATAGGCGCGCACCTGTGGCCAGAGGTGGAAGATCAAGAACCCACCGAACGCAAACTCGTGGATCAAGTGGCCGCGAAGCCGAGTGGCCGGGGCTTGGTTGCGGATGAAGGCAACGCCGCGCTCCGGAAAATGCGCGGGCGTGAGGCCAAGGGACGGCGATGGCAGGGGGCTCATCACTTGGAGCAGGAGTGCAGCCGTTGCGGCACTTACCGCGATCACGTGGCGTAGGCGCCCCGTCCAAGCGCTCGGCCATCGCGCGAGCGCTGACATCCCGGGGGCGGCGCCGAGCACAGCTAGGTAGGGCAGGTGACGCAGCGCCTGCGAACCAAGCGCGAGGCCCCCTAGTCCGAGCGCGATGTCCCACCAGTTGCGCGGACGCTGCACCATGCCGAGCACCACGGCGGTCACGGCCAGGGCGGCCGTGAGCACACTTGCCGGCGTAAGTTCACGGACGAGCGGCCACGAGACAGGGGCCCACTCGGTCATGAGGGCGGCGTGCTCGTCGACCAGAGTGTGCGTCGTCGTGAGGATCGCAGTGCCAAACGGGGTCGCAAGAGTCGCGAGGCTGCCGGCGATGGCGATGATCCAGGCGCGTCGCCAACGCGTATCCGGTGCGCCGAGAAGATGCTCCACCGAGCGCGTGGCCGCGTGACCGGCAAGTACGATCGGCAAGAGCAAGGCGCTGCGGTGGAGGTTGGCCAGGATCGCCACCAAGGCGATCGCCCAGGGTAATCCCCCGTGTCCGGCCCGGTCGCGGTGCACGAGCACGACGACCGCGAGCATCAGCGTGAGCCCAACCGAGGCACCCCGCTCGGTAAATCGGAACGCGATGGCTTCGCCGATGATCGCCGTGCCAACCACGGCGGCGGCCATCGGCAGGCATCGCTGGCGCGCAAGGTGAAACCAGGCAAGCCCGAGTGTCGCCACCAGCAGTGTAGCCTTGGCGATGACGATCGCCGCGCTGCCGCCGACCGACCACAAACCCCAGACGAGCACCGCCCATCCAGCGTCTTTGTATGGCCAGGGGTGGTCGGCGAACGTGAACGAGAACGGATCGCGATCGATCAAAGAATGCGTGGCGAGCAACTGCTCGCCGAGTCGCATGTGCCACCAAAGATCGAGATCGATGATCGGACGCAGGCCATGCCACAGCGCCGCGCCCAGCAGGAGCGCCACGCAGAGGATGCCCGCCGCACGCGATCGGGGTTCCGCGGACACGCGGGGGCAGCATCGGCGAAATGCCCGGCGTCCCGACAAAAACCCGCTTGACGGCGTCTGACGCTTGTAGTACTACATTCGTAATACTACAAGTGTAGTTGAGCATGACCGACCCCCAGCTCAGCGATCTCCAGCTCGCGCTGCTCCGTGTCCTGTGGAACCGCAACGAGGCCACCGCCGTCGAGGTCCACGAGGCGCTTCGCGACGATGATCGCAGTCTCGCTCCCACGACCGTGGCCACGCTCCTGCAGCGACTCGAGAAGCGCGGCCTCGTGGAGCACGTTACGCGCGGCCGCACCTACATCTATCGTGCCCGCTTGGCCGAGGACGAGGTCCGGCGGACCATGCTCGGCAAGGTCACAGATTTCTTCTTCGCCGGTGATCCGGCTGCGTTGGTCAGTCACCTGCTCGGTGGCCGGCGCGTGCGTCCAGAAGACTTTGCGGCGATTCGCCGCTTGATCGACCAAGCCGGGGAATCCGACGACGGTTCGACCGGTTAGGCCCCCTTCGCGACAAGGAAGAGTGCTTCATGACGACAACGTTCCTGTCGTGGGTCGCGACCTACGCCATCCACAGTACGGTGCTGATCGGTGCGACCTGGGCCATCTGTCGCTTTGTTCCCCGTCTCGCGTTAGGGACCCAGGCGGCGCTGTGGAAACTGGCGTTGTTCGGTGGGATCGCGACGGCGACGGTGCAAATGGGCGCCGGGCTCAGCTCTCCCTGGGGGGCCATCGATCTCCCGATGCCGATCCACTCCGAGCCACCCGCGGTTGCCACGCCGTCGCGCGAACCGGTCGCTCGGCGGGTCCTTCACCACCGCGCAGGCGAGCTGACGATCACCGCGACGCGTGCAGCCGTTGTACCTCCTGTGGTTGATGTCCGTGCAACCGCCAATCCTGCCGCGAGCGCGTGGCCGTGGGTGATCATCGCTGCGGTGATCGGTGGAGCTCTTTTCGGTCTGGTACGACTTGGCGTTTCGCTCCGTCGCTTACGCAGGCAACTCGCCGGCCGACGCGATGTCGTCGAGGATCCGATCTTGGAGACGTTCCTCGGCTTGTGCCACAAGGCCGGCCTGCGGACGCGCGTTCGGTTGTCGGCATCGTCCACCCTCGCTTCCGCGGTGGCATTGCGCCGGGAGATCTGCATCCCCGAGCGCGCCATCGAGGGCCTCACGCCGCGCCAGCAAGAGGGAATGCTCGCGCATGAGCTCGCCCATGTGATTCGCCGCGATCCCGTCTGGGTGGTGGTGGCAGCGTTGGTCGAAGCGGTGTTCTTCTTCCAACCCCTCAATCACCTCGTGCGCCGGAAGATCGAGGAGATCTCGGAGTATCAATGCGACGACTGGGCCGCTCGCCACACAGGTACCGGGCTGCACTTGGCGAAGTGCCTCGGCGAGGTCGCCGGCTGGATCGAGCGTGAGCCCGTGGCGCCACTGTGTGCCAACATGGCGACGCCGCGTTCACCGATCGTCCGGCGCATCACTCGCCTGCTCGACGATCGTTGGCGCAGCGCGGTCGAGGTCGCTCCAGCGTGGCGCGTGGGCGCCGGCCTCGCCCTGCTCGGTGCGGTGACCTGGCTTAGCCCCGGAGTCAGTGCCGCCATCGCCGCGCCTTCCGCGAGCGTCGCCGGTGGCAACGGTGCTCAACCGAGCGAACCCGTGGCGATGGTGGTGGAGGACATTCCTGGCGACGGCCGCACAGACCGCGCGCGCGTACGCATCACTGGGACTGGCCAATCGATCGACGTCGATGTCGCCGCGCCGCGCCCACCGGCGATCGTTGAACCGCCGCCACCCCCGGCCGTGCCGCCGCCACAATGGCACATCATCGTGCAAGGCGATGTCGAGTTCGATTCGTGGTCGGCGTGGCAAGGTATTCTTGGGCTTGAGATCCGCGGCTTTGGCGATCTCGATGACTGGGCGGAGGCGTTCGAGGACGATCTGGATCGATTCGAACTAGAGATCGACGCCCACGGCGGCGCGCTCGATGAGTTGGCGGAAGCGTTCGAGGACAGCCCTGACGTCCTGGAACGTGCTTTCGACGACTGGGGAGCGTTGAGGCGCGACAGGCTGACCCGGGCCGCGGAAGCGCGGCGCGAGGCCGCGCAAGCGCGGCGTGCGGCCGCGGAAGCGCGGCGTGCGGCCGCGGAAGCGCGGCGCGACGTCACAGCGTCGTGGCGCGAGGCCGCGCACGCCGCCCGCGAGACGGCAGCCCATGCGTTCGAACACGAATCGGACGCCGCGTCGGCCCAACGTGCACAGGCGGATGCGGCGCTTTCCCTCGGGCCGAGCGCTCTCGTCGAGCTCTGAGCGAGCCTCGAAGTCGCGCGGTCGGTCCACTCGTTGCCGCCCGGGGCGGTCCCGCTCCGGCGGGCGCCCCGGCTCTTCTCAAACGCGCAGCGCGACGGCGAACAGGTTTCGCCCCCGTGCAAAGCCGCGCCGCGCCGGATCGCCACGGCGATAAAACTGCTTGGTCCCTTCACCAAGCCCCGCGTTATCTGATACATACGGCGACCCATGGGCAAGCGTCGCATCGCCCCGCCCCACGCGGCGGCTCCCCCTGTCGAGTCCCCGCTCGCCAGCCGAACAGTCGTGGGAACCACGCGCACGAGTCACACAATCCCACCGACGATGCTCCCGCTGCCCCCACGCAGCATTGGATCTCGTCGTCACCCGACAGTCCCGACCGACTACGTCGTAGTCCCGCGCCGTCGCCCGTGAGCCCAACGGCGATCGCCGCGCTAACGGTCGACGCCGCAGGTACGCTTCTACATCCCGCGCTTCCGGTGGCCGATGTCTACGCCCAACATGCGGCGCGGCTTGGGGTTGTTACATCCGCCGACGCGGTCGGCCCTAAGTTGCGCGACGCACTGCGGCGCCATCGCGGTCTGCGAGTTGGCGATCCGAGTTGGCGCGCCTATTGGGGTGCGGTCGTAGCCACAGCGACTGGAAGTAGGGCTGGAGCGCTCGCGGAAGAACTGTACGAGCACTATCGCGGCGGCGACGCATGGAGGATCGCGACCGCGGCGGTCAGGTGCATCGTGGCGGTTCGCGGCCGCGGGATCAAGGTAGGCCTCATCTCGAACTGGGACTCGCGACTGCATGACACCCTCGCGGAGCTTCGTCTGACAGAGTTGTTCGACGCAGTCATCGTCTCCGCGGACCACGGGTGCGAGAAACCGGACGCCCGAATCTTTGGGATCGCCTTGGCTCAGCTGCGCGTCGAGCCGAGCCGATGGCTGCACGTCGGTGACGACCTCGATGCCGATATCGCGGGCGCGCGCAGGGTGGGAGGTCATGCGCTGCACATGCCGGAGGACGTGGCCGATTTCACCGCCCTCGAGCACTTGGTGTGCCGGGGTTGATGGCTACTTCGGCGATTCGAACAACACCTGTACGACTTGGCCCGGTTCAACGGGGCCAGGAGGGACGTCTTGCATCACAGCGATGCCGGTTCCCACCGCCCGCAGTATCACGCCTGCTTCGTCCGCGGCATCGATCGCCTCGGAGATGGTGAGGCCGGTGAACTCGGGTAAACCACCGTCGACCTGAGCAAGCCGATCGCCCGGCAGTGCAGGTTCGAGATCGTCGACGGCAGTGAATCCCTCGGTGAGTTTCTGGTTGCTAGCGAGGACGCGAATCGGATCAACATGCTTGGCGGATCCGTCTTCACGCGGAACGCCGAGGTGTTCCATCACCCGGGCGCCGAGGGCCGCAAACGTCGGCGCGGCGACATCATTGCCGTAGTGGCCACCGACTGGGTTGTCGACCGAGACCAAGATAACCAACCGCGGGGCCTTGGCCGGCACGACCCCGACGAACGAAGCGAAGTAGTCGTCGGCAGCATACCCGCCCTGCTTGCTCGCCTTCTGGGCCGTGGAGGTCTTGCCGGCCACGCGATAGCCGGGGATCACGGCGTTTTTCCCGGTGCCCTTGGGCGAGTGGACCACGTTCTCGAGCATCTCGAGAACAGTCCTGGCGGTTGCCGCCCGCACGACCCGCTCGCTCGGTGGCCGCGTCACCGGCACCTCGTTGCCGCTCGGCGACAACACCTTGTGCACCATCGTCGGCGGGTTATATGAACCCCCGTTGGCGAGCAC
The DNA here is from genome assembly GCA_902826865.1 of uncultured Myxococcales bacterium. Lineage (GTDB taxonomy): Bacteria > Myxococcota_A > Polyangia > Nannocystales > Nannocystaceae > Xiheibacterium. The sequence continues at coordinate 20,832 of CADEGN010000084.1, forward strand.
CGAGAACGCTGCGGCCACCTGCATCGGGCTCGCCGTCATGCCTTGACCGAACGAGACGTTGGCCCCCTGGATCTCCGACCATTTCTGCCACGGGGCCAAAACGCCCGCAGTTGCCCCCGAGAGTTCGATCGCGGGACGTTCGCCGAAGTGGAACCTACGCACCCAGTCGTAGAGGTGCTGCTTGTCGAGCCGTTCGTAGATCTTGGTGGTGCAGATATTCGACGAGACCGCGAGGATCTCCGACACGCTCAGCCACTCCGAGACCTTGGTGTCAGAGATCGCGTGGTCTTCGGTGTACTGCCACTTGCCCTTTTCGCAGAAGAACGTCTCTTCTCGACGGACGACCCCGGTCTCGAGTGCCGCAGCCACCGTCACGGCCTTCATGGTCGAGCCCGGCTCGAAGTCGCTCTGAATGGCGTGGTTGACCGTCTGCTCGAGGGTATCTACGGCGCGATTGGGATCGAAGGTCGGCCGGCTCGTCATGGCCAGGACCTCTCCATTGCGGGGATCGAGTACGACGATGCTGGCGCTCGCCGGCGTCCAGGTGGCGACGAGTTCGTCGATCGCCTCCTCCGCCATGTTCTGGATGGCTGAGTCGATGGTCATGACCACCGTGTTTCCCCGCGACACCTCCGGATCGGGAAACCCCTCGACCAGGAGTTTCTCGTCGAGCAACTTGTTGCCGCGCGCTACGTAGGCCGGGCTCATCGCGTCGCGCCCACGCAAGAACTCCTCCATGCCGTACTCGATGCCCAGGTTGCCCTTGCCCTGGGCGCCAACCCGACCGACGACGTGGGCCGCAAGCGTCGCTCGCGGGTACACGCGATGGCGGGAGCGCTCAAAGCCCACGCCAGGCAGGTGTTTCGCGTCGAGCTTCGCCACCTCATCGTCGTCGAGCACCATGCGGAGCTGGCGGTATGCCTTGTCGCGGCTGAGCTCGTCGCGGAAGTAGTTGGGATCCTCGTCTGGGAAGAACGCTACCAGCGTGGCGAGCACCTCGGCCTCGGCGCCGGCGTGGGCGATGACGCGTGGGTTGAGGACGACCTTGTGCACGCTGTCGGTGACTGCGAGCGCGACGTAACCGCGATCGACCACATCACCCCGGCTCGCCTCGACTTTGTACGTGCGAAGCTGCTGACGATTGCCGAGCCCAGCGTAGTGATCGTGGCGGGCAATCGCGATGGTGCCGGCGCGCCACGTGAGCCCGCCGAGCGCCAGCGCCAAGGCGGCCCCCACCACGGCCGCGCGGCGTCGCACCGCGCGCAGGTCTGTCGCCATCGGCTTGACCAGCTCACTGCCGCGGCGCAGGAGGTTGACGGCGCGGGGACTGACGGGCGTGGGGGACTCCACCGGTCCTCACGCGTGCCAAATCACGCGCGCGTGGGCAAGTTTTTGCCGTGTTGGCGCCGGTCAGGGCTTTGGCGGTTCGCCCACCAAGCGGATCTCTTGCACGAGCTCGGGCGCCACGGGGACCATGCCCAGCCGATTGCGCGCGATGTCGGCGATCTGATCCGGGTGGCGGAGGTACGCTCGCTCCGCAAGCAGTCTCCGCTTGATCTCTTGCAGGCGCGCCTGTTCGTCGGTGAGCTGGGTAATTTCCGCCCCCAGCTCGAGGACGCGGGTGCTGGCGCGCACCCGGGCGATGCCTGCCACGACCAGCAGCGTCACGACCAGCGCCAACAGGAGCGACGTGCCCGCGGGCGCGATGCGGCGCGGTGTGGCTTCGACCGCGGCCCTAGGCGCCAAGGGATCGGCGGGGCGGCCCCAGCCGTGGGCGAAGATGAAGCGCTCATGCTTGTGCATGTTACGGGGGCGGGTGCGGATGGGGATCATGAGGCGATGCGCTCCAGCACGCGCAGCCGGGCACTGCGTGCGCGAGGGTTGGAATCGAGCTCCTCGTCGCTCGGCGCGACGCCCCCGGCGAATCCTTGGACGATCGCGCGTCGCGGGCGCGGGAGTTCTCTGGCACGGCGGCGGATGGCCGGTGGGCGCGCGAGAGGACTCGCCGGTTCCTGCCTGCCGCGCTTGTCGACGCGACCTCCGCGCGGGTGGAAGCTGATGACGGCCATGCGCCCTCCGACGTTCAGCAGCTCGGGGCCGTCGTGGAGCAGCCGATCGAGCTCGCCGAGCTCGTCGTTGACGTGGATTCGCAGGGCCTGAAATGTGCGCGTCGCCGGGTGCACCCGGGTGCCGAGCTTGCGCCGTTGCGGCGCGCTCATGGCGGTGGCAACCACGTCCGCTAGCTCGCCGGTGGTGGTCGGTCGGGCCCTACAGATCGCCGCGGCGATCCTCCGCGCATCCGGTTCCTCGCCGTAGTCACGCAAGAGGCGGGTGAGGCTAGCTTCGTCGATCGCGGCCAACACCTCAGCCGCTGACGGGGACCGGCGCGGGTCCATGCGCATGTCTAGCGGCGCGCTGGCACGGAATGAAAACCCGCGCCGCCCCTGATCGAGCTGAATCGAGGACACGCCGAGGTCCGCGAGGATCGCCTCGACACCGGTGATCCCGAGCTCGGCCAGACGCGCCCGCAATTCCGAGAACGGCGCGTCAATCCATGTGATCGGACAGCGCTGGTCGGCGAGGCGCTCGCGCGCGATCGCCAGCGCCTCGGGATCGCGGTCGAGCGCCACGACACGGTCGGGCTGCACCTGGGCCAAGAGCGCGACAACGTGACCGCCAAGGCCGGTGGTTGCGTCGACGAGGGTCCCACCGCCGCCTCGGTGGTTCGTCGTGCGCCGGCCGAGGACGGGCGTGAGCGCGCGGCAAACCTCACGCGTGAGGACCGATTCGTGGCGTGGCGCTGGCTCGCTCACCTTTGGCCGGGTGCCAAAATGCAGCGAATCGGTCAAATTCCGGGTGATTTGGCCCCGGCGCGCCGCCCACCGGGGCGGTTTCCGTTGACCCCACACGCCCGATTCCGTAGCGTGCGCTTCCCTCGGCCCCCGAGGATTCGCCGATGATGCAGCCCCAGCGTGCCAAGGTCTATCGGGAGCTCCAAGAAGCGTCGGAGCTGCTGTGGGAAAAGCTCGGGATGCTCTCCCCAGAGCAACGCGTGAACTTCGACGAGCGGTTCTTGATGTCGTGGATCTACCACGACTTCGCGCTCGAGGGCACGGTGCTCAGCGTGGCCGAGATCAAAGCGGCCACCGATGATGAGATCATCAGCGCACCCAGCCTGATCCCGGCCTACAACCACATCATCGCCATGCGCGACGGGATCCGTTACGTGCTGGAGAATCGCGGTCGGCGGCTCGCGCTGAACCTCGAATGGTTGAAGAAGCTGCATCAGTTGATGCTGCCCACCGACAAGCGCGATCAAGTCCAATACCGCAAGGACAATCCCATCCATCGGATGTACTTCCACGACCTCGCGCCGGCCGACAAGATCAGCTACCGAATGCGCAAGCTCACTGACTGGTTTCGCACGGACGAGTGCAAACGCGCGCATCCGATCGAGCTTGCGGTGGAGGTCCACCGCGAAGTCATCCGCATCTTCCCCTGGCCCGAAATAAGCGGGCGCGTCGCGCGCTTGGCCATGAACAACATCTTGGTCAACGAGGGCTATTGGCCGGCGACCATCCACGCCATCGATCGCCAGCGGTACTATGACGTGTTGCGTCTCGACCAAGACCAGCTACTAGAACTGCTGCTAGAGAGCATCGAGCAAGGCATGGGCTCCTCCAACAAGCTCTACCAAGGCATCGTCGACGCCACCCGCGGCGGATGACACGAGCGAATCACGAAGGTGCGCATGGGACCCTGTCCGAAACTCACCGCAGTCACCGCCCGGTCCGTCGTGGTCGTTTCCTCGGCGAAGGCGCTATTACCGACGCGCTATGGCCGGTTTGAGGTGGTCGCATTTGCAACCCCCGAGGGCTCGCAGCTCGGCGACGTAGCCCTTGTGCATGGCGACGTTCGAGGGGCCGAGGTCGTTCCAGTGCGCGTGCACTCCGAGTGCCTCACGGGCGACGTGTTCGGCAGCTTGCGCTGCGACTGCGGCGAGCAGCTGCATCAAGCGCTCGAGGGCATTTCCGCCGCAGACGCAGGTGTGCTCCTGTACATGCGTCAAGAGGGGCGTGGCATCGGAATCGCCAACAAGATTGCCGCCTACGCGCTGCAGGATCGCGGTCTCGACACCGTCGACGCCAACCGCCACCTTGGGTACGACGACGATTTGCGCAGCTACGACGCCGCAGGTGCGATGCTGCTAGCGCTTGGGGTGAGCCGCATCGATCTCATCACAAACAATCCGCACAAGGTCGACGGATTGTGCGCCGCTGGCGTCGAGGTTGTTCGCCGCACCCCGATCGTCATCACACCGCGGCCTGAGAACCAGGCGTACCTCGCGACCAAGCGCACCCGCTCGGGTCACCTCATCGACGAGTGAGAGGTGGAACCGCCGAAGCGGCTCCACCTCTCGGGCATCCCGGGTTCGATCCGGTTCCTGTGTGGCGAGCACAGTGTTCGGTGCTCGACAATGGTTGAGTCACGTCTTAGATCGGCGATCGAGCGAACGCGTGACGATGATCCGCTCGGATCGGGAGCTGGCGGAACGCCGCCGGCTCACTGGGGGCCGTTTCGGCCCCTTAGGGCCCGATGACCGTGCTGCGGCCATCCATTCGGCAAGGGGAACGGGCTGCGGTTTGCGCCCCCACCACCGGCGTGGAGCCGGTGGGTCCCCGAATGGTCTAGGAGGTCCCTCCTGGGGGCTTTGCCCCCGTCCGCGACGCTGTCGCGAAGCAAGTGGTCGAACGAGGCTGAGCTTGGTTCTGCTTCATGCGCGACCTCCTGTGCCGGGACCTAGGATGCCACTCAGATCTTAGCATCCGCGGAGCGACTTCCCAGGGGCACATCGCGGCGCGGGTCTCGACGGGAGCCGCACGCGGCGCCAGACTGCGGGCGATGGACCCAGACGTGGGTGGCAAAGTCCTTGGGAGCGGCGCCGAGCGGCCGGATCATGCGTGGGTTGGCGCGCACCCGGATCGGTGGGGCCTGCGCTTCGACGACGCTGGCGCCTGGTTGCGGGGCGTCGCGCTGGCCGCGATTGCAGACGCTGTCGGCACACCGACCTACGTCTACGACGCGGCCGGGATCCGCGAGCGCTTCGCCGCCGTGCGGGACGCGCTGACCCAGCGTGCCCTCGGCGGTGGGGCGCCACTGGTCTGCTACGCGATGAAGGCGAATTCATCGCAGGCGATCTTGCACCTGCTGGCCCGGGAAGGGGCGGGAGCGGACATCGTGTCCGGTGGCGAACTGGAGCGCGCATTGGCAGCTGGAATCCCGCCCGAGCGCATTCTCTTCAGCGGCGTGGGGAAGACCGACGCCGAACTCGACGCCGCGATCGCTGCTGAAATCCGCGCGATCAACGTGGAGTCCGTTGACGAGCTCGGTCGCCTGTCGGAGCGCGCGGCCGCGCTCGGGCGCGTGGCACCGGTGTGCTTGCGAATCAACCCCGATGTGGACCCCGACACGCACCCGTATCTGGCGACGGGGCTGCGTGAGTCCAAGTTCGGCATTGCGATGGCCGATGGCGTCGCCCTGGGTTTGCGCGCCCACCACGACCCGAACATCGAGCTGGTGGGGATCGCTTGCCACATCGGTTCGCAGATCTGTGATGCAGCTCCCTTTGAGGACAGCATCGCGCGCCTGCGCGAAACCGTCTCAGCGTTGCGCCAGCATCATGTGGTGCTGCGTCATCTCGACGTCGGTGGAGGTCTTGGGATCGCCTACGGTCCGGGGGATCCACAGCTGGATATCGCGGCGTGGGGGGCGGCGGTCGCCGCCGCGGCGGCCGGGCTCGATCTGCAGCTCGTCGTCGAACCGGGGCGCTACCTCGTCGCCGACGCGGGAATCCTTCTGACTCGCGTCATCGGTCGCAAGCGCAACGAGGTCACCTCGTTCGTGATCGTCGACGCCGCGATGAACGACCTGTTGCGCCCGGCCCTATACCAGGCCCACCACGCGATCGTGCCCGCCCGGTTGCCCGGGGAAAACGCTCCGCTCGCGCGGGTCGACGTGGTTGGCCCCGTCTGTGAGAGCGGGGATTTCCTGGCTCGCGATCGTTTGTTCCCCGCGGTCGAGCGCGGCGATCTCCTGCTTGTGCTCGATGCTGGCGCCTATGGGATGTCGATGGCCAGCACCTACAATACGCGTCCATTGCCCGCAGAGGTGCTCGTCGACAACGGCCGCTGCGCCGTCATCCGCCCGCGCAAGAGCGTGGCGCAACTGATCGCGGAGGAGCAGTTGCCGTCGTGGTGGTGAGAATGTCGGGCCGGCTCTCAGCGGCGCGGCGTCAGCGGCACGTACAGGCGGTCACGCCGCTCCACCACGAACTCCGCGTTGGTGAAATCGCCGGCGTCGAAGGAGGTGACCGCGTTGCGGCTGGCCGTCACGCGGACGCCCTCGGTCTGCCGCGGTAGCCCGAGCAGCTGCAGCCGACCGATGTCGATCCGTGCGGCGCCTTTGTCCGCGAGCACGCAGGTGATTTCCTCGCCAGCCGGCTCACTGCCGACCAGCGGGAGAAGCCGCATGGTGACCAGGTCATCCGAGTTGCCGGACGAGTTCCACCGCAGGACCAGCGCACCCTTGTCCTGCTCATCCAGGTCGGCCTCGCTCGCGCGCAGGCCCAGTGCTGGCGGCAGGGCAGCGTCGATGGAAAACGGCGGGAGATCGTCGGTGAGCGAACCCTTGGCGGTGACATTCACAGCCGGCGTCGCGGTGCTGCCCAGGCCGAACAGGTCGCCCTCATGCAGATACTCCACGCCGGACATGTACGGCAGAAGATCGGGGACAAGCGAGAGCGGAACGTCGTACGTCGCGTCGCCGACGCGGATCGAAAGGTCGCCGGCGTCGACGAGCAGGAGCTCGCGGATCTCGAGTCCGCCGTCGTCCGGCTCTGGCGCGTCAAAGGTGAGCTGATCCGAAGGAACGCACTCGGCTGCGCGCAGAGCGTCCTGGGCGAGCAGCGGAACGCCGATGCGCGCCCGGACAAAGTCCTCGTCGAGGCCACGGACGAAGGCGAAGCGCGCCGTCAGCTCGAGTTGATCATCGGCGGTGTCCGGCCCGGGATCGGGCGCGATCACGTCGTCACTCGGCTCGAGGACGAGATGCACCCGACCGATGCGGAGGCTCTCGCCCTCCGTCACGCGCGGCTCGCTGGGGTCCGGGCAACCGGAGGCCAGTGCGAGGACCGACGCGCCCAGAAGGCGGGCGCGCAGCTGTCCACGGGTGGGGTGGCTCACCCAATAACGTTACCCTTCGCCCGGTCGGGTGTCACGATCGCGGCCTGCGCGGGGCCGCCGCTTGGGTGCTGGCGTGCCGCATTGGCCGAGGACCGGGCGTGCGAGGGCCGCGCGGTCCGTTTCTCAACATCGTGGGGTCGTGGACGCAGCGGTGGGTCCCATGCGCCGACCTCGCGGAACGCTCTAGCCGCGAACCGGGTCGTCGGGTTCGTTGCCCCAATGGCTATCCGCGAGGGTGGTCCGCGCGCGAGCCGTTGCGCACCTGGTAGATTCCTCCGGCCGATGAACGTCGATGCCGAGCTGTTGGCCGCGCTCGCCGATCTCGCACGCCTATCGATCGCTGAGGACGAGCGCGATCTATTTGCTCATCAGCTCGCGGCGATCATCTCCCACATCGACCAACTCCAGGCGACCAACGTCGATGGCATACCGCCGTACCGGGCGCGTGCCCCCGTCACGGTCGCGCTGCGCGACGACTTCGCCAGTGAACCCACCGATCGTGCCGAGTTGCTCGCCGGAGCGCCGACCGTCGCCGACGGCCTCGTGATCGTGCCGCGATTTGTGGAGGAGTAACGTGAGCAGGGACGATGCGCGGTCGATGCGTGCGGCGTTCGGCGGCGGCCGTTCC
>CADEGN010000085.1 GCA_902826865.1 uncultured Myxococcales bacterium
CCCCTCCCGTCGGAAGGTGCGGCCGCCCCGCTCCTTCGTCGAACGTGGTGGGAAACCCTCTCACTAGATGCACGTGGTTGAACGCGCGCCTGCGGCTCTCGGAGGTCAGCTCGGGCAAGCACGGCCGGCGCGACCCGATCGTCCGGATCGCGCGGTGCGATCGAAGTCACAGCATGGCCTGTTCACTCGCCGCGGATGTCCGGCGGACGCTTGCCCAGGATCGCGTCGACCGCTTCGCGATGATCCGACGTGTTCTGGACCATGCCCTGAAAGCTCGCCGCAAGCTCGAGTGCGGTGTCCACGTCGACGTCCCAGCTGCGATACGCCGCGCGCTTGGTCAACCGAACGGCGAGCGGTGCGTTCGCGGCGATCTGATGTGCGAACGCGTCCGCCGCGGCGAGCAGCTCCTCTGGCGCCACGACCTGATGGACGAGGCCGATCGCCAGGGCCTCGTCCGCGTCGATTAGGCGACCGGTGAGCACGAGCTCGAGTGCACGTGGGAAGCCGACGGTGCGCGCGAGAAAATAGGCGCCACCGTCGCCTGGCACGAGGCCGACCTTGACGAAGGTTGAGCCGAGTTGGGCCCCGCGCGCGCACACGCGAAGGTCGCACATGCATGCGAGGTCGAGGCCAGCGCCGATCGCACTGCCGTTGAGCGCCGCGATGATCGGCTTATCGAGTTGGGCGAGACGCCGGGGCACCCGCTGGATCCCGTCGACGTATTGCCGCCGCAGTGCGACCGGGCCGCCGGCAAACATCCCAGCGCCGTCGCGCATCTGCTTCAGGTCGCCGCCGGCGTGGAACGCTTTTCCCGCCCCGGTAAGCACGATGGCACGGACGGCGCTGTCAGCCTCGGCAGCGTCGAGGGCTGCGACGAGGGACTCGATCATCGCCGTCGAGTAGGCGTTGCGAGCATCAGGGCGATCGAGAGTGATCCGGGCCACCGCCCCGGTGGCCTCGTAGCGGAGGTCGGTGAGCATGACGCTGGGGTATCACTTCTTACCCCTGTGATGCCAAACCGGCCGCGTGACACACCACGTCGAGTGTGCCCATCGGTGAGCTCAGCGCCAGCGGCACAATCACAAGTGTGTTGCACCGCGGCGTAAGCCACTAATCAGTGTCGTCCGCCACGACTCGAGCGGCCACGGTTCTTGTCACCGTCGTCGCTCGTGCCGTCGCGCGGTTCACTCTAAGCCGTTAGTAACGGCCTCGACCGCCGCGGCCGCCACCGCCGCCGCCGCCACCACCTGGCTTGTTGTCGGCCTCGTTCACGCGGATCGAGCGACCGTCAAGCATCTTACCGTCGAGCTCGCGCTGCGCGGTCCTCATCTGGTCAGCAGTGGCCATCGTCACGAAGCCGAAGCCGCGCGAGCGGCCGGTCTCACGATCCATCACCACCTTGGCCTCGACGACCTCTCCGTGCGCGGCGAACGAGTCCCGCAGCAGTTCGTCCGTGGTGTTCCAGCTCAGTCCCCCTACAAATAGTTTGTTCGGCATTCGCTCTCGCTTGTTGTTCCGGTTCGTACAGTGGCGCCAGAGATGGCGTCGTCGAGGAGAAAATTGGCCCGATCGCGAGGACGTCGGCTGGTGATGCGGCCTCACCGGCCCGAGCGGCCGTCGTGGCATCAACTCTGACGCAGAACTACCGATGAGTTCGCGCGAGCTGGTGGGCTGTGGCTGGAAGAGTACGTTGCCCCGCGGCCTTTCCGAACGCGTCGCGCACGCGCTCGCGCGTGTGGTGTCGCACGGCCGGAGGCGCCAGGTCGACTGCGTCGGCGCTATCCTGCCGTTTGAGGCAGCCCCTGGAGGATTGCAGCTCGGTCGCAATCGCGCTCCACAGGCGTATCGGGCGCGATCCTTCGGGGTCGCGGCCGCGCTGAGACGATGCACCGGACCCAAGCAAGCTCAGCCTGGAAGCAATCGCGCCCATACGCCGCTGCCGAAGGTGGACGCGTACAGCCTTTGACCGGGGTCCACCGTCAACGCCCACACCTCCGCCGTCAGGTCCGGGTCGCCAAGCGCCTCCCAGCTGTCGCCTCCGTCGCGACTGCGAAACACGCCACCCGGCTCGAGCCCCCCATAGTTGTACCCCGTGTAGTAAAGGGAGCCATCGGACGGATCGATGGCGATCCACGTGCCGAGATCCGTGGGCCGCTCATGAACCAAGGTTGCGGTCGCGCCGTTGTCGTGGCTGCGCGACACGCCGCCGTCGTGCGCGAAATAGCCGACACCCTGGGCGTCAAAGACGACGTTATAGGCCCCGCGTCCCGCGGAGAAGGGCAGCATCGCCCATGACGCGCCGCCGTCGTCAGAACTCCAGAAGCCGGTGCCAGCGTTCCCGCCCCAGCCATACCCGCCGGTGGCGACGATGATCTGGTTCTGCGGTCCGAATGAGATCGAGGTGATCCACAGCCCCTCGAGCACTGGCGGCGCGAACGCTGCGCCGCCATCGCTGCTCTTGTGCAGGCCGTCTGGGGTCCCGAGCCATACGACCGACGGTTCACTCGGATCCACGGCCACAGAAATGGCGGATGTTCCGCCCATGCTCTTCTGCGTCCACTGCCGACCACCATCGACCGATTCCCACAAGCCGGCCGCATCTGCCGGCTCGTTGATCGCGGCCGCGTATAGATGATCTGCATCGCCAGGATCGCGGGCGAGCTGAAGAACGTTGCCTAACCCCTCCACCACCTCCGGCACCGCGGCGGCGGCCCAGGTGTTGCCGCGATCGTCCGAAACAAACACCCCACCGCTCGCACCCAGGTAGTGCGCCGGTGCCACCAGCTGGGCCGGTTCACTGGGGTTGATCGAAAGCGTGCCGTACACATAGGAGTGACTCATATTCCCAACATCGACGGCCGCCCACGTCTGTCCGCCATCCGCACTCTGCATCAGGGCTCCGCCGTAGGTGCCGACGTAGACAACGCCGTCGCTCCCGACGCCGATCGAGATCGCCGAGGCGTCGGTCAATGCGGTGTCGCTCCAGGTGGCGCCGCGATCGGTTGAGACCGCGACCGAAGTGGATCCGAGAAAAGGAATCACCGAGTACAGGCGGGTCGGCGTGTTCGGGTCTTGCCGCACACCCCACGACCAACCGTTGGTCTCTTGCCCGGCCCCTTGCGTCCAGGTGGCGCCGTCGTCCTCGCTCCAGAACACGCCACCTCCCAACGTGGCGACATAGACACGATCGGGATCCGTGGCGTCGGCGGCGAAGTTGACGATTGGCACGCCGGCGAGACGAAGCGGCTCCCATGTGAGTCCCGCATCGATGCTGCGCGCGATGCCTCCGGCGTCGGCTCCTCCGGTTCTCCCGCCGAATCCCACGAGCATGAGGTTTGCGTCGGCGCGCGAAACGTGAACCGCGGAGGTCTCCTGCCCTTCGAAGGCGAGGAGGGACCAGTGGGCCCCGAGATCGGTGCTCCTCCACAATCCGCGACCCAAGCCCACTTGTACGCCTGACTGACTTGACGCGGCCGCGTACACGAGCTGTGAATCGTGGGGCGAAACGTCGATCGACATGACCCCCGCGGTCGCCTGCTCCGCGGGGAAACCCTCGATCGCGCGTTGCCAGCTGGTCCCACCGTCTGTGGAACGCATGATGCCGCGCCCATATGGATCGCCGGCGAACACTACGCTGGCATCGTGGGGGCTGAACGCGATCGTCCATGCCGCGAAGTCCGGGAGCACCTCTTCCCACGTGCCATCGTTGGCCCTGCGATAGATTCCGATCAGGTCGTCGCCACCCGCGAGCATGTCCGCGGTGGTCGGATGAAATGCGAATTCGAGGAACCACGTTTGAGTGGGCCCGAGCGGCTGCCAGTCGGCGTCGGACCCTGAGTCCGACCCCGACGTGGAGCTTGAGTCCAACCCGGATGTTGAGCCGGAGTCCAACCCAGATGTCGAGTCGGTTTCCAACCCGGATGTCGAGCTTGAGTCCAACCCGGATGTTGAGCTGGACTCCGGCCCCGATGCCGAGCTTGACCCGCAGCCCGATCCGACCAGCCCCACGACGATCGCGGTCCGCCACAGCGCAGACACATGGCCGCCCCACCGCGGCCGGGTGCGGGGCGGGGTCAACGCGACCTGTGCCGATGCGCGGCACCAACGGGTGAAGAGGGCCATCGAGGACGTGAAAACCACGTCCGAAATCGCTACCACCAAAGTGGGCGGCCTGGCGGCAACCCGTCAGCCGTCGTCAGATGGGCCGCGTAGGGGCGCTATTGTCGAGGTCCAACAGCTGGCCTTGGCTCGGGTGACACCGCAGCTCCACGGCCGTACAGTTGCCCGCCGTTCGGCCAAAATCGCCCATGTTCTCCAAGCTCGTCACCAAAGTCATCGGGACCAAGTTCGAGCGCCAAATGCGGCGGCTCCGTCCGACGATCGATCGGATCAACGACTTGGCGGACAAGTGGGAGAAGCTCAGCGACGCGCAGCTGCGCGGCAAGACCGCCGAGTTCAAACAGCAGTTGGCCCAAGGTGCCACGCTCGACGAGCTATTGCCCGAGGCGTTCGCCACGGTGCGCGAGGCGTCGCGCCGGACGATCGGCCTGCGCCACTATGACGTCCAGCTCATTGGCGCATACGCCCTGCACAAGGGAACGATCGCGGAAATGCGTACCGGCGAGGGCAAGACGCTGACCGCGACCTCGGCGCTCTACCTCAACGCGCTGGAGGGTCGTGGCGCCCACCTCGTGACCGTCAATGACTACCTCGCGCGACGCGACGCCGAGTGGATGGGGCAGATCTACAAGTTCCTCGGCATGTCGACGGGCGTGATCGTCCACGGGTTGTTCCACGGCGAACGCCAGCGCGCGTATCGGTGCGACATCACGTACGGGACGAACAACGAGTTCGGTTTCGACTATTTGCGCGACAACATGAAGGAGACGATCGAGAAGTACGCGCAGCGTGAGCTTCACTTCGCGATCGTCGACGAGGTTGACTCGATCCTCATCGATGAAGCCCGCACGCCGCTGATCATCAGTGGCGAGTCGGATAAGCCGGCCGACCTGTACATTACGGTCGATCGAATCATGCCGTCTTTGCGCCGCGACCTCGACTATGTCGTGGACGAGAAGGCCCACAATACCCAGCTCACCGACGCCGGTGTCGACCGCGTCGAGCGACTGCTCTCGTGTGGCAACCTCTACGCGCCGGAGAACAACGAGACGCTGCACCACGTCAACCAGGCCCTGCGCGCGCACACCCTGTACAAGAAGGACGTGAACTACCTCGTCGAGGGCGGCGAGGTAATCATCGTCGACGAGTTCACCGGGCGAAAGATGGAGGGCCGACGCTGGAGCGATGGCCTACATCAGGCGATCGAGGCCAAGGAGAATGTGCCGATCCAGCCGGAGAGCCAAACGCTCGCGACCATCACCTACCAGAACTTCTTTCGCATGTACAAGAAGCTCTCGGGGATGACGGGCACGGCCGACACCGAGGCCGAGGAGTTCCACAAGATCTACAACCTCGACGTGATGGTGATCCCGCCCAATCGCCCGGTGGTTCGCGGCGATTCCCATGATCTCGTCTACAAGAACGAGCGGGGGAAGTTCCGCGCGATCGTCAATGAGATCCGCGAGCGCCACGGCAAGGGGCAGCCGATCTTGGTGGGTACCACCAGCGTGGAAAAATCGCAGGTCATCCACACGCTGCTGGAGCGGGAGGGGATCCCGCACAACGTACTCAACGCCAAACAGCACGAGCGCGAGGCTTACATCGTCGCGCAGGCCGGTCGAAAATACGGAGTCACGGTCGCGACCAACATGGCCGGCCGCGGCACCGACATCATTCTCGGCGGCAACTCCGAGATGATGGCGCGCGAACACTTCGACCCCGAGAAGCAGCCCGAGGAGTTCAAGAAGCTCCACGACGGCCTGAAGAAGCAGTGTGAGAACGAGCGCAACGAGGTTATTGAGGCCGGCGGGTTGCACATCCTGGGGACCGAGCGACACGAGAGCCGCCGCATCGACAACCAGCTCCGAGGTCGCGCCGGCCGTCAGGGCGACAAGGGCAGTTCGCAGTTCTACCTCAGCCTCGAGGACGATCTGATGCGCATCTTCGGCGCCGATCGGATCACCGGGCTCATGGAGCGCCTCGGGATGGAAGAGGACGTTCCGATCGAAGCGCCATTGGTCAATCGCGCGATCGAGAATGCGCAGCAGAAGGTCGAAGCCATGCACTTCGACACGCGCAAGAACCTGTTCGAGTACGACAACGTGATGAATGAGCAGCGCAAGGCGATCTACGCCCTGCGCAAGCAGATCCTAGAAGGTCGATATCGTCCCGAGGTGCTCGACGACGAGAGCCGCCGCGAGCAGGTGCAAAAACTCGCGCCTCCGCCGGAGAAGTCGGGTCCGCATACCGTCGATTCGCTTAGCACGCAGATCCGCGGGCGCATCGAGACCATCGTCAATGCGCATGTCACTGCCCGGGCCCAAGCCGCCGAGGACGCGCCGCCCGATAAGTCCAACAAACTCGCGCGCCCGATCGATCCGGAGAGCTTGACCCACGAGATGTATCGCCACTTCGGTGCGATGGTCGGGTTCGACGCGGTGGCGAACGATGTCGATGGCGCGATCAAGCTCTCGCTGGGGGAGGTCGCCAAGGCCTTGATCCAGCAGCGCGAGCGGCTGCACGACCTGGCCTTCGCGAACGTCGGCAAGGTAGTTGAGCAGCAGTGTCCGGAGAACGTCCACCCGGATGAGTGGGACGTCGAGGGACTCGAGCACGAACTGAAGCAACGTTACGGTGCGACGCTGGCGTTGCGGGATGTCCCCGAGCGGCTCGATGATCTCATCGATCTGTGCTGGCGGGGGGTCGAGAAGCTGCTGCTCGAGCGCGAAACCGAGTTTGGGCTCTACGTCTATCTGTTCCATATCCGGCAGATGTGGCTCGCTGAGATCGACGCGCAGTGGATCGCGCATCTCAAGAACATCGAGCATTTGCGCACGGGTATCGGCCTGGTTGGATACGCCACGCGCAATCCGAAGAACGAGTACAAGCTCCGCGGCTACAACCTGTTCAAGGACATGTGGGAAGGCATCGAGCAGACAGTGCTCGACAAAGTCATCAACATGCGCCTCACCGAGGAGCAGCGGAAGCAAGCCGAAGAGGGTGCCGAGTACGAAACGGCGCTTACGCGGGCGAACGCGCGGCGGGCTGGCGGTGGGGGTGGCGCCCAGCAACGGGTGGCCATGGCCCGGCAGCAGATGGAGCGTCTGCAGCAGGCGGCGAGGCGCGCGAGCGAGCAGGTCGCGGCTGCGGGCAGCCAGACGGCTCGCCCGGCCGCAAAGCCGGCCGCACCAGTGGTGCCAACTGTTGGTGCGAATGACCCGTGTCCGTGCGGTTCGGGCAAGCGCTACAAGAAATGCCACGGCGCGCGTAAGACGGCCGAACAGGAGGCATGATCGGCGACGGCCGACGTGCGGCCTGCACGGCGCCATCGGCCGCGCCGAGGCGCCGGCGCGCGCTGATCACCCGACCGGTTTCGTCATCGGGTGATCGGTGCCCTCGCATCCCCACTGGAAGTTGTCGAGGAAGACGTAGCTATCCAAGATCGAGTCGGCCAGATCGAAGACGGCGAACACGACCGTGATGCTCTCGCCGGGAGTGACCGGCGCCACCGACGACAGCCATCTCGTACCGGCGTGCTGTCGCATGCACGTGCCCGCCAGCTCAGGCAAGTCGGCCCCGTCGTCACGGAAGTCGAGAAACCCGGCGTTGAGTGAGATCGGGTTGCCCATCGTGTCGAACGAGATGTTGCCGGTCCAGCTCTCCGACTCGAGCCACCCGATGTACATGTCGTTGAAGACGTCGTTGTAGTAAAACGGGTATTCGGTCGAAAAGAACGCGAAGTCGTACGCGATCGAGTTGGTGGTTGGCGGTACGGTGGCCTCGATCCGTAGCTCGGTATAGTCGTTGGCGATGAGCCCTTGGCTGAACTGCCCCTGAATTGTACGTGAGCAGTCGCCGGTGCCGAGCAGGGTGGCGTCGGTGATGCAGTCACCCGCAACGTCGTTAACGCGCAGGGGGACCGGCAGAACCGGGCCGGGGTCGAAGTTGCCGAGATCGTCGTCGCAGTGGGTCGGCATCGCGTCATCGTCGCCAGGAGGGGTCGGAAGGTCGAGGTCGGCCACCGGACCACTTCCGATAACGGCGAACTTGCTGCCCTCCCTTGGCTGCCAGGTGTCGGTGTTGCCGAAGTCGAAACGCGTGCCGATCGCCGTCGGACTGCCGTCCGTCGTCGCGGTGATCGCAGGTGCGCCCGGGCAGTTGAGGCCCATCGCGTGGAAGGGATCGGCCGAGTCGGCATCGCATGGCGTGTGCTCGGGGATCGTGCACTCGCCACACGCACCCTCGGCACACATCGCACCGTCCGACGCACCGCCCGCGACGTCGAGTTTCGCGGCCTCGTCACCGCCATCGACGGAGTCGCCGGGGATCCCTTCGGCGACGCCGATCCCTGTGTCCCCTGGTCCGTCCTCGTCGTCGCGGGCGTCCGCGCAGGCGCAAAGCACAAGGGCTCCCAAGGCGGCGGCAAACCTCATCCTACGAAGCTATCAGACAGACGGGGATGCGTGGCGGTCAAGCGCGGGCGTCCGACAATTCGCGAAGTCGAGCATCGCGCCGCGTCGCTCCTGTTGGGATGTCATGCGGCTCACGCCTACGGCTACAACCGTCAACCGACCGGCATCGTCGAAGGGTGATCGGTCCCATCGCAGCCCCAGCGGAAGTTGTCGAGGAAGACGTAGCTGTCGAGTATCGAGTCCGAAAGGTCGAAGATCGCGAAGACGACGGTGAACTCCTCGCCCGGCGTCACGGGTGCCACGGTGGACAGCCACCTGGTTCCGGCATGGTGCTTCATGCAGGTGCCCGCGAACTCCGGCCGCGTGCCGTCATCGTCGCGAAAGTCGAGGAACCCCGCGTTCAAAGAGATGGGATTGCCCATCTCATCAAACGAGATGTTGCCGGTCCAGCTCTCCGACTCGAGCCAGCCGACGTACATGTCGTTAAACACGTCGTTGTAGTACACGGGGTACTCGACGGAGAAGAACGCGAAGTCGTACGAGAGGCTGTTGGTCGTCTCAGGGACGTTGCCGACGATGCGCATCTCGGTGTAATCGAACGCCGACATTCCCTGGCTGAACTGGCCTTGGATCGTGCTCGAGCAGTCGCCGGTGCCGATGAGGGTGGGATCGGTCGTGCAATCTCCAGCGACATTGTTGACCCTGAGCGGCGCCGGCAGCACCACCCCCTTGTCGAACTCGCCCAGATCGTCGTTGCAGTGGAGCGGGGAGCCGCCGAAGTCGAGGGGGGGCGTCTCGATGTCGAGATCGACGACTCGTCCGCTGCCGATGACCGCGTACTTCTCTCCTTCGCGCGGCGGCCACTGCATCGTTTCGCCAAACCCGACGCGGAGGCCCATGGCCAAGGGACTACCATCGACGGTCCCGGTGAACTGTGCCGCACCAGGGCAGTTGAGGCCGATCGCGTTGAACAGGTCGGTCGAGACCTCGTCGCACGGGACGTGCTCGGGCACGATGCACTCACCGCACCCACCCCCCTCGGCGCAGCCGCCCTCACCACCCGTCGGGGCGCTCACGTCGAGCTTCAGGCCGTCGTCGTCCGACGTCAGCCCCTGCGCACTCGTCATGCTCGCTGGTGTTCCGCCACTGTCCCCGAGGTCCCCCGACTCGGATAGCGAACCGATGCCTGGGCCCCCACTTGCGGTGCCGTCGGCGTCGCGTGGCAAGGTACACGATGCGCCCACGAGGCCGAGGACAAGGCAAGGACGAGACAGGTACATGGCAGCCCAACCTAGCAGGCTGTTCGCGGTTGCGACAAGCCTGGGGAAAGAGCGACGGCCATCGTCACCCGGGGCGTGTGCACTTCGTTGCCTATCGGTTCGCCGGATTTTCACCGGCGCCTTCGGAAGGTGACGCTGGGGCCGTCGTGTGCGTGAGCCTCGGAGCGCTTCTGGCCAAGGGCTGCTCGGTGGCGCACGCGACGCGGTGGTTCGCGACCCGTTTTCCGCCTGCTCCGGCCCGTGATATCCCTGCTGCGGCTCAAACAGTTCGCCACGTCCATGAAGCGACGCGGTGGGGGAGCGCGGGGCGACGTGAGTGGCGACAACGGTTCTGATCGGACATCTCGCGCCTCGAGCGCCGCAAGCGGGGACGACGGCACGCCAACGGTGGCCGACCTGGGCCCGAGGTTCTCCCGCTTTGTGACGGGGCTAAGCCGTCCCATCGTGTTCTTCGACATTGAAGCGACCGGGCCGGACCCGATCGCCGATCGCATCGTCGAACTCTCGATTGTCCGGGTGGAGCCACCCTCGACGACGGAGCCCGCGAGGATCGAGCCGGCTCGGACGTGGCGCATCGACCCGCAAGTGCGGATTCCGAGCGAAGCGAGCGAGATCCACGGCATTACCAATGGGGACCTCCGCGGCGCTCCCCAGTTTGCGGCCGTTGCCGACGAGATCGCTGCGGCGTTCGCAGGTGCGGATCTCGCGGGTTTCAGCGTCACGCGGTTCGACGTCCGGATCCTGCAGGCGGAATTCGTCCGCGCCGGACGGGTCTTTGATGCCGCGCGCACACGCATCCTCGACACCCAGGTCATCTACCACCAGCGCGAGCCGCGAAATCTCGCGGCCGCCTTGCGGTTTTATTGCGGCAAGCAACTCGAGGGCGCCCATGGAGCCCGCGCTGACACGATCGCATCGCTTGAGGTGTTCGCCGGGCAGCTCGAACGCTACGCCGATCTCGACGCCGATCTCGATTCGCTGCACGCGTTGTCCGCCCTCCACAACGACGCGTACTGCGACGTGTCGCGGAGGTTCTCGTGGCGCGACAACGAACCCGTATTCAACTTTGGTCGGTTGCGCGGCAAGAGCTTGCGTTGGGTCGCCGGCGATCCAGTGGAGCGGCCGTACCTGCGCTGGATGGTCGAGGGGAACTTCGAGGAGGATGCGAAAGACATCGTCCGCGAGGCGCTCCGAGGACGAATCCGCCGGAGGCTAACGCGCGAGACGGGCGTCGTCAGTCGCGACAGCACCGCCAGCTGAAACGCACGCCTCAGGGATCTCGCGCGGTGACAAACCGCAGCGATGGCTGGTCGAGCATCACCGTGGTCGCGGCCGGCACGCTGTAGGTGAGCCACACGTTGCCGCCGATGACCGAACCATGTCCGATTACGGTGTCGCCGCCGAGGATGGTCGCCCCGGCGTAGATGGTCACGTCGTCTTCGATGGTTGGGTGACGCTTCTTGCGATTGCTCGCGTGGCGGCCAGTTACCGACAGCGCACCAAGGGTGACGCCCTGGTAGAGCTTCACGCGTTCGCCGATAATGGATGTCTCGCCGATGACGACGCCCGTGCCGTGGTCGATGAAGAAGCTCCGACCGATCGTCGCCCCGGGATGGATATCGATCCCGGTTTGGCGGTGAACCAGCTCCGACATCATGCGCGGGATCAATGGCACGCCGCGACGATGGAGCGCGTGGGCGATCCGGTGGACCACGATCGCTTCGATTCCCGGGTAGCTGATGATGATCTCCGAGGCGCTTCGAGCGGCGGGATCGGCGGCCAGCGCAGCCTGGACGTCGCCATCGAGGATCTCTCGGATCGTCGGGATCTCTTCGATGAGCCCGATGGCGATCTCCTGGGCCGGTCCAGTCGTTGCCGGGGGTTCCGCCGCGGCCTCAGCCGTGAATGCCCGGGCGATCACCCGCTCGAGGCCACGCAAGACCCTCGCGCAGCGCTCTCCCACGAAATATCGGCAGGTCAGCGCGTCGACCTCGTCCTCGACGAAGAAGCCGGGGAAGACCAACGAGACGAGATCCCCGAGCAACTGCGAGACGAGGGCGCGTGCTGGTAGGTTCGCGCCGTCGAGGTGGTTGATATTGCCGTGCAGGGCGTACGACGCGACGATATCGTCCACGGCGCGCGCCAGAACGCGTTGATCCCGTGCGTCGGCCACGGCAAGGACCATAACAGGGCCGGGGCCGTCGGGCGCCGCGCCGATCTCGTGGGACATTTTGCGCAGCGGTTCGCTCTGGCGCTAAACTAGCCGACGGTCCCCCGCGCTGCGGGGGGCGCGGCTGTGAGCGACGACGTAACGAACGAGCCGCTGGCTTTGCTGGTTCGCGAGCTGCTGATGGTGCGGACCGAGGGTTTGTCCCCGCCCGCTCTCGCCGCCTTTATCTCCGGCTGGACGAGTGCTCTCGAGTTGGTCGCCAGGACAGATTTGACCCTGCCTGGCGCGAACGAAGAACTCCGCGGGGCGATTGCCCGGGTCGTCGGCTGCATCGAACGAGAGCAGCGTGAGCTCTTGTCCGACGAAGACGACGCGAGCTGAACGGCGGCTCCTGGAGATGCGCGTATTACGCGCTTTCGTGGGCGACCGAGGTGGAGGCGTCTCCCAGTCGAGCCTCGCGCTCGTGCGCCGACGGCCAATCGATCCGATGCTTGATCATCCGGCGCTTGAGGGCGTGGCGGGTGATTCCGAGCAGTTGAGCCGCCTCCACGATGCTTCCGCCCTTCTCCAGCGCTTGGAGGCACAGGAGGCGTTCGGCTTTGCGGAGATTGAGGTCTTCCAGGAGAATCGCCATGGAATCAGCGTACGTGAAAACGAGCTAGTGGAAAAGCATTTTCTTGTAGTCAGTTTTACGTGAACAACAATGCGGGAATGAGCGACTGTGTGGACTCGGGGCCCGGATATGCGCGGACTTGCACACATGGTGGCGCGCCCCCTGAACGGCAGGTGTCCGTGGCGGCGATCCACCATGCCCGCTGCACGGCCAAAACGGCCTGTCAAAGGCCTGACGACCTGTCCTCTGGGGGATGCAGACAACTTCAGAATCGCGCTCTGACGATCCAGGTCGGGTGTCCGATCGGGCAGTGCCTACATGGTGAATCAACTATTCGAAGATCGTCGCCAGGTCCGATTCGGGGGCGAGCGACGACTCGGGCGGGGTGGCCAGCACCCCGACCGGCCGGGCGCACCCGCTCGCAAACAAAACCTCGGCGCCTGCGCTCGTAGCGCGTGCCCACCAGCGTTTCGTGGGATCTCGACGCTCGGTTCTTCGGCCACGGCGGCGCGGCAAGTACCATGGCGCGGGACGTGCCTTTCAGCCCGAGAGCAGCGACGAAGCCGCCGATGCGGGTCCTCCTCGTCGACGACGAGGCCAACCACCGCTTCGCGGTCGAACGGGCGCTGCGTAAAGCTGGCGTCGAGACCGCCATCGCCACGTCCGTGCGCCACGCGATGGACCGACTGCGCAGCGACGCCTTCGACGTCGTGGCGACTGACGTTACGATCGCGGGAGCGGACACCACGAATCTGCTGCAGTGGATCGGCGGCTACTCGCCTTCCACGTACCTCTTCATCGTCTCGTCGCGTGCCACGCCTTCGCTGCGGGAGGCCTACCAGAAGGCCGTCAACGTTCGCTTCCTCGACAAGCCGGTCGATACCGCGATGTTGCTGGGTCTGCTAGACGAGATCGGTCCACGTCGCGGCTTTTACGGCAACTCGATCGAAGTTGAGTTCTTCGACTACGTGCAGATGATCGCGCTGTCGGGGCGCGACCGCCTCGTCGAAGTACAGACGAGTGCGGGCAACGGGCTCATCTGGTTTGAGCACGGCGATATCGTCCACTGCGAGTACGGTCAATTTCGCGGTGAAATGGCCTTTTACAAGCTTCTCGCGGTCAATCGCGGCGTGTTTCGCGAGCTCGTGATGCGGACTCCACCGCTTCACACGGTGACGCGTTCGAGTACCCATCTGCTGATGGAAGCGGCTCGTCAGTTTGACGAAGGAATTCTCGGCGAGGTCGGACCCGGCGGCAAGAATGAGGCTCCGCGCGCGGATGACCCATTCGTCGACGCGCCGAGCCCTCCGATCATCGCATCGCCCCCGGAGGGTGTGGAGCCAACGCTGCCGCCTTTGTCTGTGGCGGACGACGAGGCGGAGGCGGAGTCGTCGTTCGAAGACCTCAACGAGTTAGTCCAAGCTGTGGCCGAGCAAGCCGCGGAAGGGCTTGGCTCGGCGACGCGTTCGCAGGACAACGTTTCGCCCATCACCTCGACACGTCGTACCCAAGCGATGGAGCGTATCGAGCCGGAGGAGCCCACGAATCGGTTTCCGCGACAGGACCCACCCCATGAGCTGCTGTCGCCCAGGGGCACCGGGACGCTGATTCCGGTCGCGACGCCGATGGAGACCTCAGTCATCGCGGGCGAGGACTCGGCCGCGATGAGCACCGCGGCGGGCCACGCGATTTTCGACGATCCCGACACCCGCAGCGGAATGCTCGACCAGTTCTGGCAATTTGATGGAATCAACGGCGTTGCCATCATCTCGAGCACTGGCAAGGTCTTGGCCGAGGACATGCGCAGCAACAGCTCGCTCGTTACTCTGGCTGGTTTCTACATGCGTGGTGCCGCCCGGATCGCGCGGACTCTCGGCTACAACGTGTTTGACGGCGTTGTCGCTCGCTCAATCAAGGGGCAACAGATGGTGATGGTCAGCATGGGCGCGGCGTCAGCGGTGCTGTCCGTCCGGCCAGGCGTCGATCCCGAAGCGGTGCGCGACCAGGTCATGGGGGTGGAATGACCGATTCGCGCGAGCAACTGCTTGATCTGTTGGAGGAGCTCGGGGCGATCCAAGGGGTACGCGGCGCGATGATCGCGACCTCGGAGGGAGCGATGGCCGCCGGTGCCCGGAGCGGATTGCCGACGGCGATCGCCAATGATGTTGCGAAGACGGTTCGGCGAATGACGGTCGCATCTGAGACCGTTGGTGTGCCGTTGCGCGAGCTGCTGATCAATTTCGGGCCCGCGCGAATGATGGTGATCCCTTTAACCGAGGACGCCACGGTGGTCGCGCTGCTCGAGCGCGACACCGCGGTGTCACCGGTTCGCAGCCTCATCGGGATCCAAGTCGATGCTCTGCGCCAACTGCTCGAAGCCAACGTCGATGACGAATTCACGACGCCGCTGTCAGAGGAGACTGAAGACGAGATCACGCGGATCATGTCGGGTGATCTCGCTCCGGCGTTGCAGCGAATCCGCGAGCAGTTCGCTGAGCAGTACCAGCGCCTGGGGCACGAGCCAGCCCGGGCCGACGTTGTTGTTCGCGAGCAACTTCGCGAGTGGTTGCTGTGCTGCAACCCCTCGCCGTATACGTTGCCGCTGCTCGCCGACGGTCTGGGTCAGCTGCTCGATGATCACCCCATGCAGCGCGGCGCGTTCATGGAGGCGGTGCAGGGGACGATACGCGGCGTTCAAGGCGAAACGTGATCGACCGGCCTACGGCCCGGGGTGACAAGGTCGGCGAGCGTCGCGGCAGCGCCGATCGATGCCAGCACGACGCCAGCGCGGGGACGCGTGGGGCCCGCGTCCCCGCCTTCGCGGGTGCGCCGCGCCCGGTACCAGACACGCTTGACCACCGCAGGCAGATCGCGTACGAAGAGCCCGCAAAACGTATTCGCCCAGGTAGCTCAGTTGGTAGAGCAGCGGACTGAAAATCCGCGTGTCGCTGGTTCGATTCCGGCCCTGGGCACCCCAGTAATCCGATCTCGCCTTCGCCAGCGGACTATTTCGCGGTGTATCGCGTGCCGCGACGCTTGCCGGAGATCTTGATCTTTCCGGCCTCTGCGAGTCCCTTGAGAGCGCTGCGCACCTGGGCCGCGCTGCCGCCGACCTTGCTGCGAATCGTCGCGGCACTCACGGCGCCTTTCGCGGCTGCGACGAACGCGAGGACCTTGTCGGCGGCGACGCTCCCTCGCGGCTCGCGTTTCGGTTTCGCGGCGGTCTTGCGCCTCGGCTTGGCCGAAGCACGCGCACGCGGCTGCCGAGCGGCTGACTCGCCGTGGCCGAATGCGAGGCGAACTACCGCTTCTACGGTTTTGTTGGCGAGTCGGGCTAGCTCCGCAACCGTCATCGAACCCACGAGAGACTCGAGCGAACTCATGGGACGCAGTGTCTACGCCAGCGGTCGTCAGTTCAAGCGTTATGTTTGGCACCATGGCTGCGGATTGCTGCGCAGTTCGGGGCGGTCGGGACACGGCGACCGTTGCCCGAGTTTCGGATAGCGTTGATCCATGTCCCTGAACCTGGCCTGCCGTACGCCTCGCCTGTTCCCGGCCCTGTGCGCCACCGCCCTTGCGCTCGCGATTTTTGGGGTGGTGGGCGAAGCTGCCGCGATCTGCACGAACGGGAGCATCGTCGATTGCAACCCCGAAGGCGCGACGCTCAACGAGGCCGCCATGTGGATCGATCCGCTCCCCCCCGAGGGCTACGACCAGTGCGCGGGGTTCATCAACACTGCGAGTGACGACGTGGCGTGGAACTGGGAGAACAACTGCATCGAGTTCAATCAAGGGGACATGTGGTTGCGCGCGTATGACGATGCCACCGGCGAGATCGTACTCGGTGGCCACCTGTTCGACCCACTCGAATGTATCTTCATGGTGCCCGAAATGCGGGGATACGAGGCGGACGAGCTCGAGGGCGACGGCTTGTTGGCGGCGACGGGGTTGTGCGACGGAAGTAACTCGACGACGTTTGCGTGGTTCGACATGGAAATGGACAATTTCTGCGAGTGCGGGAGCACCAGCTGCAACGACATCTTCACAGCGAACGCCGCGAACACGCAGCTCTTCTATGTCGGTGGTGACGCGATGGACAACGCGCTCGAAGCGGCGTACCAACCGGGCGCCAAGAATACCTGCAGCATGGGTGGCATCTCCGCGTTGCGGGTGGGTATCTACGTCCCCACTCTCGATCCGGATCCCGACGACGACGGTATCCTGAGTGTCGATGACAACTGCGACTTCGTCGCGAATCTCGACCAGGCGGATGAGGATGGCGACGGGTTCGGCGACGCCTGTGACAACTGTCTTGGTCTACCCAACGTAAACCAAGCCAACTCGGACGCGGACGCCTTCGGTAACGCGTGTGACAACTGCGACGCGGTGGCAAACGACGACCAGATCGACGCAGACACCGATACCTTCGGCAACGCCTGCGACAACTGCCCCGATCATAGCAACCTCGACCAGGCGGATGCCGACAGCGACGACCTCGGCGACGCCTGCGACGTTTGTCCCGGTGATGGGATCAATGACGGTGACGGCGACGGGATCTGCGGCAACGACGACAACTGCCCCTTCGCCGATAACGCCGATCAGGCCGATGGCGACGATGACGGTACCGGCGACGCTTGCGACAACTGCGTCGACATCGTCAACGCGAATCAGGCCGATAACGACGCCGATGGCGTCGGCAACCTCTGCGACATCTGTATTGCTGATTTTGACCCACAACAGCTCGATAGCGATGACGATGGGTGGGGCGACGGCTGCGATAACTGCCCGGCTGTCTACAATCCCAACCAGCTCGAGAGCGACTTTGACGGGATGGGCAACGCCTGTGACGCATGCACCCACGACGCACAAAACGATGCCGACGACGACGGCGTGTGTGGCGATGTCGACAACTGCCCGGGGCTGGCGAATGCCGACCAGGACGACATGGACGGCGACGGACTTGGCGACGCCTGTGACGACGTCAACGACACGATGCCGCCGGGCACAAGCTCGGACGACGGTGCCGCCGAAGGCAGCGGCACGAGCGGGGGCGACACGACGACGATCACGACAGGCGCGGGTTCGAGCGGCGCCGACACGACGGCTGCAGCCACGAGCAGCGGCGGTTCGAGCGGCGGCGGAAGCACTGGCGGCGCGTCGAGCGAGACAGGCGATGACGCGGGTTCGAGCGGCCAGGTCGGCAGTAGCGACGGCACCGGTACGGCCGGAGGCGAGGCCGTAGGCGGAGGCTGCGGCTGCCGCAACGGTGGCCGGGAGGAAAGGATGCTCGCGTTGCTCGCGCTTTCAGTGCTCGGATTGCGTCGTCGCCGACGAATGTGAGCCGGATCCTCGCGCCGCGTTTCGAAGCGATTCGGGGCGCGTTCTCGGTACGGACGCAATTGGCGAGCATGCGAGCGGACGCTCGCGTTAGGACGCAGCGCGCTGGGGGAAGGGCGCCTAATGGCTGCGCGCGCCCTGCATCTCATTCGCTCCATCCTACCGAGCACCATCGCCTTAGCGATATTCGGCCTCGCCGCCGAGGCCGCTGCGATCTGTACGAACGGGAGCGTCGTCGATTGCAATCCGGAGGGCGCAACGCTGAGCGACGACGCGAGGTGGATCGATCCGCTGCCGCCGGCAGGCTACGACCAGTGCGCGGGGTTCATCAACACGGCCAGCGATGACGTCAGCTGGAATTGGGAGAACAACTGTATCGAGTTCAAGCAGGGGGAGATGTGGCTGCGCATCTATGACGACGCCACCGGCGAGATCTTGCTCGGTGGACACCTGGTCGGCCCAACGAGTTGCGAGATGTTTGGTCTCCCTGCGGCAGCGCTTGGCTACGACGCCGATCAGCTGGAAGGTGACGGGTTACTTCCAGATCTGGCCGGCTGTACCGAGTCGAGCTCCACGACGATGCAATGGGCCGAGGCCGACGGTGATGCCCAGTTTGACTGCGGAACCACGAGTTGCACCGATATCTGGACGGCGAACGCGGAGAACGACCAGTTCCTTTGCGTTGGTGGTACTGCGAGCGACGATTCGCTCGAGGCGGCCTACCAAGTTGGGGCAAAGAATCTCATCTGCGGCGAGGGCGAAATCTCCGCCCTGCGAGTGGCCATCTACGTGCCGTCGCTCGATCCCGATCCGGATGATGACGGCGTCTTGAATGAAACCGACAACTGCGACTTCGTGGCGAACGCCGATCAGACCGATGAAGACGCCGATAGCGTCGGCGACGCGTGCGACAATTGCCTCGGTCTGGCGGAGCCAAATCAGAGCAACACGGATCAGGATGCCTTCGGCAACGCCTGCGACAACTGCGACGCGATCGCCAACAATGACCAGGTTGACGACGATGGCGATGGCGTCGGAGACGCCTGCGACAACTGCCCCACCGCGTCCAACGTCGATCAGCTCGATGGGGACACCGACGGCATCGGCGATGCCTGTGACATTTGTCCAAGTAGTGCGATTAACGATCCCGACGCCGATGGCCTATGCGGGGACGTGGACAATTGCCCGCTGGCCAGCAACCTCGATCAGATGGACGGCGACAGCGATGGCGACGGAGACGCCTGCGACAATTGCGTCGCGACTGCCAACGCGAATCAGGCCGACAACGACAGCGACGGCGTCGGCAACGTCTGCGACATCTGCCTGGACGACGCTGACCCGGAGCAAATCGACAGCGATGCGGATGGCTGGGGCGACGGTTGCGACAACTGCCCTGACGTCTCCAACCCTGGCCAAGGAGAGAGCGACTTCGATGGGATCGGCAACGCATGCGATGCGTGCGATTTTGACGCCGATAACGATGCCGATGACGACGGTCTGTGCGGCGATGTCGACAACTGCCCGGGTGTGTCCAACGCGGATCAGGCGGACGAGGATGATGACGGCGTTGGCGATGTCTGCGACGGGGGCGGGACGACGACCTCTGACGGCACGAGCTCGGAGGATGGTGGGGAGGAGGCCAGCGGCACGACGGGGCCAGGCGCAACCGGGTCGGCGAGCGGCGAGGGTACGACCGGGCCAGCGACCAGCGGCGGCGATTCGACCGGGGCAGCAGGGAGCACCGATGCGACGTTCGAGAGCTCGAGTGGAGGCGAGAGCTCGAGCGCAGGCGAGGTCGGCGGCGATCCCACTGAATCCAGCGCCAGCGAGGCGGGATGCAGCTGCACGAGCGGCGCCGGGGGCCCTGGCAACAGTGGTGGTCTGGTTTTTGCGGCGCTGTGGTTCCGACGCCGCAGGCGAGGATGACCACGTTTGCAGGGCGATGGGGTGCGCCGCGCCACCAAGAAACGTCGGTAGTCAGCGGACCAACTGCTACCGTGCGCCACGGTGCGTGCCACCGTCCTGACTTGCCTCGCCCTCGCAGCCTGTGCGGCACACGCGTTACCGACGCGGTCCCCACCGACGAGCCGGCTCGGTCCGACGCCGCAAGCGGAACGCGATGTGGTGTCGCGAGTGTCCGCCGAGCCCGAGGACCAGGTGGGGCACTCCGCATTGTCCTCGCCGGTCGCGCCTGCTGTCGCCTCGCGGGGCGTGATCGATGATCACTACGATCGCGGTGGCTGGCCGCACTGGATCGACGCCGATCACGACTGCCAGGATACGCGCACCGAGGCGCTCGTTGCGGCCTCGGAGATCCCCGTGACCTTTGTCGACGGAGATCGGTGCGAAGTCGCCCGTGGGCGCTGGCGCTGTCCGTACACCGACGCCGTTATCACAGACCCACGCGAGCTCGACGTCGATCACCTGGTGCCGCTCGCGGAAGCTCATCGTAGCGGTGGAGCGCATTGGTCGAAGCAGCGGCGCCGGCAATACGCCAACGATCTCGCTGAGCGCGACCATCTGGTCGTGGTGGTCGCCCGCGCCAATCGCAGCAAAGGTTCGCGCACCATCGCGCAGTGGCTGCCGGACGAGCCCGGGTTTCGCTGCCAGTACGTGGAGGCGTGGGTCCGGATCAAGCGCAAGTGGCAGCTCACGATCGATGCGGGCGAAGCCGAGGTCGCCGACGTGTTTCTCAAACGTTGCCGAGCCGGTGACGTGCCGGCACTCGCCCACGAGCGCGTCCCGAAGAAATCGGCGGGCGCGTGTTGCCGCGTGTGCACCACGGGCCAGCCCTGCGGCGACGGCTGCATCGCTATCGACAAGAGCTGCCGCAAACCCCCGGGTTGTGCCTGCGGCGCCAAGCCCTGAAGCCCGGCGCCGCCTTGTCTTCTTCGCGCCCTACGGCCAGACGAACTGGACGCGGCGGTCTTTCGAGCGCTCCGGCTCGGTGGCGCCGGTGGCTTCGAGGTTGCCCTTGGCAAGCACCTGCAGCAGTGCCTCAGGGGCGCCCTTCTCGATCAAGACCTTCTTGACAGAATCGCCGCGGCGCTCGGTGAGAAGGATGTTGTACTCCTCGGTTCCGACGTTGTCCGCGTGGGCCTCGAGGATGACCTGGCGATTCTGCTCGGCGATGCACTTGGCAAGGGCCTCGAGCTCCGCCCCCTGCTTGTCGCCGACGGAGTCATCGTCGAACCCGAAGAAAACCGCGTCGACACCGCACGGACCGGTGCCACCACCGCCGCTGCCACCCGAAAAGACGCAGGTGCCACCATCGCAGATCTCGTCCATCTTGCACTGGTCGTCGGTTTGGCACTGACCAGTGTTGGAGCAGCGACCGGTGTCGAGATTGCATGTGCTCGGCGAGCACTGGACGTCATCGGTGCACTGGGCACACTTGCCTTCGGTGCATGCCCACCCGCCGCTGCAGTCCGGCTGCGAGGCGCACGGGTCACCGATCTCTCCGCCGCCCGGGCCGCTTGAGGTCACCTGGCTCGGATCTTGGCAGCGGAACTCGGCGCACTTCGTGTTCACGCCCTTGCCCGCGCAGTCCGCATCGGTGGTGCAATTTTGGCAGCTTCCGTCGACGCACTTTTCGCCGAGATCGACCTTGCAGTGTTTGTCCTTCTTGCATTTCGGATAAGCCGGCTTCTTGCATGCGGCCAGGCCAAAGCCGAGGGCAAGGCAGGCGGCGACGGGGACGAACCTTCGGAAGAGCGTGGTCATAGGATTCCTCGGCCGCACTGGCGGCGTGGCCGAGAGTGTCGCGGCGATGGCGTGTGGCCGGCAAGCGGCGAAATGCCCCAAAATTAGCGATCTTGGCCCGGTTTTGTGCGAAGGCCGCCGTCACCCGCGACGAGGAGGGGTGCGCGGATGTTCCGGTGGA
The DNA here is from genome assembly GCA_902826865.1 of uncultured Myxococcales bacterium. Taxonomy (GTDB): domain Bacteria; phylum Myxococcota_A; class Polyangia; order Nannocystales; family Nannocystaceae; genus Xiheibacterium. The sequence goes on from CADEGN010000085.1 coordinate 21,815, forward strand.
CTTCCGGGCGACCGCGCACAACCTGCCGGTTGCCCCGACGATTGCGCGCGGAAGCGACGCGTCGCCAAGCCCGGGGTGGCCTTAATCTGTCGGCGATGAGCACCGAGACCACCGTCGCCCAGTTCATGACCACCAATCCGGCTACCGCCGACGAGGAGCTCCGGCTCGCCGACGCCCAGGAGAGGATGTTCCTCAACAACATCCGCCACCTTGTTGTCCACCGCGCGGGAAGGGTGACGGGGCTCTTGTCGACCCGGGATTCACAGCTCGCGCTCGGCATCAGAGGCGCGGACCCGAAAGACCTCACGGTTGCAGATGCGATGAGTCGCGAACCATTCACGTGCGGACCGGATACGCCGATCAGCGCGGTCGCCCTAGAAATGGAGGCCCACCGCTACGGCTGCGCGATCGTCATCGAGGGCAATGAGCTGCTCGGGGTTTTCACCACCACCGATGCGTTGCGCGCGTTGCGGCAGTACGCGACCGGCAAGCCAGCTGAGCCAGCCGTCAAGCCGACCCACAATATCGATCACAGTCACGATGTCCGGCATCACATCCAGCTGCGTAAACATCGGCCGATCGACGAGCATGGGCAATGGCCCAACTCGATGAAGATCCGCTAGCAGCCCGCGGAGTTTCACGACGGGGCTACTAGGCGCCCCGCTGGTGTAGTTCGAGCCCGAACAACGTGGCCATGGGAATCGACGGCGATGCTACCGCCCTCGCGTACTTCGGACCGCGTGCGCTTTCAGGCATGCACGAGTTCGCGGGCACGCTTCGCTCGTTTGGTCGAGAGCTCCACACCGATTGCGTTGAGGCCGTGGGCGTTGGCGACCGCCAGGGCGGTCCCAAGCCCGCAGAACGGGTCGATGATCGTTTCGGCCGCCGCGTGGATCGCAGCAAAGCGGACGGCGACGCGACAGGCAGCAGTACCCATCGCACGAGCCCACGGCATCTCACCCATGCGCGGAAGGACATCCGCGCTTGACCGGCCGGGATCGCACCGAAGAGATCGCGAGAAACACATGAGGTGGGCATAGGCAGGACGCCCGAACGTGGTCGTGCCCGCCGGAGCACGGCAAACCACCTTGTGCCAAAGGCAATGCGCGCCGCTGAGATCCGCGCCCAGGTGGACAAGGTGCCCTTTGTCGATCCAGCGCCCGTCGACCTTGATATCGGTCTGGTAGAAGATCGCGGCCGCGGTGTCGGTGATGCGGGCGGCGATGGTCGCCACGGTGTCGACGAACCAGAAGCGCCAATCGGCCAGCGTCATGTTGACTTCGGACACATCGGGCAGCGAGGTGATGACCGATTCGGCAGGCGAGAAAGCGTGGTTTCGGACCCACGCGACGCCGTCGCCGACATGAACCTCACGCGTGGCCATTGGTCACCCAGATGGCAAAAGGTTGCCGCTGCGGTCGGTGTGGGCGAACACCACGAACACGTCGCCGGCGCGCGCATCGGCGAGACCGACCCTGACTGCCGATGGCTCGTCGTCGGCGTGGACGATCGCGTCATCAGCCACGCCGCGGGCCGCGAACGCGCGGTGAAGGATCCGCGGCACCTCACCCGGCGCGCGCCCCCGCAGATACTCCGGCTGCTCGCGCACGATCACGCGATCGGGGCCCATCGCGGCGATCGCATCGGCGAGCCGGACGAGCATCTCATCGCTGCGATCGCCGGCCATTCCGAAGCTGATGATCAAGCGTGCGCCGGTGGGTGCCCGCGCACGCAAAGCCGCGACGATCGGTGCTTCGAGGGCGAGTCCGTCGAGGTTGTGGGCAAAATCGAGGAGTACCGTGACGCCGCTGACGTTAAATTGCTCGTTGCGGCCGGGATTGTCGTCGGGTTTGCGCCCGAATTCCTGCAAGCAAGTACGCAGGTGCTCGTCGCCGACGCCGAGCCCGCGGGCCGCGGCGCACGCCCCGAGCACATTGGCCACGTTGTGGCGTGCGATGCCACCGATCGTCAATGGAATGGCTGCGAGACTGGCGATGACGTTGCGGCGCGGGCCCACGCCGCGAACGATCTCGCCGTGCTCGGACGCCCACCACGCCTCGCCGCCGCTGGCGAGATGTTCGCGGATGAGCTGGGAGTTGAAATCGGCCGAGAACCAAACCTCCGGTGCACAAAAGCTGCCGCGCCTGCGCCATAGTGGCGAGCTGTCGGCGCCGAGCACAACGCGACGATCTGCGATCGATGCGACGGTGCACTTCACGTCCGCGAGCTCTTCGATGGTTTGAATCCCCCACTGACCGAGGTGGTCATCGCTGACATTGGTGACGACCGAGACGTCGGTGGCATCGAGCACGAGTCCACGGCGGAGCAATCCACCGCGCGCGGTCTCCAGGACGGCCGCGTCAACGTCGCCCCGCCGCAGCAAGCGTCGCGCGGCGCCCGGCCCGGTGCAGTCCCCACCTTCTACGGTCTCATCCGCGACAACGATGCCGTCGGTGGAGGTGTAGCCGGGGTGCGCGCCGGTTGTTGCGAGCATCCGCGCCAGCAGCCGGACGGTCGTCGTTTTGCCGTTGGTCCCGGTGACTGCCACAAGCGGAATCGTGCCTAGCTCCGACCACGCTACGTCGCTGGGATCCGGGGCCTCGGCACTGGGCCACGTACGCGAACGCGCGCCGAGGCCAATCGTCACGCCATCCTCATCGAACAACCAAGGCAGTCCGCGCGCCCGCGCGGCCTCGATCAAGGCCATCGCGCGTGGTCGACGTTCGCCGGCGATCGCGGCGGCGATGCGCGTGCTCGCATCGACAAGGGCCTCGCTCCCGCCACAGGCCTGGGCAATCGCCCATTCGTTGATTTCCGTCGCCGCATAGAGCGTGTCGGTCGGGGCCGCGAACGCGAGCGAGGCTCCGAGCCGATCGTGCCAAATGCGGACCACCGGGACGATCGCCCAACCAAGCGCCGCGCCGAGCTCGACCACCGCGGTGCGCCAACGAGTAAGCGCGGCTTCGTCCTCGCCAGGCGTCAACGCAACGTCGGCGACTGCGGCCGAACCGGGGACAAGGAGGTTCTTCCCGGTGAGGCGACGCGAGTCGAGGAGCTCCATCTGTGCTTAGTCCTCGCTCTCGCGCACGATGCGAACGCCGCGCTCGTCCTCCACCAACGTTGTCCCGAGCTCCCAGCGCCGGGTGGTCGCCACTGGCTCCGCGGTCTCGGTTCGAACCGGCTCGATGATCTCCCCAGACGCCGCGGCTTGGGTGCCCTGGAACTTCGTGATTTGTTTCCAGCAGCGCGAGATCTTGTCGCCGAAGATCACCAGCAGATCGCCAGGGGCGCAGCGTGCAAGCGCCGTATCGATCGCCTGTTGCTCGTCCTCGATCACCTCGATGGCGCCGGCAGGAACGTCGCGCTCGCGCAGCCCACGCGTCAGGAGATCCGGGATTTGCGACCGGGGACGGCCGCGGGTGTCGTCATCGCAGCGCAAGATGAAGTGGTCATACGACCCGGCGGCGGCCCGGCCGATGTCCAGGATGTCATCATCGCGACGATCGCCCGGAGCCGAGAGGACGCAGACACGGCGACCGGTGACATCGAGGCGGTCGACTAGATCGGCAAGGGCTCGCACGGCCGCCGGGTTGTGCCCGTAGTCGAGGATGACCTTGAACGGGAGCTTATCGAATACGTTGAGCCGCCCCGGGGCCTGGAAGTACGTTGTGTCGAAGGTGCGCAAGCCTTGGCGGATGTTGTCCACCTTGCAGCCCATGACGAACGCCATGAGTGCTGCGAACATTGCGTTCTGCACGTTGAAGATGGCCTTGGCCTCGAGGGTGGCTGGGATCAAGTGCGCCCACAATAGTGGAATGTGAGCCCCACGATCGTAGAGCGCAATCATGTAGCCGTTGATCCCCTCCTCAAGCACGGCCGCGGCTCCACCGGCACGAATATGCTGACGAACGAGATCGTGCCGCGGGTTCAGCGTCACGTAGGCGATGCGCTTGGCGTCGGTGTGTCCACCCATCAGCAAGCACTGTTCGTCGTCGGCATTGAGCACGGCGCAGTCGCGCGCGACCTCGACAACGATGCGCTTGACGGCAGCGAGCTGCTCAAGCGTGTCGATACCACCGATCCCGAGGTGATCGCTGCTGACATTGAGCACGCAGCCAACGTTGCATGAGCGGTAGCCCATCCCCGCGCGAAGTAGCCCTCCGCGCGCGGTCTCCAACACCGCGAAGTCGACCCTCGGGTCGCGAAGCACCATCTGCGCCGCCATGGGTCCGGTCATGTCGCCGACGACGGTGCGCTCGCCGTCGATGTAGACGCCGTCGGTGGTGCACAAACCGACGGTGAATCCGGACATCTTTTCGATATGCGCGAGCATACGAGACACGGTGGTCTTACCGTTGGTTCCGGTGACCGCCGCGATCGGAATTCGACTCGGCGTTCCCTGCGGGAACAGCATCTCGATGACCGGGCCGGCAACGTCGCGTGGGGTCCCTTCGGTGGGCGAGACGTGCATGCGGAAGCCGGGGGCCGCGTTGACCTCGCAGATCCCACCGCCCACCGAGGTGTGCGACTGCGAGATGTCGGGAGTGATGAAGTCGATGCCGGCGACGTCGAGCCCGATCGCGCGGGCTGCCCGAACAGCGATCTCGCGGTTATCCGGATGGACCGCGTCGGTGAGATCGAGGGCCGTGCCGCCGGTCGACAAATTGCCGGTTGAGCGCAGGTAAAACACCTGGCCGGCGGGCAACACGGTCTGCGCGGTCATTCCCGCCTGCTCGAGCAACCGCTTGGCCTGGTAGTCGAGCTCAATGCGCGTCAGCACCTTCTCGTGGCCGATGCCGCGGCGGGGATCGGAGTTTACCATCGCGACGAGTTGCGCGATGTCGTGGACCCCGTCGCCGACGACGTGGCCCGGCACCCGCTTGGCCACGGCGATGAGTTCGCCACCGACGACCAGCATGCGGTGATCGAAGCCGCGGAGGAAGGTCTCGACGATGACGTGGCGGGCGTGCTCGGCCGCCTTGTCGAACGCTGCTCGCACGGCGTCATCCGTCTCCAAGTCGATCGACACCCCGCGTCCGTGGTTGGCGTCGAGCGGCTTGACGACCACCGGGTACCCCAGCCGATTCGCGGCATCGACAGCGCGTTCGGCCGAGCGCACCACGTGCTGGCGTGGGACTGGCAGGCCGAGGTCGGCGAGGATCTTGTTGGTTAGCTCTTTGTCCGAGGCGATGTCGACGGCGATGTGGCGGGTCTCGGACGTAACCGTGGCCTGGATGCGTTTTTGAAAGCGACCGTGTCCGAGCTGGACCAGCGAGTAATCGTTGAGACGGATCCACGGGATATCGCGTTCTTCGGCCGCGCGGATGATCGAGGCCGTCGACGGGCCGAACTGCCGCCGTTGAGCGAACTCGATCAACTCATCGAGTTCGCGGCGAAAGTCGAGGTCGTCAGGGTCCGGCCCGCGAAGTTCGCTCGGCAACAGGGAGTGGATGAGGCGCGTCGCCAGCTGCCCCGCGGCCTCACCGACGCGCTCCTCCTCGAACTCGTAGATCACGTGGTAGACCCCAGGCTTATCGGCGCCGCGGGTCTTCCCGAACGATACCTTGGCGCCCGTCAGCACCTGGATCTCGATCGCGACGTGTTCGAGCACGTGACCCATCCACGTCCCTTCGCCCTCGGTCATGCGACGCACGAAACCGCCGGAGGTGCCGTAGGAGCACGTGTGCTGATCGAGCGAGGGTAGGGTCGTGAGCAAGCGATCGACGAAGCCGGGCAGTTTGCCGGTGGGCCAGTCCTCGAGCTGACCCAGATTCACGCGCATGCGGATCACCGGGAAGTGGGCGTAGAGGTTCGGCCCACGATAGATGCGACGTTCGAGGATCTGCATCGGCGGCACGGAGACTGGATATAGATCAGATCGGGCGCGCCGGACAGCGCCGCACCCTCACCGCGTCTCGCCGTAGGCAGGTCGGCCGAGTAGCTCGGCGAGGTCCACCACCCGAAACCCCCGGCGGGCCAGCCCGTCGAGAACGAGCGGGAGCGCGGCAACCGTGGTTGGTTCGGTGTCGTGCAGCAAAATCACGCCGCCAGGGATCGTAGCCCTGACCACCGCCTCGGCGACCTCCGCCGGCGTCGCCCCCGTCCAATCCGCCGCGTCCACAGACCATAAGACGACGTCCTCGCCGCGGCGACCCATGAGCTCGACGGACGAGGGAGGAAACCGGCCGTAGGGTGGCCGCACGAACCGCGGCCGTAGGGCGGTGGCGAGCTCGACGGTATCGGCGGTGCGGTCCAGCTCATCTTCGATCTGCGAAGGGTACAGCGACCGGAACGAGGTGTGGCTGTAGCCGTGGTTGCCAAAGTCGTGACCGGCCGCGGCGATGGCGGCGAGTAGATCCGGCTCGCGCTCAGCCGCGCGACCAAGCACGAAGAACGTCGCCCGCACGCCGCGTTCGCGAAGAATGCGGAGCACCCTCGGCGTATAGACCGAGCTTGGACCGTCGTCGAAGCTGAGCGCGACCTCGCGGATCTCGCTGGGACCGCGATGCAGAACCCGACCACCGAGCTCGATCTCGTCGGTCGAGGGCACGTCGGCCGATGGGGTCGTGATTTCGGCGGTGGCTGCGGGCAATGGTACGCGGACAGCCGTGCCGAGCCCGGTGGACGTATGAAGCGGGTCGAGCGGCGGCGTGGTCCATCGGGCCATCGTTGGGGCGAGATCGAGGCACACAGGCTGGATCGTCGTCGCGGCCATGACGACGGCCAAGGCGGAGGCGAGCAGCAGGGGACGACGCACCGCCAGCAGCTAGCCCGCGGGCCCCCGGGGCCCGCAAATTTCAGGCGCAAACGCCCCGCTCAGCTCAGCTCAGCTCAGCTCAGCTCAGCTCAGCTCAGCTCAGCTCAGCTCAGCTCA
>CADEGN010000086.1 GCA_902826865.1 uncultured Myxococcales bacterium
GGCTTGGCCGCGACGATCCGATCGAGATCGACGTTGAGATTGCAGTAGGCAATTCGAACGTTGGCGAGTCCGAGACGTTCCGCGCGCCGCTGCACAAGCTCGACGAGCGCTTCGCGGATGTCGAGCCCGATGAAGAAGCGATCGGGCGCCGCCGCCGCGGATTGCATGGTGAACTGCGCATCGGCGCAGCCGAGCTCAACTTCAATCCCGCCCCGCCCGCCGCTCGGGATCTCGACCGGCAGCGCGCGGGGGACTGCGAATTGGACCGCCAGCGGGTTGACATGGTGGCGAAAACGGTGGGGGCGCGGCACGGCCGAACCGGACTCTACGTCCCCCTTTTCGCGGCGGAAACCCCCCTTTCAAGGCGGCCTCTGCGAAAGAGACCCAGGGGGCGTCCGAACCTGCACGACGGATGCGAACGCCGGCCGCGCCGCGCGAGAGACCGACTGGGGTAGGCTGAAGTAGATGCCGGCGGGTCCACCGGCCGATCCACAGGCTGTCCTTGAGGCCGGAATGCGCGCGCTCGCAGAGCGCGACGTATTGCTCGAGCTGCTCGGGATCTTCGCCCACGATCTCAACAACCCCCTGCAGACACTGGTCGTCCTGTGCGAGCTAGCGCTCGACGATAGCGCGGGCGACGACGAGGCCCGGCTGCGCGCCGAGCAGTGCCTGACAGCTGCGGATCGACTACGCGCGATCGCCCACAGCATGACGTCTCTGTTCCGCGGCCGCCGCGTGACGATTCGTCAGCTCTGCGATCTGATGGGCGTGTTGGTCTCCCGGCGTTTCGATCGCTACGGCATTGGCCTTTTCGTCGATATCGACGAAATCGCCGACCTCAGCATGGCGCCGCGGTTGGACCTCGCCTATGCGGCGATATGCCTCGCTGCCATCTCGGCGGCAAATGCCCAGGGCACCCGGCGAAGCCACTTGGTGATTGAGGGGCGCCGTACCCAAGGTGGTCGAGCGGCTATTGCCGTCGTGCTTGAACTCCCGGGCTCGCCGCCCCAGGTGTGTGAGTTTCCGACCGAAGCGCTCGCACGGGTGCGCGCACTCGCCTCGGACGACCTCCGTGTGGGCACCGATGGGCCCCGTCTCATCCTGGATTTCAACGCCGACGCTTGATGCGCGACACTGGGCGCAGATGGGTGAGAGCAAGCGCCAAGGGCCGGCAACAACGTGCGACGGCACGGTGCTCATTGTCGAAGACGACGACTTGGTGGCGAGCGCGTTGTCGCTGTCGCTTCGTCACGCGGGCTACAGCGTGGTGACCGCGGGCGACGTTGAACAGGCACTCGAGCGATTCGGTGACCAGACCGTCGACGTTGTGGTGACGGATCTGCTCATGCCGGGCGGCACGGGTTTGGATCTGCTCAAGCATCTGGATCAGCGCGACCCACTCGTACCGGTCATCATCATCACCGCTGACATGAGCCTGCGACCGGCGGCCGAGGCCGTGCGAGAGCACGCGTTCGATTACCTGACCAAGCCGGTCTCGCGGGAGCAATTGCTTTCAACCGTTGCGCGAGCGATCGAGTCACGCCGGCATACCGAGGCGAAGCGGAGCGCAGAGCGGCGTCTCCACGAAGAGCACCGGCAGCTCGCGATCCGCCATCAACGCACGGCGATGCTCCTGTCGGTTCTCTACAATCGCGCCGTCGAAGGCATCATCGTGCTCGACAGCGCCGGCCGCCTGGTGGATGCCAGCGAGAGTTTCGTGTCGCTTGCGGGGCAGCCGCTGCACGAGCTGCTCGACGTCGACATTCGGGAGTTGTTTGAGCCGCACCCGACCGAGGGCGACGTGCAGGATCGCGTGGTTCGCCTCGCCGCTGAACCGTTGGCGTCCGGGCACTGGCGCGGAGAGGTGACCGTTCGGGCGGCGCGCGGGCGGCGGCTCCCCGCCCGCATGAGTCTGTCGGTTTGCGAAACGCCAAGCGTGGAGGCGGACGACGAGCAAACCCGCTATGTCATCGCCCTGCTCTACTACGAAACGGCATATGAGGAGCTGAGCCGCCAGCTGCAACAGGCCGATCGTCTCGCCACGATTGGCCTGCTCGCCGGGAGCGCTGCCCACGAGATCAAGAATGAGCTCGGCCCGTTGCTGGGCTATCTCAGCATGCTGGAGCACGGCGGCTCAGATCCCGCGGTCGCTGCCATGTTGAAGATCATGCGCGAGAGCGTGAAGCGCGTGGAGGAGCACATCGAGCAGATCCTCGCCCCGCTTCGCCCCCGCGTTCGAACGCGGGGCGCCGTGGTCTTGCGCGAATCGATCGAGGGCATCTTGACGCTGTTGCGGCGTGCAGGGCGGCTGCGTCGCCTGCAGCTGAAGGTGGATGCCACCGAAGAGGTGGTTATCCACGCTGACAAGAACGAGATCCACCAGATAGGCCTCAACTTGATCGCCAACGCGGTGGACGCTTTGGGCGACGGCGGTGGGGGCGAGCGCGGCACAATCAATGTGCGGCTGTACTGCGAGCAGGGCTTCGGCGTGCTTCGCGTTGCCGATTCGGGTCAAGGGATTCCGGAGACCCTGCGCGCACGCGTGTTTGAGCCGTTTTTCACCACGAAGGGATCGGGTGGCACCGGCCTCGGCCTTCCGGTCGTGCTCGACATCGTGCGCAGCCTTGGCGGCCGCGTGACGCTGGACAACAACACCCCCCGCGGCACGGTCGTGACCGTCTATTTGCCGAGCTATCGGGCCGAGGGCTCCTTGGAGAGCGACGCAGAACGGCGCACTCGCCAAATCACACGCATCGACGGGTGAGACTCGCGCGCTCCTGGGATGGTCGCGACCTTGCGTCCGTCCGAGCGGAGGCGCATAAGGGGCCCGCAACGCATGGCCCGACTCGGTTTTTACCTCGCAGAGAACAACGCTTTGGGTCGCGGGATCGACGAGCGCGTTGGTGTCGTATTGCTTGGCCGCACCCTGCTCGATCCCCCCAGACAGGGCGCGATGACCCGGTGGTCGGGGGCGATTCGCCGCCGGTTTCCACAGGCCGAGCTCGTGCCGCTCGCCTGGCACCTCGTTACGCACGCACGCGAAGATGGCTTGCGCGGTCGCGCGACGCGACGACCGCCAGGCGATGAGTTGCGCTTTGGCGGACTGCAGGCAACCGCTGAGGTCGAGCACGCGTGGAGCGTCTCAACTGCGGGCGCTCAGGCCTGTGGAGCGAAACGCATCCTCCTTGCAACGCCACCGTCTTTGACGCCAGGTGCACTCGGGCGTAGGCGTATCCACCAATTCGTCGAGCAGCACCGCGGAGCGGGTTTCGACTTGGTCTGGCGGCCTGCAGGGTTGTGGGAGGCGCCTGTCGCATGCGCCCTCGCACAAACGCTGGGCATTGACGTCCTCGTACCCGCATTCGAAGCCGGACGCCCACTGGCATCGATGTCAGCCGCCGGTGTACTGGTCGATCGAGTGGCTTGGCTCAGCGTCGTAGGACACGGACCGCGCGGGCGGGTCGATGCACGGCAGATCGACGCGCTCGTCGAACACATCGAGGCCGTTCCCGACGCGACGCTGATCTTCGAAGGACCGCGTGCCCTGGCCAACCTGGGCGCGGTCGCCGAAGAAGTCTCGCCGTAGGGGCGCGGCGACAGGTTTTGCGGTCGCCCTTAAACGACCACGCCGCCGCGGCCAGTTGGGCTCGCGACGGCGCCTGCGTTGAAAAACGTCAACGCAGTCAGGGCGGCCGCTAGGCCTTCATGGCGGCCTGCTTGGCGGATTTCTTGCCGCCCTTCTTCTTGCCGCCCTTCTTCTTTCCGCCCTTCTTCTTTCCGCCCTTCTTCTTGCCGGCCTTCTTGCCAGCCTTCTTGCCGGCCTTCTTGCCGGCCTTCTTCTTGCCGCCCTTCTTCGCGGCCTTCTTGCCAGCCTTCTTGCCAGCCTTCTTGCCAGCCTTCTTCTTGCCGGCTTTCTTCTTGCCGCGCTTCTTCGCGGCCGGAGCCTGAACTGCTTCTTCGGACATTTTCTGACCCTCCTTCAAGGGCAACGGTAAGGGGACCATACGGTCGGGATCAGCGCATGTCAATAACAATTAATATCTTTGTCGCCTAATTACGCGAAGGTGAGCGATGATTTTAGGTAGGTGAACGATCCTGATGTGTAGGTTTCTGTAGGTCTTCATCTCTCAGCGGTCGCCTGGCGCGGAACGCGGAACGGCCTGGAATTGCAGGCTAAATTGCGGGTAGTGAGGGCGGTGTTCGTCGTGCGATAACCCTCCAAAATCCGCCCAGAGCTCGTGCGCATGACGCGCTCGTTGCTTGTGTAGCCTGCGCTCCAGGACCCCCACATGCTCCAACTTTCTTGGACCACCGTTGATCCCTCGCCCGTCGCGAACCAGCTGCTCGCGATCGTCGTGCGCACCGACCTCGACACGGCGGCCCTCGCCGCACGCTTCGGTGTTGGAGTGCGCGACGCCGCTGTGGCCGCGCAGTTCACCGGGAAGCCGGGCGAGTCGTTCGTCTTCACGCGCACCCATGGCGATCTGTTCGAGCGCGTGGCGCTGTTTGGCTGCGGCGACATCTCCGACGCAGCGGCCGCGCGCACCCTGGCCCACGACGCCGTTCGTCTGGCCAACAGCTCGGGTGCGACTCGACTCGTGCTTGACCTACGCGGTTGCGATCCCAGTGGCGATGCAAACGCGCTCCGCATCGGCGACGTGTTGTCGCAAGGTGCCGAGCTTGGACTCTACAACTACGACCGCTACCTCGCTGAGGACAAGCGGACACGCCGGGTCACGCGCGAGGTCGTCTTTGTCGCCGGATCCGCCGCCCCCGCTGAGGCGACCCCGCGAGGCGTGACGATCGCGCGTGCGGTGGCCCGTGCGCGTGACCTCGTCAACGGCCCTGCCGCCCTCGTCACGCCGACGTATCTGGCCACCATTGCGTCGGATATGATCGCTGATCTTCGCAGCGAGCGGGACGTATCGATCACGGTACTTGATCGAGCGGCCTGCGAAGCGCGCAACATGGGTTGCTACCTTGGCGTTGCCCAAGGCAGCGACGAACCGCCGAAGTTCATCCACATGACGTACCGCCCCAAGGGACCGTCACGAGGACGCGTGTGCTTGATTGGCAAGGGTGTCACCTTCGACTCCGGCGGCTACTCGCTCAAGCCCACCGACGGCATGCTGGACATGAAGATGGACATGGCCGGCGCAGCCGCCGTGATCGCGGCCTTCGAAGCCATCTCCCGCCTGGCGTTGCCATGGGAAACCCATGCGATCGTCCCGGCAACCGAGAACATGGTCAGCGGCCACGCCTATCGCCTCGGTGACGTCCTTACCGCCAGCAACGGAAAAACGGTGGAGATCAACAACACCGACGCAGAGGGACGCCTGACCCTGGCCGACGCGTTGATCTACGCCAGCAAGCTCGCCCCCGATCTGGTCCTCGATTTCGCCACGCTCACGGGTGCCTGCATGATCGCGCTCGGGCCCAGGATCGCCGGCGTGATGGCCAAGGACGACTTGCTCGTGGAGGATTGGCTCGCGGCGGGCAAGCGAACCGGCGAAGCGATGTGGAGGCTTCCCTTGCCCGACGATCTGAAGGACCAGCTGAAGAGCAAGGTCGCCGACATGAAGAACACCGGCGAGCGCTACGGTGGGGCGATCACGGCCGGGCTGTTTCTCAGCGAGTTCACCGAGGGTTGCCGCTGGTTGCACGTCGACATCGCCGGCCCGGCGATGGTCTCCAAGCCGTATGGCGTGGCGCCCGTCGGTGGCAGCGGATTCCCTGTCCCGACGATTGTCGAGTTCCTCACGGGGGAAGTCCGAAAGCCGTAGCCGACGGCGCTCGGGGAACCGTGCGAGGGTTCCAGACTAGGATCTCGACACCGCGATAGTGACCGGTCAGAACACCGCCCTGGTCGCGCCTCGCTGCGTTGCCGTTCCTAGTCGGGATACCTGATCTCGACGATCACGCCGTTTTCGGCGGAAATCTGGGTCTCGCTCGACGTTCCGTCACAGTCGAGATTGCTTCGCACGTACCGACCCGCCTTGGGGCCACTCGTGCAGCGGATGAACGTGTGTATGCGAACCTTGCGACCGGTGCGGTCGCGGGTCTGCGTATCCGCCGGCGGTCCCCATGCCATGAACGCCGCGAATTCGCGAAAACCGACTTCCACGTCGCTACGCCCGACCGCCTCGCGCTCCTTGGGCGGCAGCGCTAGCCAACGCTCCCATAGGCCCTTCCGTGCGAGGAATGCCTGACGTTCCTCGTCACGCAATTCGAGGAACTCCTTCTGATCTTCCGGCGCCTCGAGGTTATAGTAGAAGCGACGGTCGAGCTCCGGCAACCGCTCCGGGCTGTTGGCACACGCGATCGCCACAAGGCTGATCGCGAGGGCGACGAGCCTCGGTGGTTGGAATCGCATGCAGCCGGATCTTCCATGAAGCCTCCATCGCCGAGCAACTTCGCGACGCGCTCACCCGCGTCCGGGTCCCAGGTTGTGCAGGCTCGCCATCCGTACAGCTGCTCGAATTTGGTCTCGGGTGGAGCAACTACGAGCCCGCAAACCCCCTCGAACCTACTGGACGATGTTCGAAAGCGACAATCACGCCGCGCGGCGACTGTCGCCGCGCGCGTGCGGCACCACCGATCGCGGTGGCCGAGGGGCCCAATTTCCCTCGCGATCCCGCAGACGTGCGCCCGCACCTTTTTCCCAAGGAACGTTGTTGCAAGCGCCGTTGACGGCTCGTTCCGCCGCTGCTAAACATACGCGGCCTAAGTTGCCTGAACTATGACGTGATTTTCCCGCCCGCGCGCGGTCAACCCCGGAGCATTCCCAATGCCCAACTTCATCATAGGCGACAAGACGGTCTACCCAGGCCACGGCGTTGCCGAAGTGACAGGACTCCAGAACCTCCAAATTTCGGGGGCGACCATGGAGTTTTATGTGCTGCGCGTGCTCGACAACAACATGAAGGTGATGGTCCCGAAGCAGAATGCAGCCGCAGTCGGCCTGCGAAAGCTCGTGGACCAGCCCGAGGTCGACGCGGTCTACGACGTGCTCCGCCGACGCGGAGGCAAGATCTCCACCGCTACGTGGAACCGCCGCTACCGCGAGTACATGGAGAAGATCAACACGGGCTCGCTCGTGGAGATCGCGACTGTGCTGCGTGATCTGTGCCTGCTGCGTTCCGACAAGCAGCTCTCGTCGGGCGAGCGGGAAATGCTGGAGACCGCCCGTCAGCGGCTTGTGCAGGAGCTTGCCCTCGCAAAGGGACAGGAAGAGGGCGTGGTCGCTACCGAGCTCGACGCGCTTTTCGGATAGCTCCCAGGCCTCGTCAACCCAAGCGCGACCGGCCCTCGGTCGCGCTTTTGTTTCGTTCTGGCCCCGGCCTACGCCGCGCTCGGCCAACGAGCCGGTGCATCCGTCACGGCGTGGGTCGTCCGCCACTGCACGGGCCGATCGAGGAATACCGCCGAGCAGGCGCGACGCGCCACGCTGCTGTCTCCCATGACGAACAGGTCGTCGAAGCCTGGGACAGCGGCCCATTGCGTACCGACCTCGGCATTGGGCGCCCAGAGCAGCCGGAAACGACGGCCGCCGTGGTCCACGGTGCCCTCCCAGGGCGCTCGCGGATCTGGCAGTCGCGACAGGAAGGCGCGCTCGTTCACGACTTCATTCCAAAGGAGCTCGAAGTCCTCCGCGTCGATCTCTTCCGCGCAGGGATGCGACAGCATCGCCGGGAGGTTCACGGGCCGGCACATCAAGATGTCTTCGGGTGAGAAGCGAGTTCCATCCGCCCGCATCTGGCACTGGCGATAGACCCACCCGTCGGCGTCAACTTCGTACAGCGTCATTGCGACGTCGTCACCGCCATCGGTGATCGTCACGCGAAGATAGCGCATGGACGGGTCGTTATTCGCTTGCCAGCTGCTCACCGGTGGGACATCGGCGATCGGTTCCATCCGCTTGAGGAACGGCCGTTTCGGGCCGCGCAGGCACGAACTCTCGCTGGCCCACGCCTCGCGCGCCGCGGACGCGTGGCCCCAACTGAACCTGTCTGTGTTTGCTGCTCGGCGTCGACCCCCGCAGCGCGTCTGTCTAGAGCAGCCAACTGCGGCGTGCTAAAGGTACGTTCACCATGCGTCTAGCACTCGGAGCGCTTGTGGTCACGGCGCTGGTGCACGGCTGCTTAGGAAGCACGCCCGCGGGTGAAGGCTCCTTGGTGCGGCCATACCTCGACATGGCCGCGCTCCTGGCCGAAGACCGAGCCGAGGCGCTCCCAGCCCTTGCCCAAGAACTCGCTGCGGCAGCCAAGGCGGAGGGGGCAAAGCCCGGTCTCGACAAGGTCCTCGCCGGAAGCGAGAAGATTGGCAGTGAGCTCGAGCCCTCGCGCCGAGCGTTCAAGACGATCAGCGACGGCATGATCGAGTACATGCACGCGGTGCCAAGCACCCAGACAGGCAACATCATCGTGCATTGCCCGATGGCGTTCGGTGATCAGGGCGCGCAGTGGGTGCAGCGCGACGGCAAGGTGGCGAACCCCTACTTTGGTGCGAGCATGCTGCGTTGCGGCGACAAGCTGGCGTGGAACGCGACCCTGCCGGAAACAGCCAAGCTCTGACGCTTCCGGCCACCGCACCGCGCCACACCGGGCTTGCACGGCGGGAGCTTCGCGCGACCTCTGCTTGCGATAAGGAACCGGCTGCGGTCAGACGTCAAGATTGCGCGCGTTGAGTGCGTTCGCCGTGATGAACTCGCGCCGCGGCTCGACATCGTCTCCCATAAGGACGCTGAAGAGCTGGTCAGCCTCGAGATTGTCTCCGACACGTACCTGCAACAGGAGACGCCGCTCTGGATCCATGGTGGTTTCCCAGAGCTGCTCGGGATTCATTTCGCCGAGACCCTTGTAGCGCTGGATCGATAGCCCACTTCGTCCGACTTGGCCCATCTGCTCGACCAAGAGCGTCAGCCGAGTGGTGGTGAGAACGACGTCGCCGTCGCGCCTCATGGAGAATTCGCCCCCGCCCAACCCTGCCACGTAGGCGCGCGCCCCGAGCAACTCGGCGATCTCGGGCGACTCGAGCAGATCCAGGTCGAAACACTCGTATTGCGTCACCCCGTCCTGCACGACCTGCACGCGTAGCTCATACAAAGCCGGGTCATCCGCATCACGACGGACCTCGACGCCCAGACGTGCCTGACCCATGTGCGGGCCGGCGCGCTCGATCATCTGCTGGCCAATCCGCGTGATTGCGGCCTCATCCGCGAACGCCTTCCGCCACGACTCGACTCCTTCGGCGGCCACGCCATCGACCAACGACTCGATCAACGCCGGACTAAGGTCGCGGCGCAGAACCCCGAGAACGTCGCGATACCGCAACCCGCGGCTCGCGATTTCGGCGAGAACGTCGCGACTGACCGTGTGGCCACCGATCTCCAGCTCGACATTCTCGATCGCGTTGTCGATGACGAACCGATCGAGCGCCGATTCGTTCTTGAGGTAGATGTCCTTTTTGCCCGACCGAACTTTGTAGAGCGGTGGCTGAGCGACGTAGAGGTAACCCCGCTCGATTATCTCGGGAAAGTGCCGGTAAAAGAACGTGAGCAGCAACGTGCGGATGTGCGATCCGTCGACGTCGGCGTCCGTCATGATAACGATGCGGTGGTACCGCAGCTTGTTGATGTCATAGGTGTCGTCGACACCGGTACCGAGCGCCGTTATCAGCGTCACGATCTCTTGGCTCGACAGCATTTTGTCGAGACGGGCTTTCTCAACGTTGAGAATCTTCCCGCGCAGGGGCAGGATCGCCTGGGTTGCGCGATCGCGGCCCTGTTTTGCGCTACCGCCCGCGCTATCGCCCTCGACGAGGAACAGCTCGGCGTTTTCTGGGTTCCGTTCCTGGCAGTCGGCTAGCTTGCCCGGCAGCGAGAGTCCGTCGAGTACGCCCTTGCGCGTGATGGTCTCCCGGGCTTTGCGAGCCGCCGCCCGTGCGCGCGCCGAAAGAATTGCCTTCTCCACGATCAGCTTGGCCGATTTCGGCCGTTCTTCGCAGAATTGGCTCAGCTTGTCCGTCACCGACTGAGACACAAGGGCTGTCACTTCACCAGAGACGAGCTTGTCTTTGATCTGCGAGCTGAACTTCGGGTCGGGGTGCTGAATCGCGAGGACGGCAACTAGCCCTTCGCGCACGTCTTCACCACTAAGGGCAGTTTTATGCTGCTTGAGAAGCCCGCTCTCTTCGGCGTACTTGTTCACAACCTTCGTCAACGCGGTGCGGAGTCCGGTTAGGTGCGTGCCGCCATCGCGATTCGCGATGTTGTTGGTGAAACACAGGATGTTCTCTTGATAGGCGTCGGTCCACTGCAATGCCACTGCAATGCCGAGTTTCGCGGGATGGCCCTCGATCTCAAACGGCTGATCGTCCGCGAAGTAGATCGCTTCGCCGATCGCCGTCTTGTTGTGGGCAAGCAGCTCCACGAACGCGGCGATGCCGCCTTGGCCGTCGAAGGTCTTCTCGCGCCCATCTCGAAGGTCGCGCAAGATGATCGTAACACCGGGGTTGAGGAAGCTGAGTTCGCGGAAGCGCGAGGCGAGGATCTCGAAGTCGATCTCCGTGGTGCTGAAGATGAGCGGATCCGCGTGAAAGGTGATCCGCGTGCCGCGTTTCTCGCTCGTGCCGACGACTTCGATGTTCTCCGCCACGTCGCCGCGCTCGAACCGCGAACGATAGGCCTTGCCATCGCGCCAGATCTCGAGTTTGAGCCAATCTGAGAGCGCATTGACGACGGAGACGCCGACGCCATGCAACCCGCCCGAGACCTTGTAGTTGCGGTTGTCGAACTTTCCACCGGCGTGCAACACCGTCATGATGACGATCGCTGCATCGAGGATCTCGCCGTGAACTTCCTTCGGGCCCGTGGGGATCCCGCGCCCATTGTCTTCGACGGTGACCGAGTTGTCGGCGTGGATTGACACCTCAATCCGGTTGCAAAACCCGGCGAGCGACTCGTCGACCGAGTTGTCGACGACCTCGAACACCATCTTATGGAGGCCGGATCCATCGCTGGTATCGCCGATGTACATGCCGGGCCGCTTGCGGACGGCCTCAAGCCCTTCGAGCACTGAGATCGAGTCGGCTCCGTAGTCGGCGGCGGTTTGAGCAGCAGCAGTTTGTTCGGTGGACATGGAGGCGGCGATCGAGGTCGACCGCGACGCGAGAACGTCGCGACAGCGGTTCGGGTGTGTCCTCCCGAAGGACCCCGCGCCGGGGCCTTTCGGGGCGGGAAACATACCACGGAGCGGGCAACGAATCCAGGTGGCGTCGGGCTACTTTTTTATGTTATTTCAAATAGTTACACGCGAAGGATGGCGATAAGACCGGGGATTGTGCGCGCGTCTCGCGTGGGCGCGCTTCACTCTTTTTCGAGCCGACCCTGGTCGACGCGCCAGCTCGTGGAGAGGGCGCTCGGCGGGAGCGTCACATGGTGCCGGGCGGTGGTCGTGATGATGCACTGGCTGCCTCGAGCGGACAGCGTCTCGTACAGGAGTGCGGAGCGAGCAGGGTCGAGCTCGCTCGAGACATCGTCGAGCAGGAGCAGGGGTGGCTCTCCCGCCTGCGCCTCGGCGGCCGAGAGCTCCGCAAGCTTGAGAGCGAGCACGAGCGCTCGGCTTTGACCCTGAGACGCGTAATTCGCGGCGGCAGCTCCGTCCAGGTTGACGACAAGGTCATCGCGATGCGGACCCACCGTGGTCATTCCGCGTTGGGTATCGACCTGACGCCGGGCCGAGAGCCCCTCGAGCAGCGACTGCTCGCGCTCGTGTGGATCTGCGGCGCCGATCGCAGCCCGGTACACCAGCTCCACTTCCAGGCCGTGGGCACCCTGTCGATGGGGCTCGGCGCCCGTTGCTCCGTGGATGTCAGCAAACGCCGAGAGCGTGGCTGGACGGATGTCGTGGACCAGCTGTTCCCGCCGCGTCCAGATCCGCGCTCCCGTGGCCGCCAGCCCCGCGTCGTACGTATCGAGCAGGCGGGTACGCTCGGCGGAGCCAAGCGCTTCATCGCGCAGCACATGATTGCGTGACCGAAGTAGTTTCTCGTAGTCGGCGACGTCGACGAGATGTTGCCGCTGCCGTGAAAACAGCATTCGATCGAGGAATTGGCGCCGTTCTGCGGGTGATCCACGAAGCACACCTAGATCTTCGGGCGTGAACAAGACCGCTGGATGTCGACCGTAGAAGTCGATGGCCGCGCGTACGGCCTTGCCGTCGGCGAAGGTGGTCCGGCGGGAAGACGCGGTCGTGCGCTGCACCCTGACGAGGAGCGAAGTCGGTAGATCGAGGCGTGGATCGTAGCCAGCCAGCTCAACACTGGCGTTGGTAGCCTCGCGTCGGACAACAACCCCCAGTTCGCTGCTTCGGAACGACCGCAGCGTGCTCACCAGCCAGATTGCCTCGATGATGTTGGTCTTGCCCGCGCCGTTGTGGCCCCACAGCAGGGTGAAGCGTGGTCCAACGTTGAGTTCAGCGCGAACGAAGTTGCGGAAGTCAGTCAGGACCACGCGCTGCAGGATCATATTCGCATCGGCATGACGACGCCGAGGAGGTCAGGACCGTCGACGGGCTTGATCACGCAGGGGTCTAGTTCGCCCTGAAACTCGAGCGCCACCTGCTCGCCGTCGATGACGTCGAGAATCTCGAGCAGGTAGCGGGCGTTAAACCCAGCCACCAGCGACTCCCCCGTGTAGTCGACGGGGAGCTCTTGATGTGCAACGCCGAGGTCTGGGTTGTCCGCTGTCAGGTCTAGCTTGCCGCTGGAGAGCTGCAGACGCACGGTGGCCGTCTTCTCGGGGGCCATGACCTCAGCGCGTCGAAGAGCGGCAAGGAGCTCTGCACGTGGCAGTTGGACGCGGCGCTGGTGGGACGATGGAATCACAGCCTTGTACGGCGGAAACTGGACGTGGTTGAGCTTGACCGACATGGACAGGTCATCAGCTCGAAGGAACAGATGCTGGTCACCGACGGCCAACCCGACGTCGCCAGACACGCGGTCGAGCATGCGGCGGATCTCCAGCATGCCCTTGCGTGGGATGATGATGCCCTTGTCGAGCTTAGGTCCGGGAAATCGGCAGGTGTAGCGCGTGAGGCGATGGCCATCGGTGGAGACCATCGTCGCGACTCCGTCGTCGCACTCGAACAGAACGCCGGCCAGATTGACGCGTGCTTCGTCGCTGGAAACGGAGAACTGGGTTTTGTGGATCAGGTCGGCAAGAACGTGGCCGGGCACGTCGGTGAACGTCAGCGCTTTTTTCCCGCGAGCGGCCGTGTCGGGCAGCTCCGGAAAATCGCTCTCGGGCATGCCCATGAGCTTGAACTCGCTGCGCGCGGAGACGATCTGCACCCAGTGGTTGTCGAGGCCGCGGAGCTTGAGCGTGCCGGGCTGTAGCGTGCGCACGACGCCGTGGAGGTGACGAACTCCGACGGTGAGGCTACCGGTCGACTTCACCGTGGCCGGCAGAGTTTCGGTGAGCGCGATCATCAGGTCGGTCGCCGCGCAGACGAGATGACCGTCGCTGGTAGCGCGCAGCAGCACGTTCGCCAAAACCGGCATGGTGCTGCGCTTGTCCGCGACGGTTTGCGCGAGCGCGAGCGCCGAAAGTAACCGGGTCTGGTCGATCTCCAACTCCATCGTTGGACTCCTCAAGGGGCGATGCGTGGACAGGGGGAGAGTGATCTAAAAGAAAGAATTAATTAACCCTCGTAGGAATAGGTGTGTTGAAAGGTGGACAAATGTCGTATAGCGTTGAGAACATTTGCGTTTTCCAGGGGACAGACGGGGGATGCGGGAGGCGAGGTGGGGAGCAGTTCTGGGGATTGCGAGCCCGGGCAGACGGTCCACAGAACCGTGCACAGGCTTATCCGCCGATCTCTCCACAGCATGTGGATGCGCGCTTCGGCAGAAGGACCCTCGGCGCCTGGAACCCGGTTCAGGTTCGCTTAGCAGGAAGTAGCGCCGAGGTTCTGTCGCAGAGCGGTGAGGATCGCCCGGAGTTCGGAGTCCTGCCCTTGGATCTCAGCGATGCGTCGGCAGGCATTGATCACGGTTGAGTGATCTTTGCCGCCGAAGCGGAGGCCGATCTCCGGAAAGCTCGCGCCTGTAAGCTCACGGCTGAGAAACATCGCGATCATCCGGGGACGTGCGACGCCTTTGTGGCGGCGCTGGCCCTTGAGATCGGCGATGCGCACCGAGAAGTAGGCGGCGACGGCCTTCTGAATGGCCTCGACCGTCACTTGCTGACCCGAACGCGCCGCCGGTCCGCTGTCGCCGATGACCTCACGGACAAACTCGTGGGTGATCGGCACGCCCTTGAGGGCAGCAAACGTGGAAACGCGGACAAGCGCGCCCTCAAGCTCGCGGACGTTGCTTCGGACAAGGGACGCCAACAGCACCGCAACATCGTCCGCCATGGCGATGCGTTCGTCCTCGGCCTTCTGACGCAAGATGGCAACGCGCGTCTCAAGATCAGGGGGCTTGATGTCTGCGACCAACCCCCAGTTGAGCCGGGACGTGATGCGTTCCTCCATGCCCTGCATGTCCGAGGGCGTTCTGTCGGCAGTGACCATGATCTGCTTGCCGGCCTCGTAGAGCGCATTGAAGACGTGGAAGAACTCGTCCATCGTGCGGTCGCGGCCGGCGATGAATTGGATGTCGTCGATGAGGAGCGCGTCACAGTCCTCGCGGTAGCGTTTGCGGAACGCATCGCACTCATTGAAGCGCACGGCCGAGATGAACTCGTTCATGAAGCGCTCGGCCGACAGATAGACGATTCGCAGCTCCGGCTGCCGCTCATGCATCGCGTGGCCCACAGCGTGGAGTAGGTGCGTCTTGCCGAGACCGACGCCTCCATATATGAAGAGCGGGTTGAAGCGTTTGCCTGGCTCCTCGGCCACGGCATGGGCGGCAGAGGCACCGAGCTCATTGGAAGCACCTTTGATGAAGGTGCCGAACCGGTAGCGTTCGGAGAGTCCGATCGGTGCGGAGCTGCGGCCCTTCGCAGCAGGCGCCCGCTCGGCCGGCGGCTCCTCGAGACGCACGGGCGTCACCGCGCCTTCCTCAGCGACCTCCACGTCGATCCCGTAGCGGACCTGGGTCTGGGTGTACATCTCCTCGAGGACCGCGTCGCGGTAGTGGTTCTCGAACCACTCCTTCATGAACAGGCTCGGCGCCCGCAGATGCACGGTGCCCTCGTCGATGCCAACCATGACCAGAGGTCGGAGCCACAGATCGTAGGTTTCCGCGCCTAGGCGCGGGCGTAGTCCTCGGAGGGCATCGGTCCAGACGTCCGTCATGAGTCTCCCATCCACACCCGGGCCGGAGTTGTGGATTGACGTGGAAAATTGCGAGATCAGAGGAGTTTCTCCGGGGCGGCGGGCCGCCTGTCCACAGGCTGTTAGTCGTCGAGGCGGAGAATCCACCAGGGACAAACGGCTGCGAGAACCGCGCGCACCGGGGCTGTGCGGCCCTTCCGGCGGCGCGGAGGTGCCTTCTACTCAC
This sequence comes from uncultured Myxococcales bacterium, assembly GCA_902826865.1. Taxonomy (GTDB): domain Bacteria; phylum Myxococcota_A; class Polyangia; order Nannocystales; family Nannocystaceae; genus Xiheibacterium. The sequence continues at coordinate 15,505 of CADEGN010000086.1, forward strand.
CGGCCCTCACGGCTGCAAGAGAGTTGTGGTTGGCGACACGAAAGATGCTGAGATCATTGAGATCTCGATCTGTCTTTTGCACGTCGATGGCCGATGTCGCGCCTCCGGGCACCCTGGTGTGTGGTCGATCCTCCCAAGATCACGATCGAATTGCCCGGCGCGTTCGCCTGACCTCGGTACTGCCCACACGACAAGCGGTTTTGCCGTGCTGAACCCGTTGAGAACGGCTTCCGGAGCCAGTTTGCCAGGTCGGCTGAAAGCAGTGTCGGAGCCGCGAGAAGTCCCATGCCAATGCGCGCGGCCCGCAGTGACGACGAGGTTTGACAGCGTGGGGGGTCGCTGCTATCGATCGCCGCCCGACGACCGAGGATTTCCGCCGTGAAGCGCACGTACCAGCCGCACAATCTCCGCCGGAAGCGAACCCATGGGTTCCGCGCCCGCATGGCCACGAAGAACGGTCGGAAGATACTCTCTGCCCGTCGCAAGCGGGGCCGCGCGCGCCTCACGGTCGCCATCGGGCACAAGTGACCCGCGATGGGCCGCTCCGCGGCTCATCGGACGCCCGGCGGGTGAAACGGAAGGGCCCACGTCGGCTGTTGCGGGCGATGCCGCTGCGTTCAGCCGCCGAGGGTTTTGGCCCGGCATTGCGGCTGCGCCGCCGCTATGAGTTCTTGGATGTGCAGGGCCATGGTGAGAAGCACCACGTTCGGCACTTCGTCGTATTTGTGGCGCGGCATCCCCCGGCGGAGGTCGGCGAGTTCGTCGGGTTGCTTCCGGCCCGTCTGGGTGTCACGGTCACGCGCAAGGTGGGCGGCGCCATGATTCGCAACCGAATCAAAAGGTGGGTGCGCGAGGCGTTCAGGCGCGCGCATGCCCACCTGCCGAGGGGCATCGATCTCGTGTTGGTTGCCAAACAGAGCGCAGCCTGGGCGGTGTTTGCGGACGTACTAGAAGACATGCGTCAGATCGTCGCCCGACTCGCGGTATGGAAGGTGGCCACCGCATGATCGGGTCGCGGCACGTGCTCGCCCAGAAGTCGGTCGCGTTCGCGTCGTGGCCGGGCCGGCTCGTGCAGGGGTTGTTGATCGCCCTGATTCGCATCTATCAAGCGGTGGTTTCGCCCTGGCTTGGGCCCCGGTGCAGGTTCCATCCGAGCTGCTCGCACTATGCCTGCGAAGCGTTGCACACCCATGGTGTCGCGCGAGGTGGCTGGCTTAGCGTGCGCCGCGTGTTGCGGTGCCACCCATTTCACCGCGGTGGGTTCGATCCCGTTCCGCCCGCCGGGCTCGACGGGGCGTCGGCAGTTTCCGAGAGCTCGCCCTCATGACGTTCCAACAGCGAATTATCCTGGCCCTCGGGCTGTCGGCTCTCATTTTCGTCGCGTTCGACTGGTTAACCCCAAAGCCCGAACCGACGGATGATCCGGCGCTCACCGAAGCCACCGCCCCGGCTAATCCGCCGACCGAGGCGAAGGCTCCGCCGACCACGCCTACCGAACCCGAAGAGTTCCCCCAGGCGAGCCAGGTCGACGTCGTCGAGCGCGTGCTTGCGAACGATCTCCTGCGATTGACCCTCAGCAACCGGTCGCCCGGGCGCGGAGGCGTACTTCAGAGCATTGAGCTCGTGGCCCCGCAGTTTCGCGGCGAAACGACCGGCGCGGACAGTCTGCGCCTCGCCGGAGCGTCCACGCTCGAGGTCAGCTTCGCGGACGAGGCGAGCGATCTAAAGATCCCGCGCAACGCGACCTTCGAATTTCTCGCTGAAGGCGAGCGGTTCGTCGAGTTTGGCCACACCAGCGACGGCGTCGAGGTGATCGAGCGCTTTGAACTACGGGATGGCTACGAGGCTCATCTCACGGTGAAAGTACGCAACACGGGCAAGCGGCCGGTGGAACATCGCGTCCACGTCAGCACGCGCGTCGGGGTGAGCGATAGCCAATACGACGTGTCCCGCGGTCTGTGTCGCACGGCGGACGATCTCGAGTATGAGGACCCAGGCGACGTCGAGGATGGGCCGGTTCACTACGCGGGGCCGGTGGGTTGGGGCGGCGTCGACAACAAGTACTTCGGCCTGTACGTCGTGCCCGGCCAAGCTGCTTCGGACTGCGATATCCGCATGGCGGAGACCGGCGGGTACGTAGTGGATCGCTTGAGCAGCCCGGTTGCGTCGCTCGATCCGGGGGCAACGCAGGTTTACGAGTACTCGATCTACCTCGGGGCGAAGGAGCTCGAGCGCCTGACCGCGTTCGACAAGGCCGCCGGTCCTGGCCTAGCGATGAACGACGCGATCGATTGGGGCTTGTTCGGCGGCCTATCGGAGGCGCTCGGGCGTGTGCTGCTTGCGATGTTGCGGTGGTTTTACGGCCTGACTGCAAGCTGGGGGATCGCGATCGTCTTGCTTACCCTCGTCGTCAAGCTCGCCACGCTTCCGCTGACGCTGAAGCAGATGAGCTCGATGAAGCGGATGCAGCAGATCCAGCCCGAGATCGCGAAGATCAAAGCGAAGTACGGCGACGATCGTGTCAAGCAGGGGCAGGAGATGCAGGCCCTGTTCGCGCGTTCTGGCGTGAACCCGCTGGCCGGGTGCCTACCGACGCTCGTCCAGCTCCCGGTTTGGTTCGCGCTTTACTCGATGCTCTCGGCGGCGGTCGAGTTGGTGCACCAGAAGTTCCTGTGGCTGCCAGATCTCACCCGCCAAGATCCGTACTTTGTGCTGCCGCTGGCGCTTGGCGCGCTGATGGTGGTGCAGAACCGAATGATGCCCACCACGATGGACGAGGCCCAGGCGAAGATGATGCGGTGGCTGATGCCGCTCATGTTCACGGGGTTCATGTTGTTTTTGCCCTCGGGACTCGCCGTCTATATTTTCGCGAACATCGTGCTCTCGATCGTCCAAACGGCGGTTCAGGTTGGTGTGCGCAATAGCGGCGCGGCGGCGGCCAAGGGCGAAGCGAAGGCTGAGCCGAAGGGCGAAGCGAAGGCTGAAGCGAAGGCTGAAGCGAAGGCTGAAGCGAAAGCCCAGACCAAGCCCGGGGGCAAGAAGGGGCGCTAGGCGCGTAGCGGCCCACCTAGATTCACGGCGCTGGTCCGGCCCTCCGAAGTCGGACCGCGCTCGTCGCCCAAGGCGGCAGCAAGAGGAGCGATTCACATGTCCGATAGCGCAACCACGACGACCAAGAACGAAACCGGCAAGCCGGGCACTGCACCTGCGCCAACAAGCGAGAGCTACGACGCGGCGGTGCCAGTGGTGAGGTCTTTCCTCGAGAGCGTGCTCGGCCTGCTTGGGGTTGAGGTCGAAGTCGACATCGACATCGAGGAGGACGGATTGCACTGCGACCTCAACTGCTCGGCAGATGACGGGGGCTTGCTGATCGGTCGCCACGGCGCGACGCTCGATGCGCTGCAATACCTTACGCTGCGGGTGTTGCAGGCGGAGGGCGTGGATCGCATGCGCATCACACTCGATGTCGCTGGCTACCGCACGCGACGAGAGAAGACGCTCCGTCAGCTAGCGCAGACGGTCGCGGCCAAGGTTCTCGACACCGGCGAGTCGTACCACTTCGAGCCGATGAGCGCGATGGAGCGCCGCGTGGTTCACATGACGATCATGGGTGTCGAGGGGCTAGCGACGGAGTCGGAGGGCGAGGGACGCCGCCGCCACGTGGTGGTGTTCCGCGACCGCGGCGACAAGGGTCCGCGCGCGTAGCGGATGGACGTAATGCCGGCCGAGGGGGAGTCGGTCGCGACGATCGTTGGGGTCGCGACCGGCACGCCCGATGGTGGTGTGGCGATCGTACGGATCAGCGGCCCGCAGGCGTTTGCGGTCGCTGGGCGGGTGGGGGTGATGGCCCAAGCGGACCGAGCAGGGACGCTGGTCCCGGCACGGTTGCGGGGCGAGCAACTGTTGGTCGCGGTTTTCGCGGCACCGCACAGCTTCACCGGCGACGACGTGGTGGAGCTGCACGTACACGCAGGGAAATGCAACGTTGCGGACATCGTCGCACGGTGCCAGATGGCTGGTGCGCGTGCGGCCACGCGCGGCGAGTTCACTCGACGCGCGTTTGACAACGGCAAGCTCAGCTTGGACGAGGCGGAAGGGATCGCGGCGATCATCGGTGCGCAAACCGATCGCGCTTTGGACCAGGCGAGGCGGCTAGCAGCAGGCGAGTTGGGGCGCGGTGTCGACACGGTTGTCGGGGCCATTGCCGATCTGCGCGCGGAGATCGAGGCGAACCTCGATTTTCCCGAGGACGTGGACGACGAAGGAAAGACGGCGTGGTTGGCGGAGATCGATCGGTGGCAGCGCGAGCTCGCCGGGTGGCTGGCGCGATTCGAGGCCGGACGCAAGGGACGCGAGCGGCCGAGGGTCGTCGTCGCTGGGCCGACGAATGCGGGCAAGAGTTCGTTGTTCAATGCGCTGCTCGGCAACGACCGGGCGATCGTTTCGGCGACACCGGGAACCACGCGCGACTTCGTCGAGGCTGAGCTCATGGTCGAGGGGTGGACGTTGCAGCTCGTGGACACGGCCGGTTTTCGCGACGGGGTCGACGCCATCGAAGGGGAGGGAATCTCGCGGGCGCGCGACCAGCTGGCGGGTGCCGATCTCGTGGTGTGGCTTGAGGCGGCTGACGCCGAGGACGCACCTGAGCGACCGCGCGACGATGCACGCGTGCTATGGGTCGAGAGTAAGCGTGATCTCGCGAGTCGGCGTGGGTCGTGGAGAGGCGTAAGTGTGATCGACGGTTTGGGCGTGGACGCGCTGCGGTTGGAAATCCGCGCCCGGATTTCCGCACAGGCGCAAGATGGCTGGATCGGGCTCGAACGGCATCGCGACCGCGCGGTCGAAACCAGCGCTGAACTCCGCGAGGCGGCCGCACTCATCGGCACGAGCATGCTTGAGCTCGTGGCGTTTCATCTCGCCAACGCGGAGCTGCGGCTCGCCGAAGTCCGCGGGCGCTCGCGGCTTGGACCCGTTGGCGAAGACGTGCTCGCGCGGATCTTCGCGCGATTTTGCATCGGCAAGTAGCGGAGTCGCCTGGAAACGTGATTGGTTCTAAGAGAACGGGAACTAGGCCACAGGGAGTTGCGCCGCGATGCCGTCGAAGACCTCCGCATCGACGGAGGTAGCGCCGTGCCGCATGGTGCCGAGGTACGGAACTCGCGAAGCGCGCTCGATCACGCTCGGGTTGAGTGGGTTGGCCGCGTCGGGTGGTGCGGTCTCGACGAGACAAAAACCAACAGGCGTCACTTCGGCTTGCCTCAAGGCGTCAAGCGTCAGAAGTGCGTGGTTGATGGCGCCAAGGCCAGCGCGCCCCACAAGCAAGACGCGGGGAGCGAGGGCGCGGATCCAGCTCGCCTGCCACGAGCCTCCCGGCATTGGGACATGAAATCCGCCGGCACCTTCGATGAGCGTGGCCGCAGGCCGATACCGGGCCTCGAGGGCGATCAGCGACCGTGCGATCTCATCGAGGATTGGGATAAGGGGGGTGGAGTCGCGAGGTCCGCGCGTCGCTGTGTGGAGGAACGGCTCGGGATCTTCGGCGAGGCCCGGTGCAATCGGACGGTCAAAGCGTAGCGGCGCGATCTCGGCGGGGGCGACGAATCCCGCGGCCGCCGCGAGTCGGGATGCATCGTCGCGGGGCTCGGATGGGTCGCCGCTTTGCGCTGGTTTGAATGGGAGCCAGAGCAAGCCGCGACCGCGCGCGGCCGCGATCAATGCGGCGACGACGGTGGTCTTGCCGACCGCCGTGTCGGTCCCGACGATGTACACGCGAGGCGGGGTCATAGCGGCGCTACACGACCACGCTCGACCGATGGCGAGATGCCGTGGTCGGCGCAGCAGCGCAGGAGATCGTCGGCGAAGCGGTCAATGGTCGACGGCTCGTGATCTGCGCGAACCGTGATGCGGAGCCGTGCGGTGCCCTCGGGAACGGTGGGAGGTCGAATGGCCTGGACGTGCCATCCGCACGCGAGCAATGCTCGCGACACGGAAACTGCAGACGAGTTCGCGCCGACCAGCAATGGGAAGATGGGTGAGGGTGGGGCGTCGGATTCGCCGAGTCGGCGCGCGAGCATTGCTGCGTTCGACCACAGACGTTCGCGTCGGCGCTCGCCCTCGTGGCCGACGACGAGGTGAACGGCGGCACGCAAGCGTGCGACCACCACCGGACTCGTGCCGGTGGAGAACACGTAGCTGCGGGCGCGATTGCGGATCCATGTGCACGCACGACGGGAGCCAGCGATGAAGGCGCCGGCGGATCCGAGCGCTTTGCTGAGGGTGCCGACGAGCAGCGTTGGCTTGACGCCCTGACTCGCGAGCCACCCTTGGCCACCGCGAAAGAGGCCCAAGGCATGGGCCTCGTCAACATACGTCGCGCCGCCGCGCTGTTGGTGGTCTGCGATCGCCGCGGGATCGATCCGGTCGCCATCCATCGAGAAAACCGACTCGGTGATCCACCACGAGACCCCGCTGGACGGCGCGAGGGATGGGGCGTGGCCGTGGGGAAGGAGCTTTGGACGGACGCGCGCGAGCCGCATTCCATCGATCAGGCTCGCGTGGTTGAGCTGATCGCTGGCGACATGGTCCTCTGGCTCAACAATCGCGGGGATGACACCGACGTTGAGTTGGAAGCCGCTGGGAAACAAGACGGCGTCGGGAAGGCCCACGAGTCCGGCGAGGGTCTGCTCGATCTCTCGGTGTTCCGCCAGGTCGCCACAGATCAGACGGGACGCGCCGGCGCCGCTACGTGGCTCTTCTCGCGCGGCGAGCTCAGTGGCATCGGCGAGGCCGAGGTAGTCGTTGCTGCAAAAGCCGACCACCGGCGTGCCATCGACTCGGTAGGACGCGCCCACACGATCTGTAATCGCAGGGCTGCGACGCAGGAGATCGGCGCGCTCGAGTCCGGCGAGGCACGACTCGAGGCGAGATTCGAAGACGGACACCGGGGGCCGAGGATAGTTCACGAAGCGAGCGGTGTGGCATGATCTGGTGGATGCGGCAGAGGCTGGAGGGGGTCGCCGACCAACTTGGTCTTCCCATCGCCGACATTGGCTGGGATCGCCTCGCAGAACTTCAGACGCTGTGGCTGCGCTACGGCCGGGCGATGAGCTTGATCGGTGCCGGGGCCGAAGCGGAGCTGGTCCCGCATGTCGTCGACGCGCTGGCGACGGTGGCTTGCGCAACCAGGGGTCGTGCGCTCACCTCGGACGTCGCGTGGATCGACGTTGGCAGTGGGGGCGGGCTCCCGGGGCTCGTGGTTGCCGCACTCACGCCATGTCGGCTGACGCTTGTGGAGCCGCGGCAGAAGCGTGCCGGGTTTCTTGCGCTGGCGAGCCGGGCGATCGGACGGGATGTGGCGATTTCGCGCGGGAGAATCGAGGGCTCCACGTGGAACGAAAACGGCCTGAGTCGAGAGATTTCAGCTGAATATCACGTAGCTTCGAGTCGCGCCGCATTCCCTGTCGGGGTGTGGATAACCCTTGGGGAAAAGCTGGTGATAGACGGTGGAGAGGTAATCGCGCACCTCAGGATTGCTGGCCAACCCCCTCGAAAGAGCGCGATATCGCGCATAGTCGATGCAGGTCGGGCGAGGATCTGCGCATATAGCGCGATAGGCCTTCGAGAAAAGTGACCGACGCTGGGGAGCCGACTTCGGAAGCGAGGGATACGAAAAAGGCGCGGACGGAATTCAACCCGGTGCGGAGCCGTTCGGAGGCGGCGGGCGTGGCAAGATCAGCGGACTGGCTGCGCGAGGCCGTCCCCATGGCAGCGTTCCACGTGGAACGCTGCCATCTCCCGCCGATGCGAATGCCGCTGATGGTTCGTGCCGCCCCACGCCCGAGCTGTAGGATGCGGAGTGAACGCGAAGCTGGCATCGCTCCATGGCAGCGTCCGCGTGGAACGCCTCATTTCCGTCGAGGCGAACGCTCTTCGTGCCGCCCTCCAGAGCCACTCATGGCCTCGGGCCCGGGGCGAAGAGATCCGGGGGCGGCGCTTGTCGAACCCGCCTCCGGGGCACTCCCCCTTTGGGCGCGCCCGCTTTGCTCGCCCTCGGGAATCGCGAGGGGCACCGCGGACAGAACTCCCGACCCCCGCCTGTCGAGGCGCCCGCGCGTTCCACGTGAAACATCAAGGCCTCACTCCGTGAGAACGCGGGCCCGGGCACACTCGGCGAGATGCTCCTCGATCTCCGTCACCGGCGCCCCGGCGGCCGCAAGCGCCTCGTCGAGGAGCGCGTGGCCTGCGACCGTGTCCCCCTGCCGGCAGAGCACCCACCCCTTCGTGTCCAGGTAGTTCGCGTTCGTCGGGTCCTCGGCCAAGGCGGCGTCCACAAGCACGCCGGCCCGCTCCAGCTGCGTCCCGGCTAGGGCGTACCCATACGCCACCGCATTGGCGAGCACCGGGTCCTCCGGCCTCATCTCAAGCGCATGCTCGAGCGAGGCAATCGCCGCCTCCGGCTCCCCCCGATCGAGATGCCGAAAACCGACGAACTCGTGGTACCGGGCCTGCCCGTCCGGGCGCCGCGCGATGTGGGCGAGCTCCCAACCACCGACGACGAAGGCCGCCGCGATCCCGAGGCGCATGGCCCCGCGGAACAGGTCCGCCCAGGCAGCGGCAAGGCCGGCCACCAGGCCACCCACGTGCCCGGCCTGGGCGATCACCGGCACCATGGCGCCCACGAGGAACAGGATCCCCAGCGTCACCCCGATTCCAATCGGCGAGATCGGAGCAAGCGTCCGCCGAACGCCCGCGTCGCCGAAGAGCCGACCAACCAGCAGGGCGCCTGCGATCGCAAGCACCCCCGCCGAGGCGCCGACCACCATGGGTGCCTCCGCCCAGGCCATCGACCCGAGCGCTCCGCCCACGGCACCAAGTGCGAAGAGCAGCAGGGTCCACATGCCGCCCCAAGCGCGCTGCGCCCAAATGCCCACCGACCATAGGCTCCAAGTGTTCAGTATAAGGTGGAGCCACGACCCATGCAGGAAGGTCGTCGTCGCGAGTCGCCACCACTCGCCATCCACCCATACTCGCGCGAGCGACAGAGCACCGAGGTTGTCGTACGTGTCGCGACAACTATCGAGACCCAGAAGCGACTCACGAAGAACACGGCCTACCGCGCCGGTTCGGTACGAGCAATCCACCAGCGTCCACACAAACGCGATGATGCACACACAGATGAGAATGCTCGGCAGCCAGGCGCGCCGCAGCGCGCTCCATCCGCGCGACTCGACGAGGTCCTCATCGCCCACCGCGAAACAGTAGTCGAAAACCAGCGATTCGGCGGGAATCTCGGGATGTCAGCGCTCGTTCGCGCCCGAACCGCATCGCGTCGGCTTGCTCGGGCGCCTACTGGGTTGATATCGTCGCCAACGTCCCGAAATCCGCCTCGCGCATGTCCCCCTCGCGACCTTGAGCCCCGGGGGCTCCCCCATGGCCCGCCAGAATCTCCTGATCGTCGACAGCGACGTCCGCAATCGGCGGGTGCTGGAGGTCAGCCTTCGCAAGGCTGGCTTCAGCATCACCGCGGCGGAAACGGCCGAAGAGGCGCTCGAGTTCGTCGCGCATGCCGAACCCGATCTAATCATCTCCGATACCCAGCTGCCCGCCGGCGACGGCTTCACGCTTTGCACAACGCTCAAGTCCAATGCTCGATGGCGGCTGATCCCGTTCATCTTCCTGACCGGCGACAAGTCGATCGAGCAGAAGGTCCGGGGCCTTGAGCTGGGCGTAGACGACTACCTGACCAAGCCGATCTACATCAAGGAGATCACGACCCGGGTATCGATGCTGCTGCAGCGCAAGCAGCACGAGCGGCTCGAACGTAAGGATACGCGCACCAAGTTCACCGGACGGCTCGCAGACATGGCCGTCGTGGACCTGCTGCAGACGATCGAGATCAGTCGCAAGAGTGGTCTCATTCACTTCGGCACCGAGTTCGGCCCGGCGACCATCTGGTTTCGCGAGGGCGCTGTCATTGACGCAGAGATGGGACGACTGCAGGGGGAGGCGGCGGTGTATCGCCTCCTCGGCCTCGGCGATGGTGACTTCGAAGTCGAGTTCAAGACGATCAACCGTAGTGCCGCGATCAACGACAGTACGCAGGTCCTGTTGATGGAGGGGATGCGGCGCGTCGACGAGTGGGGTCGGCTCATGGAGCAGCTCCCGCCGCTCAGCTCGGTACTGGCGCCGAACGGTCAGCTCATCGAGGATCGGCGCACCGAGTTGTCGCCAGACCAGCACGCGCTGTTGCGCCGTTTCGGTGCCCGCCGCTCGATCCTGCAGGTGGTGGACGACAGCGGACTCGATGACCTTGAAGTACTGGCCGCGATCTCGGACTCCTACTTCGAGGGCCTGTTGACCCTGGCACAGGCGCCAGCGGAGGCAGAACAGCCCGAGTCGGGTGGCGCCTTGGCGCTCGAGTCTTGGGGTGCCCCGAGCAAGGGCGCCATCGATGTCACCAGAACAGCCGCAGCCGCAGGGGCGAACGAGAGCCAGTCCGCGCCCGTGCCCCCGCCGCCGAGCTATCCCGCACCGTTTCCGACGATCGGTGCGCTCGATGACGACGACGCAGACACGATTGTCGGTGGCATCCCTGAGGACAGCGCACCGCATGTCAACCCCCTCACGGCGGGGACAGGAGTAATCGCGGCCCTCGATCTCAAGCTCGACGAGATCGAGGACGGCGCGGTCGATGTCTTCGACGAAGAGCAACCTCCCGAGGCACCGATCGACCGCAACATCAGCGGCGAGCTCGACCTCGACGCTGCTCTTTCCCTGACGAACAACGAGGTTGTCGACACCGAGACTGCTCCGATCGACGCAAGCGACGAGATGCCCCTCCCCATCCCCGTCTTGGCCCCGACGGACGGGCCTCGGGCGGACGGGCACATCCCGCCGATGCCGGGCCAGGTCACTCCTCCCTCGGGCGTCCCGCGAGCGGCTGCGAGCGGTGTGTTCGACATGTCCGACGAGCCCGATCCCGAGCCGGCGACCCCTCCGCGTTGCGACGCGGATGTCGGACTCGAGCGTCGCCTGGACGAGCACCTCGGCCTGGAGTCCGCCTCTGTCGATGAGCCGCAGACGCTCGACCTCGATCCGCACGCCGAGGTGTTGGTTCAGCCGTCGCGGCACGACGACGCCGACGTATCCGACGACGATCAGGACCGTGCTCCCCGACCGGTCGCCGCGGCGGGCACCCTCGGTGATGACTTCTCGCCCGTCGGCGTTCGGGTCACGCGTCCCGCCGAGGAGTCCTTACCGGACGGGCGTGCGGAGCCCCGCGACGAACACGACCACCGGCGCACGCCGGCATATAGCGCCGCCGCGGCCGCGATTCTCGTGTTTGCGGCCGCCGGCTTCATCGTCGGACTCAGCGATCCGCGCGATGCCCCAGCGATCGCGTCGGCCCACAGTAGTTCAGCGCCCATCGCCACCAAGGCAGCTGGCACCAGTCCACGACCAGGTGTCACCGCGCCGCGTCCGACCACATCGACGGTCGACGAACCGACTCAACTCGAGCGCATGCTCGCGCGCACCGACACCCCCGTGGATCCGGCAGCGATCGCCCGCCAGGTCGCCGACGCCGAGCGCTTGTACAAGTTCGGGCGCACCCAACAGGCGCGCGCGCACATCGACGATATCTTGGCCAAGGATCCCAAGCAGAGTCACGCTCTTCTGTTGCGCGCCAATCTGCTTATCGAGGACAAAGAGCTCGATCGAGCGCTCGAGGCGGCCCATTCCGCGGTCGAGGCGGACCCAGACCTTGCCGAAGCCCACCTCGCGGTTGGGGTGATCGAGCAGGAGCGCGGGAGTCTCGACGAAGCAGCGACTGCGTACCGCAGTTACCTCGCGCTCGCACCCAAGGGTCTTTACGCCCAAAGCGTCCGAAGGCAGCTGCGGAGGATCGAACGCAAACTCGAACCCTCGCCCGCGGCCATGAGCTCGCCCTGAGCTGTGATCGCGTGGCACGTGTGCTGGCAATCGAGAGCTCCTGCGACGAAACAGCCTGCGCTGTCGTCGACGGCAGCCAAGTGCGCGCGTCGATCATCGCCTCGCAAATCGAGATCCATGCCCGGTTCGGCGGCGTGGTCCCTGAGCTCGCCAGTCGCCATCACCTGAACGCGGTGGTCGATGTGGTCGAGCGAGCTCGTGTCGCCGCCGGGATCGTGTGGGAGGACCTCGACGCGTTGGCCGTTACCGAAGCCCCGGGGCTGGTGGGCGCGTTGCTGGTCGGCGTGCAGATGGCCCGCGGCCTAGCCCTTGCCACCGGCTTGCCATTGCATGGCGTTCACCACATGGAGGGCCATCTGTTCTCCGCGGTCCTTGGCGACGATCGTCAGGCAGCCATGCCGTTTGTCCCCCACGTCGCGCTGCTGGTGTCGGGGGGACACACCGAACTCGTCGACGTGGCCGGACTTGGCCGCTACCGCCTCCTTGGCGCCACCCGCGACGACGCTGCCGGCGAGGCGTTCGACAAGGGCGCCAAACTGCTCGGCCTCGGTTACCCGGGCGGACCGATCATCGACCGCTTGGCCGACGAGGGCGACCCGAATGCGTTCGCCTTCCCCCGCGGGATGTTGAGTCGCGAGGGTTTCGAGTTTAGCTTCTCGGGCCTCAAGACCGCACTGCTTGTGCATCTGCAACGCCAGGGTCAACCGAGCACGCGCAACGAGCTCGTGGATCTGTGCGCCTCGTTCCGGCAGGCGATCGTCGACGTCCTTATCGACAAGGCGCGCAAGGCGATGATTGCCACCGGGCGGGATCGCCTCCACATCGTTGGCGGTGTGGCCGCGAATGCTGGCCTACGGCGTCAAGCCGACGCGCTGGCTTCCAGCGCTGGGATTACGGTCGTCACGCCCGCCCTTCGCTATTGTGGGGACAACGCCGCGATGATCGCGGCCGCCGCAAGCGCGCGGATCGACGCGGGCTTGGCCGCGGGCGTGGATGTCCAGGCCGCCACTGCGCTTGACGATCCGAGATACGCGGTCGACGGGGGCGCGCCGTGATCCCTTCGCCCGGAG
>CADEGN010000087.1:0-11251 GCA_902826865.1 uncultured Myxococcales bacterium
GCGCTGGCCAAGCCCGGGGGCATCGACGCGATGGTGGGCGCGCAGGCGATCCACGTCGCCGAGGGCCAAGTCGACCCGGCGATGCTAGCGACGGTCGTCCGGGCTGCGCGCGTGGCGGGTGCCCGCAGGTTGGTGGTGGCAGCCCGGAGCTTCGCCCTGCCGATGACCGTTCGCGTCCGCGCGTCCCAGGTCCACCTGAAATCGTGGCACGGGCCGCGCGGGCTTCCGATCACGCTCGCGCGCGTCGGTCCCGATGTCGAACCCGCGGCCGCAGATGTTGTGCTGACTGAGATCGCCCCAGAACTCCTCGCCCTCGAGTTGCGTTGCGACCAACAGGCGCGGCGTGTCGAGGTCATCGCCGCTGGGTTGGCGACGACGGCAAGCGCGACCCTGCGCCCGTGGATCGAGCGCGCCGGGGGCCTCGTGCACGCCGCCTGGCTCGAGTTCGGTCACGGCGAGCGGCGCACGGCAGTCCGCTCAAGCGAGGGGCGTTTGTGCGTGGAGTGGCCGCGTGGCGCGAACGAGGCTCGCCTCGCGATCGTCGACGTCCGTCATTGTGCCACCCACGTGGAGTTGCGTGGGCGCCCGGGGTCGATCACTGCGATCCAGCGCTGACGATCGCAACCGCGCTTGCCCCCACACGCAGCTGTGGAACCGCGCCGTCGAGATCCAGCCACGGCTGGAGCTGAACCATCGCGCGGTTGGTGAAGCGAGCGATGAGCGGTCGGCCACTTTGCCGCGCGGGCACGCTCGCGCACAGACCGGCCGCGGCGTCCTCGCGCAGACCCGCGGGATCGAGCGGGACCGTGCGCGTGTCGTCCAGCACAAGTACGGGTACGGCTGGTGGAGCGCCCAGGATCCCGATGACACGCAGTGGGGCGTCGGCGACGGTTGCGTAGCACCAGTGCGTGCCGATTCGTACGATCAGCTCGCCGGTGTCGGAAACGTCGATGCCGGCCCGCAGCGCCGCATCGACCCCCGGATGCGTGACCTGCTCGTCGCCGAACCACCAGGTGCCGCCGACGGTCATGCGTAACCCAACCCCGCGACGCAGGCGTTCGAGCAACGCCGGATCGATCGGCGGTGGTGCGTCGTCCATGGACCTGAACGTAGCACCGCCGCGCACGCCCGCGGCGGCCGGCGGATGCGCACCGGTGAAGCGGCCCGGCCAGGCGGCGGCGATGCGACGCCGCCGCTTTCGTGCTAAGGGTTCGCGAGCACCGTGAGCTTGATCGTCGTCGAGTCTGCCTCGCTGTCATTCGGCAAGAAAACGCTGTTGTCAGGCCTGGACCTGCGCATCGCTGCGCACGATCGGATCGGTCTGGTGGGGCCGAACGGATCGGGCAAAACCAGTCTCATGCGGCTGCTCGCCGGCGTGGCGCTGCCGGACGCCGGCGCAGTGCGCATGCGCAAGAACCTGCGCGTGGGCTACCTGCCGCAGGACCTGGACGTCGCGGGGGGACGAACGCTGCTTGCGTCCGTTCTGGCGGCGGTGCCGGGGCGCGCGGCGCTCGACGACGAGCGCCGTCGCGCCGAGGAGGAGTTCGCCCAGGCCGAAGCGGTGTCTGATGAGGCGCGATTGCTCGCGGCTGCCGAGTGGATCGCGGAAGTTCACGGCGATCTCGCCTCGTTCGAGGTTGACTACTCCGAACACCAAGCCCGCCGGATCCTTGCCGGCCTTGGCTTCACGCCGCGTGACGAAGGACGCGACCTCGGCCAGTTCTCCGGCGGGTGGAAGATGCGGGGCGCCCTAGCGGGGCTGTTGTTCCAGCGCCCGGAGCTGCTCTTGCTCGACGAGCCGACCAACCATCTCGATCTTCCGACGGTCGCGTGGTTCGGAGAGTTCCTGCGCGGCTATACCCACGGCGTTGTGCTCATCTGTCACGATCGCGAGTTCCTCAACGAACAGATCGATCGTGTGGTCTCACTCGAGTCGGAGGGCACGAGGCAGTATCGTGGTGACTACGAAGCCTACGTTCGCCAGCGGGCCGAGGAAGAGGTTGTGCTAGCGAACGCCGCCCGCAACCTCGAGCGAGAGCGCGAGAAGGCCGAGCAGTTCATCGAGCGGTTTCGGGCCCAAGCCAACAAGGCCAAGGCCGTGCAGAGCCGCGTCAAGGCCCTCGCGCGGATGGAAGAGGTTCAAACGCTGCAGCGGCGCGAAGTGATGCGGTTCCAGTTCCCCGCGTGTGATCGCAGCGGCGGCGAACCGATCCGCACCCACAAGCTGGGTAAGTCCTACGGCGAGCACCACGTTTTGTCCGGCGTTGAACTCCGGGTGGGGCGGGGCGATCGCATCGCGATCATCGGAGTCAACGGCGCCGGCAAGACCACGCTGCTCAAGATCCTGGCCGGTGAGCTCCCCCCGAGCGCGGGTTCCGTCGAGCTCGGGCACAAGGTCAAGCTCGGATACTACGCCCAACATCACGCCGAGACCTTGAGTCCGCAACGCACGGTCCTCGAGACGGTCGCCGCCCGCGGGGATATGTCCAACACGCGCGCGCGGACGATGCTCGGCGCGTTCCTGTTCCACGACGAAGATGTCGACAAGCCCATCGGAGTGCTCTCCGGCGGGGAGCGAGCCCGAGTCGCGCTCGCGCGCTTGCTCGTCGATCCAGGCAACGTGTTGCTCATGGACGAGCCGACAAATCACCTCGACCTCGACTCGTCCGAGGCGTTGGCGACGGCGTTAACGACCTACGATGGCACCCTGGTGTTTGTGAGTCACAACCGCAGTTTTGTGCGGCGGCTGGCCACCAAGATCTGGAACGTCGAGGGAGGGACCGTCGAGGTTTACCCGGGCACGCTCGACGAATACATGGATCGGCATCGCTCGCTGTCGCGCGAGGGCGGCGCCGCCCGCCCGACGAGTCACGCCGTCGCGAGCACGGCACCCGCCGCTGAGCAGGCGCCACCCGCGAAGCCGGCAGCACCGGGGCGCGCCGATGATCGTAGGCGCGGTGACGACAAAGCTCGGCGCCGCCAGGAGGCCGAGCTCAGGGCGGAGCGCAACAAGCGACTCGGCCCGGCGCGCGCCGAGGTGAAACGCCTTGAAGCGGAGATCGAGGCCCTCGAGGCGGCCCAGCGCGAGCGCAACCTGGCCCTGGCCAAGCCCGAGACCTACGACAACGCCGCGCGACGTCAGGAGTTGCTCAGTGCGTACCAGCGCGACGCCGCGACCCTGGCCGCTGCCACCGATGCGTGGGAGCAGGCCAGTGCCGAGCTCGAGTCGCTCGAGCGTGCGGGCGACTGAGCGCTACTTTTTGATCCGGGACAGCTGCTTGCGCACGTCGCCGGCGTAGCGGCCGTCCGGGGCGAGGGCCAGGTACTTTTCGTAGGCCGCAACGGCGTCGGCCTTCTTGTTGCGGTCCTGCTGCAGCACGCCGATCGTCAGCCAACAGTCGGCCTGATCAGCTGCGACCTGCGTACACTTGCTGGCGTTCTCCAGCGCGGTGTCCGGGCGGCCTTGCTCGAGGTCGATCTGCGCGAGCAACAGCAGCGCGTCGGCATTGTTGCCGTTGCGCCCGAGGAGCTCCTGCAGGATCCCTCGCGCTTCGTCTAGCTTGCGCTTGCGTGAGCCGCCCTTGGCGGCGGTGTAAAGCGTGCGCGCTTCGTCCACTTGCGCGACCGTCCCGGGATCCACCGGCGCGCCGGGTCGGGAACTTGCAGTCGGGCTTGGACCCGCTGGAACCGAGGACCCTGAGACACCACCAGCGGTTGTCGCGGTGGGTGGCGGAGTCTGGGCGGGGCTCGATGGCGGAGCGCCACCGGCGGCCGTGGGGGCGCCTGGACTCGTTGCTGGCGTCGCGGTGGGGCTGCCCGCCGGCGATGCGGGAGTGCCGATCGGCGGGCCGGCATCCGGTGCCTTCTGCGCCGCCGGCGGTGTGCCCGCAGCAACCGGCGACGGCTTGCTCGTCGGCGGCGTCGCTTCGGCTTTCCCCGGCGCGACGCTGCCCGGGCGCACGTCGGCTGCCGTCGCCTCTTGGGTGACCGACTGACTTGGAAGCAGCTGATCGCGCAACATCCACGCGCCCACAACCGTCAAGACGCCGGCCGCGATGAGGATCGGCTTCCATGGGATCGGACGCGAGGCCGGGGCGAACGCTGCGAAAGCATCGACGCCGCTTTGCTCGGCGAGATCCTCGGTGGGCGCCTCATTGTAGTCGTCATCGCCGCCCAGGAAATTGCGCTCGAGATCCGCGACGACCGGCGGTTCGGCGCGCGCCTCAAAGGACCCGGACGTCGAGGCCTGACGCGGTGGAGCGCGAACCACCGGCGGGGCGTCGTCGTCGTCGTCGGGGACTGCGGTGAGCACCGCGGCGCGCGGCGGCGCAACGGGGGCCGAGGCGGGCATCGTCAGGCTACCCCCGGTCGGCGCGGAGGCGGTTGAAGGACCGATCGCCGCGCGTTCGGCTTCGTGTTCGATCGCCTGACGGATCGCGGCAGCGCTGGCCTTGATCCGCTCCATCCGCAGCGCGACTTCCTCGAGCGCCCCGCGATCGAGCGGGACGGCGTCAGAGACCACCGGTGCAGGGGCTGGCGCGCGGGGCTCGGCGATCGCCGCAGGGGCGTGGCCAGGGTGTGTGCTGCCCGCGTGTGGCGCTGCGGCCCCGTGCACCGACGCGCTCGCCGGGGCTGATGCGGGGGCAGCTGGAATCGTCGTGCTTGGTTGCGGCTCGTTTGCCGGCTCAGCCGCGCGGCCGTCGGCCAACCAAGCTGGTGGGGCCCATGCGCGCGATGTACCTCCCCCGCTGATCACGGGTTGGTGGGCCGAGCCATCGACGCTCGTGCGTGCGGGGTGGGCGTCGGTGCGCGGATCCATCGGAGCGGCGGGATGGCCTCCCGGTGCCACGATCGTCGCGCTGCGCACCGGAGGAATCGCGAAGCTCGGCGAGGGAGCGACGGCTGGCATCGACGCTTGGACCGACGCGACGGGCGCGGCGACCGTTGGTGCGGGCGCGCTCGGTGGCACAGCACCCTGCCCACCACGCGGAAGTTCGCCCGCCGTGCTCGGCCGCTGGCTCGGGTCGAGCCACTCGCTGCAGTACCGGCACTTCACGGCCGCGTCTTGAATCGGTTCCGCGCAGAATGGACAGGGTTTCACGACGGATCGACCTTAGCACAACGGCGCAGGGGGTCATCCGCGCAGTCCTGGCACGATCAGCGCCGAGGTGTGCACGACGACGGGGCGCTGCGGCTTTCTCCGCCATGCGGCCGGGCCGCGCGCGTGGTGTCCTGGCCCGCAACGGTCCCGCTCGGCGCCGTCGGCGGGGAGCTACGGCCGGTCGGTCGGACCCTGCCGACCGGGGCAGCCCGTGGTATCTCGGGTCGCCCTGTGCCGAGGCCCGTGGATCTTCGCGCTCGGATGTCACGTCCGCCGTCTCGACTCGATCTTGCAGTCGTGCCGACCGCGGTTGAACGTGCGGTGTGGCTCGATGGCCCGGCCACGGCGGTTTGGATCAAGCGCGACGATTGTTCGAGTCCGATCTACGGTGGAGGCAAGGTCCGCAAACTCGAGTGGATCCTCGCCAACCCACCCTACGCTGATGCGAGACCGGTGGTGTCGGTCGGCGGGACGGGCAGCCATCACCTACTCGCGCTCGCGTTGTTTCTCCGCTCGCAGGGGCGCGAGCTCCACAGCTGGGTGTTCGAGCAGCCGTGGACGCCGCACGTACGCCAGAACTTCGCCGTGCTAGTTTCGCTTGGCGTGCGTCTGTGGCCGGTGCGTACGCGCGCCCGCATCCCCCTCGCGGCGATGGCCTACTATGGCTGGCAGCGGCCGCCCGTGCTTGGCACGTATATGGCGGCGGGGGCGAGCACTGCGCTCGGTTGCTTTGGCTTCGTCGAAGCCGGTCTCGAACTCGCCCGGCAGATCGAGGCGGGGGAACTGCCGCATCCCGACGAGATCTACGTGACTGCGGGCTCCGCCGGCACGAGTGCGGGCTTGATCCTGGGCCTCGCGCTCGCCGGCGTGCGTACGCGGCTCCACTTGGTGTCGGCCGTTGAAAAGTGGGCCTTCAACCGCGCGCTCTTGCGCCTCAAGCTCCGCCAGGCCCACGCGGCGCTGCGGGCCCACGGCCTGCGCGAGGCCGAGACGCGAACCGCCGCCGCCTGGATCGCCGACGCCGGGCTCACGATCGCGATCGACCACCAGCAGCTCGGGGGTGGCTATGGCGTTCCGACCGAGGCCGCCCGTGCTGCGTGCGAGCTCGGGCGCGCCAACGGCGTGGGGTTCGAAACCACGTACACCGGTAAGTGCGTCGCAGCCCTGCGCGCGCAGGAGGGCAGCGCCCGCGGTGCCGCGCGCAACGTCTTGCTATGGAACACGCACGCCAGCAACGATCTGTCGGGTTGGATCGCTGCCGACTGGCGCGAGCGGAGTCCGATCATGGTGCCCGACGCCCCGGGCTGATCAACCGCCGCCGAGGACCTTACTAACCGCTGTCTTGGTCAGCTCGCTGTCGAGCTCGTCCTTGTGGTCCTTCATGAGCAGTCCCATGACCTTGCCCGTGCCCTTGACCCCGGACTCGGCGAGCCCGTTGTCGGCGACGATCCGCCGAACGAGGGCGAGCGTGGCCTCGGCGTCGAGCTTGCGCGGCAAGAACTGTTCGCAAAATGCGAGCTCGAACCTCACGTCCGCCAGGCCCGCGGCGCCGCGTTCCCCGGCCTTTTCGAACTCAGGGATCGACTTGCGTAGCTGCTTGACGTAGGCGCTCAGCACGTTGCGCCAGAGCTCGTCATTCTCGGCGACGCCACTGCCGGACTTGAGCTCCATCAGCACCTTGTTCTTGACCATGCCGATGACGTTGAGCGTCGGCTCGTCGCGGTCCTTGCGGGCCTGTCGCATACGCGCTTCGATATCGTCGCGGATCGCCATGGCGCGAGAGCGTAGCAGGCACGCGGCTGGCAGGCCGCGAACTGCGTTGGGATTTCACCGCTGGGCTCCCTACGGCTTGCGCAGGCGCGCGCGTGCGCGGGCGAACGCCTCGCGTCTGCGTTCGACATGGGCCGGGTCGGCGCCATCGGCCGGGTCGGTCGCCCCACGCAGCGCGGCGCGCAGGCTTTCGCGGTTGCCGGCGTGCGCCAACGGATCACCGTGCCCGAGACCGGCGGCGATTGCGTCCACGGTCGGTGTGAGCGCCTCGCGATCGACGAGCACAGTCACGGCTCGGGCCGCGGCGAAGTCCTCGATCGGTACCCGCTCACCGAGGAGCAATAGCCGGGTGGCGAGACCGTGGCCGAGCGCGCGGTGCAGGCGAATCACGCCGCTGCGGCGGTAGACGACCCCGAGTCGAGCCGCCGGAATCGCCACGGTCACGCCGCGGCACGCGACTTGGACATCGCAGGCCCATGCGAGCTCGGTCCCCGCGCCGACCACATGACCGCCGATCGCCGCGATGAGTGTTGCGTTGGCCGCCGCCATCGCGTCCACCGCGTTGGCCAGCGGTGCGTCGGGCTCGGCGAAACCGTCCGGCTCGGCAGCGAGGGCATCGAGGTCGAAGCCCGCGCAGAACACGTCATCGCCCATGCCGGACAAGATGACGATTTCGCCGGCCAGGGTTTGGCAGCGAGAGGCGATCCAGTCGAGGATCGCGGGGCTAACGGGGTTGCGGCGGGCCGGATCGCACAGCTGCCAGCGGATCACGCCGGAGGGTGCAACAGCTTCGGCGATCCCGGCGGGTGGGGCGGTCGTCACGGGTTGGGCTTGGTCTTCGCCTCGAAATGCAGGCCCTTGTCGGGCTTGGTCGCCGGGGCTGCGGGCGGTTCGACGCCCCCGTTTTCGGCGGCACGGCGCAGATCCTCGAGGGTCTTGGCCACCGGCGAGTCAGGGTTTTGCAAGATGCGCTTGCGCTGGGCGAACGCTCGCTTGCGTCGTTCCTCCGGCGCGAGCGTCTTGATGTCGGCCGCGAGCAGCCGTTCTTCCTCCGGGGTCAGCGTGAGATCCTCACCGCTCGGTTCGGCGACTTGGGGTTTGGCCGCTGCGTCCGGGGCCGCCGGTTTGGCCGCTGCGTCTGGGGCCGCCGGTGTGGCTTTGGTGTCTGGTTGTGCCGGCGCTTGCATCGTGGGCCCGGCGCTCGCGGGCGCCGTGGCTTTGGCTGGCGGTGCGGAAGTGGCGTACGGATCCTGGCCGCAGGCCGCGGTCGTGAGGACGACGACAAGAAGGCGTCTCATGGCGGGGAGGCCATCGAGGTTGCCACAGCGACGGGGCGCGGCGTCAAGGCGGTGATGAGAGTCCACGGGATCACGACGTAGAGGGCGACCTGGACGCCCCCGAGGATGGGATGCAGCTCGGCAAGCACCAGCAAGGGTGTGTTCGCCGAACCGCTGCGGGCGATGCCCACGCCGAAGCAGATGAGCGCGAACACGAACGCAAACCCGGCCCAGATGCTGGCGCCGAGCTTTGCCGGCACGGCCACCACGCGCAGGGCGACCAGTGCGGAGATCGTGAGCGCGTAGCCGATTTCGATCGTCGACGGAAGCACCGTCGTCACCCAGCCCGACGGGCGGGCGACCAGGGCGATCGCGGCGTAGATCCCGATCATCGCCCAGAACTCGCCCACAAGCGCGGCGACGGCGACGGTCGGCGTCCCGTTTGGAGCGTCGCCATGGGGTACGCGACCCATCAGGAAGATCTGCAGCGGCATCACCAGCAGGGCGAGGCCGACGAACCAGAACTCATCTTCGTGGTAGCCCGACAGCGCGAGAAGGATGATCGCCGCGAGGAAGCCGGCGCCGAGCAGGGCCTCGCCTTGGCGCAGCGCAGGCGCGTACCGGCCGAGGATCCGGCGCTCGGTGGCGAGCAACCCGAGTCCGCCGACGAGGATGGCGACGAACGCCGCCGCGGCCACGCCAACGTAGAAGCCGAGAAGGATCGTCGCCGGTGCCACCGCGGCATCGAAGTCAAACGTCCACCGTGCGAGGTGCGTGATCGCGCCACTCGGCAAGAGCGTGATCAACGCGACGTTGTCCCGCCCCAGTTCGTCAAAACCAGTGGCAAGTCCGACCAGCAGCCATGTGCTCAGCACGGCCAAGAGCGACACTGCGATGGGAGCAGGTGTTCGCTTGCGACCTGCGAACAAACCGGTGGCCTGGGCGAGGAGCGCGAGCGCCCACGCGCAGCAAGCCGCCAGCGCCACGAGGGCAAGCCACGCGGCGATCCCCCCGGTTGCCAGGGCGGCGATCGAGCCGAGAATCATGAGGGGAGCGGCGAGGATCAGCACGGGGGCCGTCGCGCCGATCGCGAGGCCGAGGGCGAGTTGTCGGGGGCGCAGTGCCGTGCCCGCCAAGGGCTGCAACGTGTTCTCGTGGGCCTCTTGCGCGGCCGCGATGCCCGCGAGCACCGGCGCAACAACGAGCACGAGCACCAGCGCGAGGAGGGTCGCCATCAGGCCGACGAGCCCCAGCGTCGCGGTCGCGTCGAGCGGCGACTGGTAGCGAACCACCTCCGGGATCAGATCGCGGTCGATGATGCTCCGCACCCGGACGACGTCATTGGCGTCGTCCCAGCTAAAGCCCGAGCGTGTCGATGGCCCGACCTCCAGGCTGTGGGCGGCGAGCACCGCGGCCGCCTCGTGCTGCAACGTGAGTAGATCCTCGCGGTTGGGGTGCTGGATGTTCGGAGCCGCCAGGACAGCGTCGCGGAGCGATTCCACGCCGGCGGGGACGATCCAATCACGACCGCGGCGGTTCTCGATGCTGATCGGTGTCGCGAGTTGCTGCGCGACTTCGCGAGTGAGCATCGCGTGTTCTGCGTCGCTGTCGGCAAACACGACGAATTCTCGCTGCTCGCGCAGCGAGCGGTGGATCTCGGCACCGATGGCGGTACGGAAGTCGCGCTCCAGCGCTCCCGCGCCGCGGGCGAGCCACGTGCCGCACACGACGGTCACGATGAGCAACACCCATGCGAGGGCGGCAAAGCGTCGAGCTCGGCCACCGCGCAAGCTGCGAGTTACGAACGGGCGCGCGCCCGCCACCAGCTCCCTGATCCATGTCGACTTTGCCATCAACGTGCCCCGATCCGCGCTGTTACTAGTTGACTCGATCCTCAGAGATCCGATCGTACACGTCCTCGAGCCGGCTGCGCACGCGGGCACACGTGGCCACGCGGACGCCGTTCTCGAACAACCGCTGGAGCATGTCCGCCAAGGCGGCCTCATCGCGTTGCCACTGGACCGCGAGCGCCGGCAACCCGTCGACCACGCCTTCCGACTCGACGAGCGCATGGTGGCCGGCGAGGATCGTTCGGGCGGTTTCGACGCCGTCGATCAGGCGGATCTGGTACACGAATCGCCCCACGTCGTGGCGATCGATGATGTCCCCGACTTTCCCGCATACGACGATCGCCCCGCGCTGCAAGATCGCGACCTCATCGCACAGGTCGTCGAGTTCCCGGAGGATGTGGGACGAGATCAGCACCGTGGTGCCCCGCGCACGTACCTCGGTGAGGATTCGGCGCAGATCCGAGCGCCCGCGGGGGTCGAGACCGTCGGTGGGCTCGTCGAGGATGAGCAGCCGCGGCTGGTGAAGCAGGCATCGACCGATCAGCAGCCGTTGGCGCATTCCCTTGGACAGCTGCGCACACACAGTGTCGGCTTTGCTCGTCAGCGCGAAGGTGGTCAGGACCTCGTCGATCGCCGCCGCCAGCGTGCGGTCGTCTAGGCAGAAGCACTGGCCGAAAAACCGCAGGTATTCCCGCGGCGTCATGTGCTTGTAGAGCGGGTTGCCGTCGCCCAAAAACCCGATCTGACGCCGCAGTTCCTGGTGGTCCGCGACCGTGCGCGGGACTCGACCGTCATACGCGATCTCCCCGTGGCTGGGCTCCATGATCGTTGCGACCATGCGCAGCGCGGTCGATTTCCCCGCGCCGTTGGGCCCGATGAGGCCAACGATCGTGCGGCTCGCGACCTTGAGGTCGACCTCG
The DNA here is from genome assembly GCA_902826865.1 of uncultured Myxococcales bacterium. GTDB lineage: Bacteria > Myxococcota_A > Polyangia > Nannocystales > Nannocystaceae > Xiheibacterium. The sequence continues at coordinate 10,919 of CADEGN010000087.1, forward strand.
CGCAGCGCCCACGCGCTGCCGTCGTAGCTTTTGCCCAGCCGCCGCAGTTCCACGCGAATACCCGGCCAAAGTAGCAGGTATGTTGCCCTCGGGTGGGGGCGTGATTGGTGAGTTGCTCGATTCGGGCCCCAGGCGGTCGGCGATGGTCCGCCGTTGGCGCCCGTAGGTGGCGATGCACCCGCCGCTCGCACCTGCGCTGCACATGCGAAGCAGTGCTCGCAATCGATGTTTCCGGCGCTTCCTTCCTGGCGGTCCGACCGGCGGCGCACTATTTTGAGATCATGGCGCGGCTCCAGGTGCGGGCGGTCGAGATGTTGGTGGTGGCGGCCTTGC